>UQNC01000048.1 GCA_900542175.1 uncultured Collinsella sp. | reverse complement strand
TCCCGATGTCCAAGAAATGGGAGGCAGTTCACAGGCACCTTTGTGGTGGTTTTTTCGTTCTAGTCGTTCTAGTAGTATTCATTCTTAGCGATACCTACGAGCACAAGGAGCCTCTTATGGCAGAGCCACTTACCGCCGGAATCACCCGCGACCGTGCGTTCGAACTGCTCAACGAGCACAACAAGGACCCGTTCCACATCACCCATGGCGAAACGGTCGAGGGCACCATGCGCTACTTTGCGCGCGAGTTCGACCCCGAGAACGAGGAGTTTTGGGGCATCGTCGGCCTGCTGCACGACCTGGATTGGGAGGAGCATGAGGATGACCCCATGAACCACACCATCTATGCGGCCGAGATCCTCGAGGGCGAGGGCGCCTCTCCCGAGCTCATTCGCGCCATCCAGACGCACACGTCCGATTTCAACACCTCGCTGCCCAAGCCCGAACTGCAGATGGAAAAGATACTGTTCGCCTGCGACGAGCTCACCGGCCTGATCGGAGCCGCCGTCGTCATGCGCCCGAGCAAGAGCGTCATGGACTTTACGACCAAGTCGCTCAAGAAGAAGTTCAAGGACAAGCGCTTTGCCGCCGGCTGCTCGCGTGACGTGATTTCGCAGGGCGCCGAGATGCTGGGCTGGGAGCTTCCCGAGCTCTTCGACCGTACCATCGCGGCCATGCAATCCTTCGCTCCCGATCGCGACACCTTCCAGGCCTAACCGCCCACGCCACCTATAACCACCGCAAAGGGGACAGGCGCCTTTGTGGTGGTTTTTCGTTTGCAACAGGTTTAGGGACGGACCTGGCCGGTGCCGCGGAGCTTGTATTTGTAGGTAGTGAGGGCCTCGGCGGCAAAGGGGCCGCGGGCGTGGAGCTTTTGGGTCGAGATGCCGATCTCGGCGCCCAGGCCAAACTCGCCGCCGTCGGTGAAGCGCGTGCTGGCGTTGGCATACACGGCCGAGGCATCGACCGCGTCCAGGAAGCGCTCGCAGGCATCCTCGTCCTCGGCAACGATGGCCTCGGAGTGCATGGTGCCGTAGCGGTTGATGTGCGCGATGGCTTCGTCCTCGTTCGCCACGACCTTCACGCTCATCTCGAGCGCCAGATACTCGCGGCCCCAGTCCTCCTCAGTCGCGGCTACATAGTCGTCGCCCTCGGCAAGCCCGGCGGCAGCGCATGCGGCGCACGTGGCCTCGTCGCCGTGAATCAGCACGCCGTGGTCGTGCAGCACGGCAACGACCGCCGGCAAAAACGAATCCGCCACGGCACGGTCGACCAGCAGCGACTCGGCGGCATTGCACACGCCCACGCGCTGCGTCTTAGCGTTGACGATAATGTTGAGCGCCTTGTCAAAATCGGCGGATTCATGCACGTAGATGTGGCAGTTGCCTGTGCCCGTCTCGATCACCGGCACAAGCGACTCGCGCACGCAGCGCTGGATCAGGCCCGCACCGCCACGCGGAATGAGCACATCGACAATACCGCGGAGCTTCATGAGCTCGCCGGTGGCCTCGCGGTCGGTGGACTCGATCATCGAGATAGCTTCGCGTGGAAAGCCCTGGGCCTCAAGCGCATCGGCCAGCAGTTCGGCAATCATGGCGCACGAGTGATAGGCCAGCGAACCGCCGCGCAGGATGCAGGCGTTGCCGGTGCGGATGCAGATGCCCGCGGCATCGGCCGTCACGTTGGGGCGCGCCTCGTAGACCATGGCAACCAGGCCCAGCGGCACACTCACGCGCGTAAGGTCCACGCCACTCGCAAGCACACGGTGATCGAGCACGCGGCCCACGGGATCGGGCAGCTCGGCGAGCTTCTCCAGGCCGGCGGCCATGCCCTCGACGCGCTCGGGCGTCAGCAGCAGACGGTCGAGGAGCCCCGCCGAGGTCCCCGCATCACGCGCAGTGGACATATCGAGCTCGTTGGCGGCGACGATGGAGTCGATACCGTTGCGCAGTGCTGCGGCCATGGCGCGCACGGCCTCCTGGCGCTGCTCGTCGCTCGCCGTGGCAAGCGAGGCCGACGCTGCCTTAGCGGCAACGGCAAGATCGTGGACATACGTGGCTATATCGACCGACATGGACGGCCCTTTCTCCTAGAAGTTTGCAACCATGGTAGCCGATTTGCGCATGGCCTCGCCCGCGGCGGTAGAATTGGTCAACCCGAAACACCGCAACGAACGGAAGACTCACATGGCCCTCATTACTTCGTACCACGTCCCCGGCCTGTATGTCGAGGACCACAGCATCGATGTCCCCCTCGACTGGCGCGGCCTGGAGCCCATGCTTTTGGCCGTCGGCAGCACCATGCGCCGCGGCGCCATGCCGGCGCCCATCGCCGGCGCGCCCGAGAGCATCAAGCTCTTCTACCGCGTGGTTTGCGCACCCGACCGCATCAACGACGACCTGCCGCTCCTTCTCTTTTTGCAGGGCGGCCCCGGCGGCGAGAGCCCGCGTCCGCTGTCGCCCACGAGCGACGGCTGGATCGAGGAGGCCGTCAAACACTTCCGCGTGGTCCTGCCCGACCAGCGCGGCACCGGACGCAGCAGCTGTGTTGACGGACGCACGATCGCGGCCTTGGGCGAGCGCGCCGAGGCAGCCGGCGCCGATGCGGCCCGCTCGCAGGCGGACTTCCTCAAGCGTCACCTCGCCAGCTCTATCGTGCGCGATTTTGAGTACCTGCGCCTGGTAGGCTTTGGCGGCAGGCCCTGGGTCACACTCGGGCAGAGCTACGGCGGCTTTTTGACGCTGAGCTATCTGTCGCTCTTCCCCGAGGGCGTGGCGGCAAGCTTTACCTGCGGCGGCATCCCCCACGTGCCGGCGAGCGCAAGCGAAGTCTACGCGCACACCTTCCCGCGCATGGTCGCCAAAACGCAGCAGTATTACGACCGCTACCCTGCCGACGTCGAGCGCGTGGCAGCCTTGGCCGATGCGCTCGAGGCTCAGAAGCCCGTGCTGCCCGACGGCTCGCCGATGACGGTCGAGCGCCTACAGCTCATGGGCAGCGACTTTGGCATGAAGCCGAGCTTTGAGCGCATGCATTGGATTATCGATCACGCTTTTGTTGACGGCGACGGTACGCTGAGCTGCGGCTCCTCAGTATCCGACAGCTTTTTGATGCGCGCCTTCGAGCGCACCAACACGCGCACGAATCCGCTGTACTGGACGCTGCAGGAGTTCATATACGCCGACGGTGACACCATGCCTATTGGCTGGACCGCGGCTGAAGAGAAGGCACACCGCGCCGAGTTTGACACCCTCGCGCGCCCGCTCATGTTTACCGGCGAGGCCATGTTCCCGTGGATGTTCGAGCAGATGCCCGAGCTCAAGCCCTTCAAGCCCGCCATGGACCTGCTGATGGAAGACACCAGCTGGGACAAGATCTACGACCCGCAGCGACTGGCGTGCAACGAGGTGCCCCTGCAGGCCGCGGTGTATTTCGACGACATGTACGTCGATTCGGGCATGCAGCTCGATACGCTCAGCCGCGTGGGTAACTCGCATGCCTGGGTGACCAACGAGTTCGAGCACGACGGTCTACACGGTAGCGTGGTGTTCAAGCACCTCTTCAACGAAGCCCTCAACCGCGGAGACCTGCGCCAAATCTTCTAGCAAAGGAGCGTCCCCACCTGCCGGCACAAAAGGAACGTCCCCAAGTGCCGGCACGAGAAAGACAGCGCCACGGGAAACGATCCGCAGCGCTGTCTTTCTTTATGCAAATACGATCAAGTTATCCCTGTGTATCGCGGGCTTCTCGGCCAGGTCTGCGAGCAGGCGGTTGCTGGCGATCTGGTCCTGGCGGCGACCGGCAGCAAGCTCCAGCACGTCCGAATCGGCCTCGGCGATACCGCGGGCGACGACCATACCGCTCGGATCGCACACATCGAGCACATCGCCCTCGGCAAACTGGCCATCGACCTCGCGAATACCCACCGCAAGCAGGGAAGAGCCACGGCTGACCAGCGCCTTCGCAGCACCATCATCGACCGTCACCGAGCCATGTGCCTTGTCGCCCAGCGCGATCCACAGCTTGCGGGGTGCGATGTCCAGACGCTCCGCCGGCGGATCGAACAGCGTGCCCACGCTCTCGCCGCGGGCGAGACGCACGAGCGCATCGGGCTCCTCGCCCGAGCAAATCACGCTCTGAATGCCCGCCGTCATCAGGATGCGGCTCGCGCGGATCTTGGTAATCATGCCGCCCGTGCCCACCGATGTGGAAGAATCGCCCGCCGAGGCAATAATCTTGGCATCGATCTTATGCACGACAGGAACAAACTCGGCCGTGGGGTCTTCATGCGGATTGGCAGTATAGAGACCATCGATGTCCGAGAGCGTCACGCACAGATCGGCAGAAACCAGGCAGCTCACAAGCGCCGCCAGCGTGTCGTTGTCGCCAAACTTGATCTCATCGACGGTGACGGTATCGTTCTCGTTGACGACCGGCACCACACCCAGCTCCACAAGGCGAAGCAGGGCGTCGCGCGCGTGCAGGTAGGACGTGCGGCGCGCCGTGTCGTGACGCGTGAGCAGCACGAGCGAGGTGAGCAGGTCGCGCGCATGGAACTCCTCGTCGTAGGCCGACGAGATGATGCACTGACCGGCCGAGGCGCAGGCCTGCAGGCTCGGCAGGTCGCCGACCGGCTTACGGTCGAAGCCCAGCACGGGATAGCCGCAGGCAATGGCGCCCGAGCTCACCACGATCAGGCGCCAGCCAAGCTCGCGCAGCGCTGCGGCCTGGTCGGCAAGCCCGCCGATAAAGGCGCGGTTGACCTTGCCGTCGGCGCCCACCACCGTGGACGAACCGATCTTTACCACCATCGTTTTATAAGAAGTCGTCATACGTCAAACCAATCAACTGTTCAGCGAACGGCCGAGGCGGTGGCCAGGGAAGCGTGACTCGCCCCTACCGCCCAAGGAATTAGTGAGCCCAGGGAAAGGCAGAGGCCGCGGCCATGTTCTTGCGCACGAGCTCGTCGCGCACCTGAGCCAGGCCCTGCTCCATACCCACCACATAGGTCTGCGGGTACAGGAAGCGCTTGAAAGCTGCGTCCAGATGGTCGAGCGCCCAAGCACAGCGCTCGCGCGCGTCCTGGATGCTCTCACGCGGAGCCACCGCACTGCCATCGCGCACGAGCGGCACCAGCAGCTCGCGATACTCGAGTTCGGACACGTCGGTCACCAGGGCGGCATCGTTCACGGCCACAAGGGTATTGCCGCGCGCGGCGCCCTCCCCTGCCAGATGATCCTCGTCATAAATCATGTCGCAAACCGGGCCGCCAAAGCCGTCGTAATAGCGTCGTACGCGCTGCACGCCGGGGATCGTGCGCTTGTAGGGCTGCTCGGAAAGCTTCACCACCGGCGTCCACGGCTCCGCGTCGCTCGCACGACGGGCCGAAAGCTTGTACACGCCGCCCAGCGCAGGCTGATCGTAGCAGGTCGCGAGTTTGGTGCCCACGCCAAAGCTGTCGATGGGCGCGCCCTGGTCGAGCAGGGACTGAATCGTGTACTCATCCAAATCGTTAGAAACCGAGATCCCCACATAGGGCAGGCCCTCGGCATCAAAACGGCCGCGCACATACTTTGAGAGCTTGGCGAGGTCGCCGGAGTCGATGCGAATGGCCGACAGGCGCTCGCCCACCGCTTCCATCTCCTTGGCAACCGTAATGGCATGTTCACAGCCCTCGCGCACGTCATAGGTGTCGATGAGCAGCGTACAGTTCTTGGGGCTCGACTTGGCAAAGGCGCGGAAGGCCTCGAGCTCGGAATCGAAGCTCATCACCCAGCTGTGCGCATGCGTGCCAAAGACGGGAATACCGTAGCGGCGGCCGGCGAGCACATTGGACGTAGAGGAGCAGCCGGCAACGTAGCTCGCGCGCGCGACGGCCAAGCCGCCATCGGGACCCTGAGCGCGGCGCAGGCCAAACTCGGCAACGGGACGGCCGTCCGCCGCCAGCACCACGCGCGCCGTCTTGGTGGCGACAAGCGTCTGGAACCCAACGATGTTGAGCAGCGCCGTCTCGAGCAGCTGGCACTCCAGCGCGGGGCCGGTGACGCGAACCATGGGCTCGCGCGGAAAGACGAGCTCGCCCTCGGGCACGGCATCGATGTTTACATGCGCACGAAAATCGCGCAGGTAGTCGAGGAATCCAGGCTTGAACATCGCGCCGCCGGCCGGGGCCTGGAGCGAGGCGAGGTAGTCGATGTCCTCGGGCGTAAAGCGCAGATTCTCGACCAGCTCGGGCAGCTCGGCGGTGCCGCACATGACGGCATACGCGCTGCCGAAGGGATGGTCGCGGTAAAACGCCGTAAAGCAACCCTGCTCATTGGCCTTGCCGCTCTCCCACAGGCCCTGGGCCATAGTGAGTTCGTACAGATCAGTGAGCATTGCAATGTCGGTGGGATGCGAGATGTCGGTCAAAGCCATGGGGCGACCTTTCGGATGCGTTGTGCAGAGGTTGAGGGTTGGCGAGGCGGGCGTGCGGGCATGGAGCCCAGCGCGAACAGGCTAAAGCAGGCCCATGCTGGTCAGGATCGTGTAGCCCATAAAGATGACAAACGCGATGAGGGCAAGGACAATGATGATTTTTTGAGCCGGCGCCATACCGGGGATCTCGTTCTCACCCGCAGGCTCCTTGGAGGTAACCATGCGCTGGGCAAAGCTCATCTCGTCACGGCTCGGCTTGGGATCGACGGACTTGGGACGAGCGGCCTTTTTAGGCTGAGGTTTGGGCGCGGCAGGTGCAGGCTTCGCAGCAGCGGGCTTGGGTGCGGGCGCGGGCTTGGGCTCGGATGCAACCTTCGCAGCGGCCTCCTCGGCCTTCTCGCGCTCGGCACGCAGGGCGGCCAACTCCTCACGCTCGCGGCGTGCCTCTTCCTGGGCCTCGCGACGAGCTTTCTCGGCGCGGAGCTCTTCCAACTCGGCGCGTTCCTCGGCAGACAGTGGTTGGGACTCAAGCTCGGCCATGGTACAGCCCTTTCTTTTAAAAAAAGCCGCCGACACAATGTCAGCGGCTTATCAAATCCAAGGGTGGAGACGAAGGGAGTCGAACCCTCGGCCTCTGCCATGCGACGGCAGCGCTCTCCCAACTGAGCTACGTCCCCAGGACAAGTCGATATTTTACCTACGGCTCGCCAACTGTCAACGCCCAATAATCAGTCTTTTTGGGGCGCGGCTATTTTGACAACTTTTCGAGCAGGCGATCCTCTCGATGATTTTTCTGGGACGGGGATTAAAAAACATTGTGTACCGAATGATTTTTTAATCCCCGTCCCAGAAAAATCATCGGCGAATGCGTTACTTTGTGCTGGTAAGGACGCCGGTGGTATCGAAGGCTGGGGTGAAGCTCTCGTCTACCGCGCCGCCCTCTTGCCAGAACATCGTCGTAAAGCCCAGGTCGTCGGCATGGTCGAGCACCTGCTCATACTCCTCGCGCGTCACGGCGCGCGCCAGGTCGCCGCCTTGTTCGCGCATGAGCGCATTGGGCGTGTACTGGTTCATGACCGAGATCGGCACGTCGCCCACCGTCTGCCACACAAGGTCTAGCACGCGGCACGAGTCATCCGCATGCCCCGGCAGCACCAGGTGGCGCACGATCATGCCGCGCTTCATGAGCCCATTCTCGTCCACTAGCTCTCCCCCGCGGCGCTCGATCTCGCGTGCCATCTGCGCTAAGCCCGACACGGCCACACGCGGGTAGTCCTTAATGTGGGAGAGCGACTGCGCAAGCCCGGCATCGGCATATTTAAAGTCCGTAAGCCACACGTCGACCAGGTCGCCCAGCGCCGCCACGGCACTCGCGCGCTCGTAACCACTCGTGTTGTAGACAATTGGGATGACCAACCCGCGCGTCCGTGCCGCGGCAATCGCGGCAGGCAACAGGTGCGCATAGTGCGTCGCCGTCACCAGGTTGATGTTATTGGCGCTCTGGTCCTGCAGCTCCAGCATAATCTCGACCAAACGCTCGGGCGAAATCTCAAGACCGAAATTGCCCGTCGAGATCTCGTGGTTTTGGCAGTAGATACATTTGAGCGAACAGCCGCTAAAGAAAATCGTGCCCGAACCGGCCTCGCCCGAGATAGGCGGCTCCTCCCACATATGAAGCGCCGCGCGGGCCACCTTGAGCGTGTCATCGGCACCGCATACGCCGTGCGCACCCTCGTCGCGCACCGCACCGCAACGGCGCGGACACAAATGGCAGGCGGGCGAAAAAAGTTCGGTCAACGGCGTCGGCATAAAAACATGCTCCAAAACAACGATTCAGCAGCTCAAACGTAAAGGGACCAACCGCACAGACGGCTCGAGCCCAAGGCGCCGTAATCGTCCGACACGATTTTTGTAATGTCAAGACTGGAATCGATAAAGTGCCGCTTTATGATGTAGGTATTCCGCCCCCCGCGGAGCAACTGGGTGAACCGTCGCGTTTATTTAGGGAGCCCACACAGTCGTACCTAGTACAGGTATCCTTCGTTGTTAAGGACGCTGGAACAGTCGATGAGGGCACCCACCTGTTTTAGGTGGGTTCATTTTCGTAACGTGGGGGGTGGTTTTTATTTGCCGAAAACCACCATTACAGCCCATATGGATCCCCGCCGGTATCCCGACAATCCATCGACAACATCCCAATATCTGGTAAGCGCGTGATTATCGCTGCGTGCAATTCCATGCACCCCCCTTGGTCGAGTATCATGGTTCGGCTATGCCCTTTGCGCTTAGCAACCTTTGACCTTTTCCTTCGACGCTTGGCGGTTTTTAGATTCATGGCTTCATCCCCGAGCTACATACCGTATCTATGCGTGGCAGCGGCGGCCTTTATCACGACCTTCCTCACGGTGCCCCTGGTCAAGCGCTTGGCAATTAAGCTCGACGCCGTCGACTATCCTTCTAAGCGCCGCATCAACACCAAGCCCATCCCGCGTTTGGGCGGAACGGCGGTGTTTTTGGGCCTGGTCGTTGCCTGTATTGTGCAAATCCTAGGCACCTGGTACCTGGGTTGGCCGCCCGTTTTGGTGCCCCACCCCCGTCTGCACATCAGCTACCCCATACTTGCGCTTTCTTTTACCGTCATCTTTGCGACCGGCGCTATCGACGACGTCTTCCAGCTCAAGCCCAAGCAAAAGCTAGCCGGACAGGTCCTCGCCGCGCTTATCGCCTGTATCGGCGGCCTGCGGATCGGCGTCATCGTCAACCCGTTTGCCCCCGGCGAGATCATGCTCGGATGGCTCGCCTACCCCATCACCGTGATCTATCTGGTGGCATTCACCAACATCATTAACCTCATCGACGGCCTCGACGGCTTGGCCACGGGCATCTGCGGCATCGCGTCGTTCACCATGTTTTCGATGGCCGTTCTCTCGGGCCGCATCGACGCCGCCGCGCTCTCCATTGCGCTCTTTGGCGCTTGCCTGGCCTTTTTGCGCTACAACTTCAACCCCGCAAGCATCTTCTTGGGCGACTCGGGGTCGTTGCTTCTGGGCTTTGCACTGGGCTCCATCTCGCTGCTCAACGTGAGCCGCACCGCCGCGCTCACCTCGCTTATCATCCCGCTCATCGTTGCCGGCGTGCCCATCATCGACACGTTTAGCGCCATCGTGCGCCGCAAGCGCGCCCACATTAGCATCGGGCAGGCCGACAAGGGCCACATCCACCACCGCCTGATCCAAGAGGGCTACAACCAAAAGCAGGCAGTGCTCCTCATCTACGCCTGGTGCATCATGCTTTCGGCCGGCGCCGCCGCGATTAACCAGGTCGAGGTGCCCATGCGCGTGCTCATCTTTACCGTACTCGCCATTGGCTCGGCGGCCTTTGCCAAGCACCTGCACCTGTTTGAGCCCGTGCTGCGCCACCATTACAACAAGCGCACGCACGAGGACGAGCTCGTCACCCCCGACGATCCCGCCTTTAAGCAGGAGGAGCAGGCGGCAGAAGAACGCAGGGAGGAGCGCCACCACAGGCGCTAGGGTAAGCTGCCGAGGCTGCGCCCAGGCGCCGCCGGCCAAACGCGCAGCCACGCCGCGCCCATCGCACATGCCGCCGCTCTCCCGCCCCTCGCGTACTTACGCCCCGACCCTCCAATAAACGCGTTATCATCTTGACCCATGAACATACGTTAGGAGCAATCATGCCAAACGAGAACAGCTACGAAGTCGCGCTGCAAAAGAGCAACGCCATTCGCGAGGGCCTGGCCAAAACGCCCGAGAAGTTCACCATGCTCACCGGCGACCGCCCCACCGGCCGTCTGCACCTGGGTCACTACTTCGGCACCCTCAAGGGCCGTGTTGAGCTGCAGAACATGGGCGCCAAGACCAACGTGCTCATCGCCGACTACCAAGTCATCACTGACCGCGATACGACCGAGCACATCCAGGACAACGTGTACAACATGGTCATGGACTACCTTGCCTGCGGCATCGACCCCGACAAGACCATGATCTACGCGCACTCCGCCGTACCCGCCGCAAACCAGCTCATGCTGCCGTTCCTGTCGCTGGTCTCCGAGGCCGAGCTGGCGCGCAACCCCACGGTCAAGGCCGAGATGGAGGCCTCGGGCCACGAGCTCACCGGCCTTCTGCTCACCTACCCGGTGCACCAGGCCTGCGACATCCTGTTCTGCAAGGGCAATGTGGTGCCCGTCGGTCGCGACCAGCTGCCGCACATCGAGCTCACCCGCACCATCGCCCGCCGCTTTAACAACCGTTACGGCAAGGTGTTCCCCGAGGTCGACGCGCTGCTGTCCGAGACCCCGCTGCTGCCCGGCCTGGACGGGCGCAAGATGAGCAAGAGCTACGGCAACGCCATCAACATCTCGATGACCGCCGAGGAGACGGCCAAGCGCATCAAGAAGAGCCAGACCGACTCCGAGCGCATGATCACATTCGATCCCGAGAACCGCCCCGGCGTGTCCGGTCTGCTTTCGACGGCCGCCATCTGCACTGGCCGTTCCGAGGTCGAGATTGCCGAAGAGATTGGCATGGGCGGCTCCGGCCAGCTCAAGAAGTACGTGACCGAGGCCGTCAACGAGTACTTCGCGCCGATCCGCGAGCGTCGTCAGCGCTACGAAAACGACCTGGACTATGTGAAGGACGTGCTGCACGAGGGCAACCGTCGCGCCAACGAGATTGCCGAGCAGACCCTGGCCGAGGTTCAGGACGCCATGGGCATGGTGTACTAGATCGATCTGCTGGCTAGAACTTTCGATTGCTATAGGGCGGGCGCTAGTGCGTCCGCCTTTTTTGGTGCCCGACCGGTTCGGCTCTGCCCATTGCACTCCCCCGAAAAACAGGAACAGGCCCGCTGGCAGTTAGTTGCCAGCGGGCCTGTTCCCGAAGTACACCGTTGAATCGCACAGAGGGGAGGAATGCGAATCAAACTCAACAGGGCAGGCTTTTTCATCGCCTATTGCCTGCTCCGTTGCTGAATACAATATAGTTCACCGTGGTTTACTTTGTAGCGTCAATATGTTCCCCCATGGCTTCTCCATAAGTTAGCTCAGGTAAACTAGAACCACCACAAAGGGGACAGGCACCTTTGTGGTGGTTCTAACCACGGCAGAGCCGCTAGAGCCCTGCAGGCCAGCGACAGGCGGCCAAGTCGACGTGCATGTCGTCCTTAAACGCCACACCCTCCCCTAGCAAAAGCTCACGTTGAGCATCGGGACCGCCAAAAGCAAAACCATCGCATATGCGGCCATCGGCAAACACCACGCGGTGACAGGGAATCTCGCCGGGGCGCGGATTGCCATGCAGGGCATACCCCACGTACCGCGCACTTCGTGGACGTCCAGCAAGCAGCGCCACCTGACCATACGTGGCGACCATCCCCTCGGGAATCTGCTCGACCACCTCGTACACCCGCTCAAAAAAGCCCTCAGACGCCATTGCTCGCTCCCTTCCACCCGGAATAGCATAAACCACCACAAAGGTGCCTGTCCCCTTTGTGGTGGTTTTGGCAGGTGGGCTAGTTAACGGGCTGGAAGAAGGCTACGGCTACGGCGCCGGGGCCTACATGGGTGCCGATGGTGGCGCCGATGGTGTGAACGGGCAGTTCGCCCTCGGTGTGGCCAGCCCACAGTGCCGCGCTGTCCTCGATATACTTCTTGAGCACCGCATCCGAAAGGCCCGTATAGCCGAGCGCCAGCGGCATGGAAAAGTCGATGCCGCCCGCCTTTTCGACCTTCTGGTTGAGCAGGTTACGTCCGTTCTTGGAACCGCGCGCCTTGCCCAGCTGCACGATCAGACCGTCCTCGGCAGCCACCACGGGCTTTACGTTGAGCAGCGTACCCACGGCACCGGCCGCAGCAGACAGGCGACCGCCGCGCACCAGGTACTCCAACGTCTCGAGCAGGCCGATGACGACCACGCGGTCGCGCACGGCCTCGACAGCCGCCGCAACCTGAGCCGCGCCCTGGCCCTCGTCCACCAGGCGCAGCGCATACTCGACCAGCACGCGCTCGCCCAAGGTCACGTTATTGCTGTCCACGACGAACATGTCGCCGCCCGGCGCCTCGGCAAGTGCCGTACGAGCACTCTGGTTGGTGCCCGAGAGCTTGGCTCCCACGGTAATAATCACGGCCTCATCGCCGGCCTCACGCGCTTCGGCAATCGCCTGCGAAAAGGCGTACGGGTTGACCTGACCGGTCTTGGGCAGCTCATCGCGCTCCACAAGCATCTCGTAAAAGCGCTGGTGATCGATGTCGACGCCATCCATATACACATCGGTGCCAAAGGTGACGGACAGCGGCAGAACACGCAGAGCGGGGTGCTCCGCCGGCGACATATCGCTTGCGGAATCGGTAATAATGCGGACGGACATAACGAATCCTTTCTTGCGCAGGTCTCGCGCAGGGAATTTTGACAGCAATGTCCCGGCACGGCGTACGCGCTCAAACGGGACGATGCAGTTCTTGGCTGAAAGCTAGCGCCAGCGCGGCTCTAGATCTCGCGCAGGGTGTTGAGGATCGTGCGCAGCGATGCATACATCTGCTCGCGCTGCTCCACGCCCATGGCCTTGCCGGTGGTATCGAGCACCTCGCGAATGATGCGATCGGCCTCGCTCATGCTCTCGCCGCCCAGGGCAGTCAGGCGCACCGGAGCACGATACTTGACGGCCGCATCACCCGAGTCGTCAACCTCGACGTAGCCGCCCTCCTCCAGATGTGCCAGTGTGCGCGAAACGGCGGCACGGGTAACGCCGGCCATGCGGGCGAGGTCGGCGCCAGTCAGGCCGTCCTTGCTGCGCTCAAGATAGTACAGGCACATAACGTCGGAGCCCTTGAGGCCCAGCCTTGCGCCTTCGGACGTCTTGATACGCTGAATCTCCTTGTAGAGGCCGCTGATCAGTCCGACAAAGTCCTCAAAACGTGTCTCGTCGTTCTGCTGCATGGTGACGACCGCCTTTCGCTTACATGATGCTAACGGGTAAACATCTTAGCCGCACAAGGCAACACCCGTACCCAAATATCCCATTTGTTAACCCATCAACATAAAAACCACCACAAAGGGGACAGGCACCTTTTGAACTGCGTCCCGAATCTTGGCCTTCTTTATTAGAAGCGAACACTAGGACG
>UQNC01000047.1 GCA_900542175.1 uncultured Collinsella sp. | reverse complement strand
TTGACCAAGGTCGCCCGGCCAGGCGACCTTGGTCAGGTCGGCCGCGGCCAGCGACTCGGCACTCACGGCATCCTCGCCCTGCTCCAGCACGCGACGACGCAGCGCGGCCGAAAGCGCGTGTGCCCACAGGCCCTCGGCCTCGGCCAGGCGCTGCGTAGCGGGAGCGTCGGAGAGCAGGCCCTCGGGTGTATAGTAGATAACGCTCGAGCGCTTAACGAACTCTTCGACCGAAAGCGGATTGGAGAACATGGCCGTGCCGCCGGTCGGCAGCGTGTGGTTGGGGCCGGCAACGTAATCGCCGAGCGGCTCGGAGCTCCAGGCGCCCACAAAGATGGCGCCGGCGTTGCGAATGCCACCGAGCAGGCCCATCGCATCCTTGCAGTGCAGCTCCAGGTGCTCGGGCGCCACGGTGTTCACGGCCTCGACGGCGGCAGCCATATCGGCGGCCACCACGATGGTGCCCTCGTTATCAAGCGAGGCGCGTGTGATCTCGGCACGCGGCGACTGCGCCACCAGACTGTCGATACCCGCCTCGACCTCGCGCGCAAACTGCTCGTCGCAGGTCACCAGATAGCAGGCGGCCAGCGGATCGTGCTCGGCCTGGGCCATCAGGTCGGCCGCGACCACCATGGGCTTAGCCGTGGCATCGGCCAGCACACAGACTTCGGAGGGGCCGGCGACCATGTCGATGCCCACGTCGCCCGAGACAATCTGCTTGGCCGCGGCGACAAAGGCGTTGCCCGGGCCGGTGATCTTGTCGACGCACGGAATGGTCTCGGTACCGTACGCCAGCGCGGCCACGGCCTGGGCGCCGCCCACCATATAGATCTCGTCTACGCCGCCGAGCTTGGCCGCGGCGAGCGTATAAGGGCTGATCAGGCCGTCCTTTTGCGGCGGCGTCACCATGACCACGCGCTTGACGCCGGCCACCTTGGCGGGAATGGCGTTCATGAGCACGGTGGAGGGATACTGCGCGCGACCGCCCGGCACGTAGATGCCGGCCGCGGCGAGCGGGGTCACTTTGACGCCGAGCATCGTGCCGTCCGGGCGCGTGGTAAACCAGCTCTGCTCGACCTCGCGCTGGTGAAACTCGCGAATCTGGCGCGCGGCCTTCTCGAGCGCGGCGACAAAGGCAGGATCGAGGCCCTCGAGCGCGGCGTCAATCTGCTCTTGCGGCAGACGAAAGCTCTGCAGCTCAACACCATCAAAACGCTGGCAGTAATCGCGCACCGCGGCATCGCCGTTAGCGCGCACGTTGGCCACGATATCGCGGGCGGCGTCGACGATGTTTTGCGGCAGCACGCCCTTGCGGTTGAGCTGGTTGGTAGCGAGGCGCTCACCGGGAGCAAGCTTGATGGTCTTCATATCGGTATCCCCTATCGGTCGAGGTTGCGTTCGAAAAACGAGAGACCGGGCAGCGGCACCAATCGGCCCGCGGCCCGGACGTTGGGGCGCCCGTGCGTGCTCGCGCTATTGTGCCGAGCCCGCGACGGGCTCAAAATGCTTGTCCTTCACGGCAGCCGCCAGGCGATCGGCCAGGTTGCGAACGCGCGGATCCAGGCGCGCGGCACCCGGGTTGACGAAGAAGCGGGCCGTGCAGTCCATGATGCGACCAGTAATAACCAGGTCGTTATCGCGCAGCGTGGCACCCGTGGCGGTAATGTCCACGATGCGATCGGTCATACCGACGATGGGGCCCAGCTCGATGTTACCGTGCAGCGAGACAATATCGGCATTCACGCCGCGCTCGGCATACCAGGCGCTCGCGATGCGCGGATACTTGGTGGCCACGCGAAGCGATCCGCGACGGGCGTAGTTGCGCTCGGCCTGGCCAGCGCGCCACGCGGGCTCCGCCTCGATAAAGGTGCACAGGCCGTAGCCCAGATCGACCAGCTGCAGCAGGTTGAGGTCGGCCTCGATAAGCGAATCCCAGCCGCAGATGCCGCAATCGGCACCACCGCAGCCCACAAAGGCGGGCGCATCGCTGGGGCGCACGATGACAAACTCGATATCTCCGACCGCGCCCTCGCCGGCACGCGTATCGCGACCGCGCACGATCAGGTGACGGCCGGGGTCGCGCAGCTCGGAGACGTCCAGGCCCGCGGCCTCGAGCACGTCGAGCGTGTCGGCCTTAAGTGAACCCTTGGGTACGGCGATGCGCAGCGGACCCTCGGTGCCACGGCCCGCGGCGTGGTCGCCGTCCGAAGCAGCGTCCTCGGCCGAGGTGTGCGCGGCCTCCAGACGCTCGAGCGAAAAGGCGAAGCCCGCCGCCGGCACCTCGATGCCGTCGCCAAATGCGCCGGTAAAGATGGAGTCGTAGCGTCCACCCGAACCAACAGGATCGGGCAGGCCGCCGGCATAGGCCTTAAAGACCAGGCCCGTGTAGTAATCAAACGAGTTCATGATGGAGAAGTCGAACGACAGCACCTGGGCGTCCTCGGGGGCCAGACCCTCGACCAGGGCGCGCAGTTCGCGCGTCAACGGCGCGACGATACCAGCGGCTTCCAGTAGCGCGTCCACGTGGTCGAGCACCTCGGCACTACCGTGCAGGCGCGGCAACTCACTAATGGCGGCCTTGACGGCATCGGGCTCGGCGCTTGCCGCCACGCGGGCATCGAGGCCCACAAAGTCGTTGGCATGCACGCGGCGCAGGGCCTCGGCGGCCAGCTCGCGATCCTCACACGCCGCGAGCAGCTCCTTAAACGGACGAACGCTACCTGCGATAATGCGCGCATCGGGCAGCGCTAGCTCGCGCACGGCCTCGGCTACCAGCGAGACAATCTCGACATCGCCCGCGGCATCGCCCGCACCGATAAGCTCAAAGCCCAGCTGCGTAAACTGGCGCGAGCCACCAGCATTGCGCTGGCACTCGCGAACCACTGGTGCCTCGTAACGCAAGCGCAGGGGCAGGTCGGCCGCGCGCATTCGGGTCGAGACCAAGCGCACGATCGGCAGCGTGTTGTCGGGACGAACCACCAGCAGACGCCCATCATCGTCAAAGAGCTTAAACGGCGTGTCCGCAATGCGGCCGCCTTCCTCGAGCGAACCCTTGTCCTCGAGCAGCGGCGTCTCGACCGGCAGGTAATGATGCTCCCTGAAGCAGCCCTTCACCGTATATGCGATCTCCTCGCGCGCCTGAGCCTCCTCGGGCAATATGTCCCGGAATCCCCACGGTGTGGCCGTCATCTGGTGAGCCTCCTCATGCTGCGTTTCATATAGAACAGAAGACCGGCAGAGTTCCGCCGGTCTTCAGGGTACTTTAGCATACTAGAGTGTTTGCGGGGAAAATCGTCTCCCTCGGCTCACAGCGTATTCATTTGGAAACATAGGGGCAGGCCCTCGACTCAATCTGCTGATCCCCCAACTCAGCCGGAAACCGCGTCCGCCGTCACGCCCCGACGAACATCATCGCAAAAGGAATGGTCAGAATACCTCCACAATCGATATGAACGTGCTTTGCATCATCGCCTCTGTATCGGCACCATATTGAGTCGCATACAACGTGCCGCTGCTCGCCACAGGCATGGCGCTCTCCAAAACCAGCACCGCGACGACACCGGGCGCAGCCCCAAAGATGCGAAGCATCACCATCCCGACGAGCGGGACGAGCGCCAGCCTTCCCAAGGCGGCAACATAGTCGCCCAGTTGGTCAACATGAAAAACGGCCGATAATGCGCAATGGTCGCTCCCATCAAAAGCAAAGCAAGGGGGCTGTCATCTGGCCCACCAGCTCAATGGAATCGTCCGCGGCACATGGTCTTCCATTTTCGCGCTCAAAGCCCTCGCTCATAAGACCCAGGCGCGTTACCACCCAGCCCCAATAAAATCGGCAGGGAAACCGTAACCATCTCTGTCGCAACATGACCAAAACTCATTTGACCGGCACCGCAAACAATCGCTTATATCCCTCAATCACAATGCACTGGCAACGTTAGTTCCGCCCTCGCGCCACGGAGCCCGCAAATCACAATCGAAACAAAAAGGCGCACTCGGACCGTCTCATCTCGGCCCGAGTGCGCCCAACGCTGCCTGAAGACAGTTCACACGATTACTGCAAGACGTGACTCAAAAAATCCCTGCCGGAGTCGTCAGAGAAGGCGACCACACGGTCCTGTGCATATAGCTCCGTTCCGCCATTGGGGATGAGGATATCCCCACCGCGCTCAATGGCAACAAGAACAAGACCGTCGGGAAGCCCCAGGTCGCACACGGCTTTTCCAATCGCCGAAGAATGCTGGCGAACCTCGCCTTGGACAATGGCATGGCCGCTTTTGCCTAGACGCATGATCGTATAGACGTCCTCGATATCAAGACCTTCCCCAACGGAGCGCGTGATAAGGTCTGCCTGGTCGATAGCCACATCGACGCCCATAGAGGCATTGAACATCCAAGCGTTCGCCGGGTTGTTGACGCGTGCGACCACGCGGCCAACGCCGTACTCCATCTTTGCGAGCATCGAAACCACAAGGTTAACCTCGTCGTTACCCGTAACGGCAATCACGACGTCCGAGTGCAGCACACCTGCCGCCTCGAGGACATCGGGGCTCGAGCCCATGCCGCGCACGACCGTGCCCTCGGGCAGCTTTGCCTCAAGACGCTGCGCCACGGTTTTTCTCGATTCGATAACGCGCACCGTGTCGCCGCGGCCGCTCAGCAGGGAGGCGAGATACGAGCCGGTCTTGCCACCGCCAACAATAATGATATTCATGGTTGCCTCCTCACTCGGCCAAGCCGAGCATGGTGCGGAACTTGCCCGCAGCGCTCGACGCAACCGCCGCATAGATGATATCTCCGTGGTCAAGCACCGTTCCCTGCGTGGGCACGAATGTCTCATTATCGTGCGAAACGGCAACGATGCTGATCTCGCCCACAACGGTAAGCTCGCGCACCGGGCTTCCCTCAAGAAGCGCCGGGACGTCGGCGCGCACGAGGCGCACATCGCCGGACCCAAGTTCGACAACATCGTCCAGCTCGTTGAACGTCAAAAGCTCGCAAACGCGGCGCACGCCCCAATCGGTGGTGGAGATGCTCTGGATGCCGAGCCTACGGTAGGTTTCGGCATTGGAGATCTCGTACAGGCGGGCGATAACGCGTGGGACGCGATAGGTCTGACGCGAGATGCGCGCGACGACGATGTTCGTCTCGTCGGACGAGGTGCAGGCGATCACGGCACTGGCACGGTCGATCCCGGCAGCCTCGAGGACTGCGCGGTCAAAGCCAACACCCTCTACGGTGCTGCCGCCAAACGACTCCCCCAGCGATTCAAGGCGCTCCGGGTCCTGATCGATAGCGCAGACGTTATAGCCCTGCCTGTCAAGTTTGCGGGCGAGGCTCACGCCCATGCGCCCCATGCCCACGACGATTACGTTCATGGCTACCTCTTTTCCGGCGTCTGAGAAAGCGCGACGCCATTACGGTCGATATGGTTCTTCTTGCGAACGATGGCCTTGCGGCACTCCTCAATCAACAAGATGACGGGCGGAAGCAGCACCAAGAACACGTAGTCGTTCAGCAGCAACGGACTGGTGTGGAAGACGCCCTGGAACGGCGGGAACAGCGTGATGAAAATAATGAGCACGATCTCGAACAGAATACCCTTGTTGATCTGTTTATTCGAGAACAGGCCCGTGGCAAAAACCGAAGCAGTCTCCGTGCGGCAGTTCCAAACCTCGCCAATCTGCGTGAAGACGATGGCGGCGAGCGCCATGGTCGTTGCGCGGACATAGACCGGATCGAGGTCGGCGCCCACGCCAAACATCGCGATGCCGGGATGCCAGCCATTCATGATCTGGCAGAACATGAACGCAGCGAAGGAGAAGAGCGCGCCAAGCATGCCGTACCACAGGAAGGCCTTGCGCATGACCTTGCCCGAAAGCAAGGGCTCATTCGGATTACGAGGAGGCCTGCTCATAACGTCAGCCTCGGGAGGCTCGGTACCCAAACCAAGGGCAGGCAGCATATCGGTGCCCAGGTCGATGGTGAGGATCTGCATCGTCGTAAGCGGCAGAGGCACCGCTCCGCCCGAGAGCAGGTAGATCGCAGAAGGAACAGCCTCGGGAACATTGGAGTTCAAGATATAGAGCATGAACTTCCTGATGTTGGCGTAGACCGCACGGCCCTCTTCGATGGCATGGACGATCGAGGCGAAGTTGTCGTCGGTCAAGATCATGTCCGCGGCCTCCTTGGCCACGTCCGTGCCGGTAATGCCCATGGCAACGCCGATGTCTGCCTTCTTAAGCGCAGGAGAGTCGTTCACGCCGTCTCCGGTGACGGCCACGACCTCGCCCATCTGCTGCAGGTTCTCGACAACGCGCAGCTTTTGCTCCGGCGCCATGCGAGCGAAGACAACCTCGCCCTTCAGCGCCTCTTTGAGCTCCTCGTCCGAGGTCTTCTCGAGCTCGACACCAGAGAAGACGCGCGGGTGCTCGCCCTGCACGATACCGATCTTGCGGGCAATGGACACTGCGGTCAAACCGTAGTCGCCCGTGATCATGACCACGCGGATACCGGCGCGGCGGCACTCGGCAACAGCCGCCGCAACCTCGGGCCTCGGCGGATCTTGCATGACAAGCAGTCCAACAAAGGTAAGGCCGCACTCGATATTCTCGGGAGTGTAATCGCTCATCGAGCGGGGAAGGGAATCGTCGTCGGCGCGCAGCGGACGATATGCCAAAGCGAGCACGCGCAAGCCATTTGCTGCATAGCCATCGTTTGCAGCCATGATGCGCTCGCGCATTTCATCGCTCATGGGAGCGACCTCGCCGCGACAGCACACGCTCTCTGAAAGACGGACAACCTCATTAGGGGCGCCTTTCACAAATGCGATACGGGAAGCGCCTTCAAACGGACGCTCGAGCTGATGGATGGTCGTCATGCGCTTGCGACGGCTCTCGAAGGGGAGTTCCCTCACGCGCGGCATCTCGTGCTCAAGGCTATCGAGTGTAAGTCCGGCCTTCTGAGCGCTCACAAGCAGGCATGCCTCGGTAGGATCGCCCAAAACGGTATAACGGCCGCCCTCTTCCTCGGGAGCAACAAGGCGCGCATTGGAGCACAGTGCACCACCTGCCACCAGCAGACGAAGCTCGTTGTTGTCGGCAGCAAGCCATTTCTCGCCGTCAGCCTCGACGTCGCCCTCGGGGGCATAGCCAACACCGGTAACCTCATACTCGCGCTCGCATGTCCACAAATGGTTGACAGTCATCTCGTTTTGGGTGAGCGTGCCGGTCTTGTCGGTACAGATAACACTCGTAGAGCCCAAGGCCTCGACAGAGCTGAGTTTCTTCACAAGGGCATTGCGCTTGCTCATGCGCTGAACCGCCATGGCGAGCGACAGCGTAACCGTGGGCAGCAGGCCCTCGGGAATAAAGGCGACAACCATGCCCAAGGCAAAGATGAACGAAGACGCAAGGCCATTGCGCACAAAGAGCACGTCAAGCAGGAAAAACGCGATGCCCATGCACATGGCGAACAGCGTAACCTGCTTGGTCAAGCGATCGAGCTGGCGCTGCAGGGGGCTCTCGGAGTCCTCCATATTCTGCGTCAGGCTCGCGATCTTGCCAAACTCCGTTGCCATGCCGATCTTCGTGACGACAACACGGCCGTTACCCTCGGAAACAGAGGTTCCTGCGAACACGAGGTTGGGCGTTTCGGCAGCGGTAAGATCGGACTCGAGCACGGCATCGGCAGTCTTTCGCACCGGGTTGGACTCGCCGGTAAGCGTCGACTGGTCCACCTGCAAATCGGAAGCGCGAACAACGCGACCATCGGCAGAAATCTTGTCGCCTTCTGCTAGAACCATGATGTCGCCAGGCACGAGGTCCTCCGCAAGCACCTGAGACTGCTGGCCGTCTCGAATAACGTTGACATAAGACGGAAGCATCTTCTTGAGTGCCTCGGTGGCCTTATCAGCCTGATGCTCCTGCCAAAAACTAAAGCACCCATTGATCAGGTTGACCAACCACACGGCAACGCACAGCTCGGGCATGCCCGCCACCAAGGCAATAATGCCTGCGACCCACAACAAAATGGCCATGAGATGCGTGAAGTTGGAGAGAAATGCCAGGACCGGAGATTTCTTCTTGGCCGCCTGGATGAGGTTCTTGCCGTGCTTGGCCTGCAGCTCTGCCGCCTGGCCGCTCGTCAGTCCAGCAGCGCTGCTGCCCATAGCTGCAAGCGCAGCCGCGCCGGTAAGCGAGGAGAGTTGTGAAATCTTCTCCTCATACGATTCGGACGCAGTATCCAAGGGTCCTCCTTTCTTTGATTGCGCACGTGCCCGACGGGCATGCGCGGTCGGCGGCAATTCCGCCAACGCAGAGGAAGAATAGCCATCCTTGGGCCTCTCCAAAACAAGGCTGTCGCCCTTGCGCGATTCAACATGTTCCAGGCATAAAAGTGCCGTTAAACTCGGATAAAGAAGGCCAAAAGACCCCAGGTCAGTGACTGTTTTTAATCTTTAGTCGCAGTGGCGCGAATCATGCGATAGCCCACGCCCACATGAGTTTGGATATAGCGGGGATGCACCGGATCGAACTCGATTTTCTTACGAAGCGCGCCCATGAATACGCGCAGCGTCGCAAGGTCCGCCTGGTGCTCGGCGCCCCAAACCTCATTCAAGATGACGCTATGCGTAAGAACCCTGTCCACGTTATGGGACAGCAAGCACAAGAGCTTGTACTCGATGGACGTCAAATGCAGTTCCTCGCCGGACAGGTATGCCACGCCCGCCGAGCAGTCGATACGAAGATCTCCGTTCTCGAAGATGGAGCTCTCACGCGCAGGGGCATTCGAAAGGTAGCTCGAACGGCGCAGGGTCGCGCGGATACGCGCTTGGAACTCGCCTATCGAAAACGGCTTGGTGAGATAGTCATCAGCCCCCGCGTCGAGCGCATCGATCTTATCGGTGTCTTCGTCTCGGGCGGACACCACGATGATCGGCATCTGGGACCATACGCGTATAGCGCGAACGACCTCGATGCCGTCGATATCGGGAAGCCCCAGGTCGAGCAAAACCACATCGGGCGCATTCGTGGCGGCAGAAGCGATGGCGCCTCGCCCCGTAGACTCGGCAAAAAGATCGAAACTTTGAGCTTCAAGCGCCG
Organism: uncultured Collinsella sp.; assembly: GCA_900542175.1. Lineage (GTDB taxonomy): Bacteria > Actinomycetota > Coriobacteriia > Coriobacteriales > Coriobacteriaceae > Collinsella. The sequence goes on along the minus strand of UQNC01000047.1, from coordinate 5,251 downwards.
TGAGCACCAGGTTTCTAACCATAGTGTCATCCTCGACAACAAGGATCTTTGCATGGCTCTCAATCGGCATGATCTATATCTCCATTCTCCATATGATGCAAGGGCAGCATAAACCAAAACGTGCATCCATACGGCTCGGCTGCGTCGACGCCAATGCTGCCGCCATGCGCCCCCACGATCGATTTGCATAGAGCAAGACCCAAGCCTGCGCTCCATTTTGAATCCATTAGAGCATGGCTTGCCGTGCAGAAAGATTCGAACACACGCAAACGATCCCCCTCGGCAATACCGGGGCCGTTATCCTCCACGCACACGGCGGCCATGTCGGCATCGGCACACAACGAGATGCGGACATGCGAACCCGTCTGAGTATGGGCAACAGCATTGTTCAGCAAGTTCACCACAACCTGTACCTTAAGATGCGCATCCACATCGGCAAGTAAAAGATCGCGGCTCGACTCGACCTCGATGTCATGAAACTCGGAGTCCGGGTTTATATGGCGCAGCGCTTTCTCGACGATATCATCGAGCAGCTCGGTCGTCGTCGAAAGGTGCGCCTCGCCACTCTCCAAGCGCGTGATCGCAAGCAGATTCTCCGCCGTGGCATTGAACCACATAGCATCAGAACGGATATCACGCAAAACCCTTCGCGCTTCTCGGCACTCAGGTCATCACCATCGGACAAGAGCACATCGGCATTGCTCGAAATTGCCGTAAAGAGCGTTCTCGAGTCATGCGAGGTAGACCTGAGCAGGTTGACGCGCAACTGTTCATTTTTAGCCAGAACGGTAGCCTTCTCGCGCTCCTCAAGCGCCCTTGCGCGGGCAAGGGCAAGCGACGCCCCTCCCGCAACGGCCCCGGCCTTGTTGCACTCCGCGGGAAGCGGAGCTACGCCCATAAGGCAGACACCCATGACGCCCGCGCATCGGCACCAGAGTGCAAGGGCAGGTACAAACCGGATGCCGGTGGGAAAAGCTTCATCCCAACGCCGACGTTCTCATCGTCCTCCATCCCATTCTAAGCTGAAATTCCGGGATGAGCTTTCCGCCGAGGACACCCTGCGCCGACAGCAACGCAAAAAGGGCGCCCGCGCAAATGCGGACGCCCTTGTGTAGGGTCGAGATATCAACCAGCCAAGATATCGGACCTGCGACCAGCTCTTAGTAGTCGAACTGGTGGTAGTAGCGGCGGTACTTGAGGTTGTGCTTGGTGACCAGCTCGTAGTTGCGCGAGAGGCGGTCGGTGGCCAGCACGGACAGGATCCAGGGGGACACGAAACGGTCGAGAGGGCCGCCTCCGGGCCGGTGCCCTTCCTCGGAGAAGTTCGCGGAGCCCACTTCCCCGGACAAAGTCATCCCGCCGGGCAAGGCCCCAGCGCGAGACAGTCCCGGATGCCTACCCGCACAGCGTGGCTACGAGTGGGATAGTCAGCCGAGCCGCAAGTCCGGGATGAACTTTCCGCCAGAAGCCTCGACCGGAAGGCGTATCTCATTTTCCCGGAGAGCACTAGGCTGAAATCCTCGACCGACAGGTAGCCCAACGCCCGCCCCGCTTAGGCGCCAATCGCACGACGATACTCTGCCATTACCTGCGCATCGGCTGCCGCCGGATTGGCAAAGTACTGTTCGTCATAGGTCTCTGCAGAAACTACGCCCTTGTAGCCACGCGCCACCAGTCTATCCAGGTCGGCGCGCATATCGCGACCGCCGTCACCCCAGGCAAGGTGCGTGGTACCGTCTGCCGCAACATCGACAAAATGTACGTGGGCAACATCGTCGCCGAGCACATCAAAATATCCGTCAATGGTATCCCCCGCCACCGCCATGGCACCCATATCAAGACAGGCCTTGAGTGCAGGATGATCGACGGCTTCAAGCATGCGCTTCGTATCCTCGGCGGTATTCACAATCAGAGACTCAACCGGCTGCAAAGCCTCGAGCACCAAGCGAACGTCGCGCTTCCCCGCATGCTCGGCAATCGAACGCAGCATCGAGGCGCTGCGCCCCCATGCGTCCTCGACCGGCTCGTCCAAAAAAGCCCAGCCGCTCGAGACCATGACCTGCTCGGCTCCAAGTTCCGCCGCGATATCCACAACGTTCTTAAAGTACGCGAGCGTGCGGGCACGTGCCTCATTCCCGCGCGCCGCGATATTCCACGGCTTGGGGTTGTTCTGTTCGGGACAAAGTCCCACAATCCGAACTCCATACCGCTGCGACAGCTCCCGCACCTGCTCGAGCGAATCGTATCCATGGCAATCGACATACAGATGCATCGCCCCGGTCCAAAGCTCGCAACACGTGTAGCCCGAGGCCGCTGCCGAGGAAAAGAACTCCTCAAGGTCAAAATAGCGATGGCTGATATTCATGACGGCAAGCTGTGGATACTCCATCTTGTCCACCTTTCGGCAAAAGGGCGCCGCAGCACAGTGTGCGCGACGCCCCCTCTTACATTGTTTTAATTATGACGGATGCCCTACTGAACACCAAGCACTCCAAAGAACGCGCCGGCGATACTCACGAGTAGGATCACGAGCATGATGAGCAGCGGATTCATCTTCTTCTTGAGCATGAGATAGACGATTCCAAACAGCCCCATCGTGACAAAGCCCGGGAAGATTCCGTTGAGCAGCTCGGCGAGCGTCTGAGCGCCATCGCCCGCGCCGACCATGAGCGGAATGTCCACGGTGACCATCTCCATGGTCATAGCACCGATCACCATGGCGCCCATGATAGAGGCCATCTTGACGATCGTGTCCATAATGCCCGATTCCTGGACCTTGCTGATCATGTCCGAGCCAAAGCGATATCCCACAAACGTCAGCAGGTAACGGATGATGTAGTGAGGGACGTTGAACACGAGCAGGAACAAAATCGGGCCAAGAATAGAGCCCTGCAGCGCCAGCGACGTGCCGACACCCGTTGCCAAAATTCGCAGCGTGCCCCAGTAGAAGGCATCGCCCACGCCGGACAGCGGTCCCATCAAAGCAAGCTTGACATTAGAGATCGCGCTCGTGTCAAAGCTATCGTCAGTAGCGTTGACCTCCTCCATTGCGGCAGCAATGGACATGGGGAGCGTCGAGATGTACGGCGTGACGTTATAGAGCTCCATATGGCGCTTAAGGGCGGCCTTAAAGTCCGCATCCTGCGGATACAGCTTGCGAAGGATCGGCATAAGGGCCCACATAAAGCCGATATGGCCCATACGCTCGTAGTTCCAGGAATGCTCATAGGGAATCGAGCGCCAGAACAGCTTCTTAAGGTCTGCGCGGGAAATCAGCCCGTCATAAGAAGACTCAAACTTAAAACTCATCGAACCCACTCCCAATCGCAGGATCCTCGGTTGCCACTGCGGGCTGCTCCGCCTTTTTCTTCTCGCCCAAAACCGTCATCGCGACGACGATGATCGCGGCAAAAATCGCCACGCCCGTCGTGCTAATGCCAAAGTAGGCGACGAGGAAGAAGCCGGCGAAGAAGAACGGAGCCACCGTTTTGTTCATAATCATCTGCGCCAGCATCGCAAAGCCGAGTGCGGGCAAGAAGGCGGCGGCGACATCCATGCCGGTCTGAACGAAATCGGGGATGATGTTGAGCAGGCTGGCGACGGCATCGGCGCCAAAGAAGAATGCCAGGGGAATAATCAGCAGGCCGCACCAGCTCTGCGCATAACCCGCGATAAGCATGTTGCGCGTGATGGCCTTGGTGTCTCCGTCCTCGACGTTTTTGTCGATACGGTGCACCAGCAGCAGCATCACCGGCTGACCCAGGGCAGTATCGAGCGCCAGGACGATCGTTGCGATGGGAATGCCCAGGGTCAGGGCCGCCGAAGCGTCTGCGCCGGCCTGCATGGCAAGCGACACGCCCAGGATGGTTCCGGAAATCGTATCGGGCGGGTTATACGCACCGACCGAGATGGCGCCGACCATGGCAAGCTCCATCGTGGCGCCCATGATCGTGCCGGTCACCATGTCGCCCATGACAAGGCCAACCAGAGGTCCGAGCACGATCGGGCGCTGGAGGTAGCTCGTGCCCGTCAGCCACTCGGAATAACCCAAAAGGGCAATAAGGAAAATCAGGATTGTCTTGATAACCATGATGGCCCCTAACCGATGACCTTCGCGGCGTCAGTCTTCGCATCTGCCGGAATCATCTGAATGAACAGCTCGTAGCCCTCGCCGAGCAGCTCCTTCACGTAGGCCTCGTTCTCGGGCGTAAGGAACACGCTCGTCTAGACCTGGCGGGCATCCTCGCTAAAGGCAACATTGCCGAGGTTGATCTTCTTGACGCCCATCGCCTTGGCGACGGCACCGGCCTGCTGGATCGTCTCGCAAACCACGAAGAGCTTGTACTTATCGGTCACACCGCTCTGGAGCGCCTTGACGGCATCCTCGGTGTTTTTGACGACGACCTTGCAGCCCTCCGGCTTTGCAAGGGACAGGGCCTGCAGGCGAAGCTTGTCATTGAGAACCGTATCGCTCACCAGCAGGATGCAGTCGGCACCCAAAGCCGAGGTCCAGCTAACAGCGACCTGGCCGTGAAGCAGTCGATAATCTACGCGAATCATTTGAATCATGGTGTGCTCCTAGCGATTAAAACTCATCGAGTTCGGCCTGCCCCAGCAGGTCGTTGACGTACTTGACCTTGGTGTCGTCCGCCTCGACGATCTGGCGAATGACCTCATCGATCGGGGTGGAGTCGGGTACGAACAGCAGCTGAATAAGGAGTGGCAGGTTCATATTGGTCACTAGGTGCGTGTTGGGGCGCGTCTGGACGATCTTGGTGAACTCGTTGTTGACGCTGCCACCAAAGAGGTCGGTGCACACGACAACTTCGTCGTCCGCAGCGAACCCGTCAAGAACCGCCGCAGCCTCCTTGACCAGGTCCTCGTTTCCGTCGACATACATAGACAGCGGATGGACGTTTTCGCGCTCACCGGAAAGCAGGCCGATGCTCTCGACGATTCCAGACGCGAAATGAGCATGGGACGCCACGATAAACTGCCTCATTTGATTCCCCTTTCTTGCGAATTTCGGCATAAAAATGCCCGGACGCATGCGCCCGGGCAGGGTGCTTCTTGATCAGTAGCTTATTTATCACCGATTAGTAGTCGAACTGGTGATAGTAGCGGCGATAGTTGAGGTTGTGCTTGGTGACCGTCTCGTAGTAAGCGGCAAGGCGGTCGGTGATCAGCGAGGAGAGGATCCACGGAGACACGATGACGCGGAACTCGTCGTCAAGGCCGGGGATCGCGAACT
>UQNC01000046.1 GCA_900542175.1 uncultured Collinsella sp. | reverse complement strand
CCCTTTTCTCGAACCTTAATTTCAAAGTCCAAGAAATGGGATGCAGTTCATTTTGGTAGGTTTTATCTGGGAAAACGTCGGTTATTACTGCTGAGACGGCGTTTCGCGGACGGCGTGGTCGCTCGCGGCGGTCGCTATAATGGCGGCAACGCGACACATATATAAGTAAGGAGATCGCGTATGAACGGTTATTCGTTTTTCGCGCCGACCGTGACCTAAAACCACCAAAAAGGGGACAGGCACCTTTGTGGTGGTTTGGGCTGGTACGGCGGCCGGTCTCGTTGTTTTGTCTCAATCTGTAACATCTAGACGAGGAAATGGGTTCTTACTGTTACAGATCGAGATTTTATCCTTAGGGGGATTTGAATGTCTCGATCTGTAACAGTTAGGCGGCCAAAAGGTCTCTATCTGTTACAGATTGAGACAAAGGTCAGGAGCAAAGACGGTTTGTCTAGATCTGTAACAGTTAGACGGGAATTCGGGCCCTAGATGTTACAGATCGGGATAGTTGAGCTCAAAAATAAAAACCTCCGCAGGGGTGCTTCCCTTGCGGAGGTTTTTTACTCGTTGAGTAGCCTTACGGCCTCGGCGGCCATGTTCTCGACCGTCATGCCGTTCTGAGCGAGCAACTCGTTGGGGTCGTAGCGGTCGGGGAAGCCCTTGGCGATGCCAAAAGTGCGCGTGCGCACGGGCGTGCAGGCCAAGTAGCACGCGACACGCTCGCCCCAGCCACCGTCCAAGATGCCGTCCTCGAGGGTGACGACAACGCGATGCTCGGCGGCAAGGCTGTCGAGGAACTCGCGGTCAAGCTCGGTTGCAAAGCGAGGGTTGACGAGCGTGGCCTCGATGCCGTACTCGGCAGCCAAGCGATTTGCCACGTGCTCGCCCAGCTCAAAGAAGTCGCCAAGTGCGAGCACGGCCACGTCGCGGCCCTGGCGCACCACGTTGTAGCGAACGGCGCTGTAGTCGGTGTCTTCGGCAGGCGCCAGGTCGGGGCGGCTTACCAGGCCAATGCCCGGTACACGGATCGCTACGGGATGCTCGCGGTGGTCGAGCGACCAGCTCAGCATGGATAGATATTCCTCCATGCAGGCCGGCGCCAGGTAGCGCATGTTGGGAAGACCGCCCAGCATGGAAATATCAAAGAACGAGAGATGCGTCTCGGATGTGGTGCCAAAGATCGACGCGCCAAATACCAGGATGGTTGCGGGGGCGTCGTTGAGGCACAGGTCGTGCCACAGCTCGTCGTAGGCGCGCTGCAAAAACGTGCCGTACACACCAAAGACTGGCTTGGCGCCCGAGCGCGCAAGCGCGGTGGCAAAGGTCACGGCGTGCTCCTCGGCAATGCCCACGTCAACAAACTGCTTGCCTGCCGCGGCGCGAAGCTCGGGCGTAAAGCCCATGATGTAGGGCGTTGCGGCCGTGATGCCCACAACCTGCGGATCGCGCTCTATGGCAGCGCTCAGGGCCTCGCCCGTAATGTCGGCATAGGTGCGCGGCGCAGGCTCGCTCGGATGGCCCGGGCAGAGCTTGCGCCCAGTCGCCATGTCAAACGGACCTACATGATGCCAGCGCTCGGGGTCGCTCTGGGCTGGCTCAAAGCCCTTGCCCTTGGCGGTCGAGACGTGCAGCACGATGGGGTGATCGATATCGCGCAGCTCCTGCAGCGCGTCGACGAGGGCCAACACATCGTTGCCGGCGTCTAAATAGCGGTAGTCGAGCCCCATCGCGCGGAAAACGTTGCGCCTGCAGGTGCCGTTGCTGGCGCGCAGCTCGGCCAGATTGCGATACAGGCCACCGTGGTTCTCGGCAATGGACTGGTCGTTGTCATTGACGACGATGATCAAGTTGCTGTCGAGCTCGGCGGCATTGTTAAAGCCCTCAAACGCCAGACCGCCCGAAAGCGAACCGTCACCAATGATGGTGATGACGTTGTAACTGTCGCCCGCCAGGTCACGAGCGTGCGCCAGGCCGCAGCCCAGGCTCACCGAGGTCGAGGTGTGGCCCATGGCAAACAGGTCGTGCTCGGACTCGTCGGGATTGGCAAAGCCAGAGGCCTCGCCGTAGCGTGCCGGGTCGATATAAGTGTACGCACGCCCAGTCAGCGCCTTGTGGGCGTAGGTCTGGTGCGAAACGTCAAAGACAATTTTGTCGGTGGGGGAGTTAAACACGCGATGAAGCGCAACCGTAAGCTCAACGACGCCCAGGTTGGGGGCAACGTGTCCGCCGACGGCGGCGGAGCTTTCGAGGATGGCGTGGCGGATCTCGCCGCAGAGCAGCGGAAGCTCGGCGCGGTCGAGAGCCTTGACGTCCTCGGGCGTTGTCGTTTGCGTAAGCAGCATCGTTGTGGGTTACTCCATGCGAATCGAGCACCGGCGCTCCCTCGGCCGGCACAATTGCACAAAACAGTCTCGCACATTTTGGCGTTTGATATGTGACGGCGGCGCGGTAATTCGCCAACTGGCGGGGCAAAACGTTTTGTCCGATGCCATACTGATGTGTTCCATGGTGATTTTATTCATTGCGTGCAGGCTGTGGCTTGCCGCCGAGAGCCGCTGGAAGGAGGCCGCATGTCCGAAACCGTTCGTGCCGAGAGCATCGCGCGCGAGGTCGACGATGCTGCCCGTCAACTGGCACAGGCGGGCCGTCTGGACCTGACGCGCGAGTTTATCCAGCATGGCGATGTGACGGTGTATGCGCATGTGACCTCGGTGGCGCAGGCAAGTCTGTCCTTTGCCGAGCGCTTGGGCCGTGTTGGCATTTCGGTCGACCGCGCCTCGCTGCTGCGCGGGGCCCTGCTGCACGATTACTTTCTCTATGACTGGCACGATCCCGACCCAAGCCATCGGCTGCATGGCTTTCGTCACCCGTTTTTTGCCCTGGCGCGTGCGGAGGAAGATTTTGAGCTGACGTCGCGCGAGCGGAATATCATCGCGCGCCATATGTTTCCGCTGGTGCCGGTGCCGCCGACGTGTCGTGAGGCATGGATTGTGTGCCTGGCAGATAAATGGTGCGCGCTGCGTGAGACGGTCGCCGGCCGTCTGCGGCGCAAGGACGTGGCGGACGATAGCGCGAGTAAAGATTCAAGTGCCGCCGCGAGCAGAGGCGCGAGCGAAGATTCGAACGAAAAGAGGAGAGGGTAGACGGTGGGAACCGCGATCGACATGGCATTTGACGGCGCGACGCTTGCCGCCTGTCCGCTCTCGGCGCTGGTACTCTCGTTTGCCTTCTACGGTTTTTGCGGCTGGGTATGGGAGTCGACAGTCTGCGCCATGCTCAACCACGGACGCTTTGCCAACAGCGGCTTTTTGCTAGGGCCGTGTTGTCCCATCTACGGTGCGGGCGGCATCGCGTGCTGGTTGCTGCTGCGTGGAATCCCAGACGCCTCGAGCCAGTTTGTCGCTGCCGCGCTCGTATGCAGCGTGATCGAATATAGTGTGGGCGTGCTGTTGGAAAAAACGACGGGTGCCCGGTTTTGGGATTACTCGCATCTGCCGTTTAACCTGCACGGACGCATCTGCCTGTACTGGGCCTGCGCGTTTGGCTTGGGTGCGTTGTGTATTTGCCGTTTAGTGGAGCCGGCATTGCTGGGGCTGCTTGGCCATCTGCCGGTGCTGATTGTGCGGCTGTCCGCCTTTATCGTCGCGGTCGCGATGATGGTCGATGCGGTGTGCTCGTTGGCCAGCTGGCGCCGCCTGTCCGATCAGCTTGAGCGTGTGCGTGCCGACCTTGCCGACCGCATCAATGAGTCGCTTGCCGACGCCTCCGACTCTATGCTCGAACGTATTCCCGATTCGGCGATCGACTCGGTGGCGCAGACGCATATCCGCGGTCGCGCCGTTAACGCTTGGCTGGCCGAGCTGGGCGACGCGGCGCTCGATGCCCTGCGCGAGAAGGCTTCGATGCCGACGTTTATCTCGGATGGTGCTCGCGGCCTGGCGCTCGCTGCCCGCCGCGTTGCCGATGTCGCGCCGAGCATGCCGCGTCCGTCGCTCAGTCGTCGCCTTGCCGGCAAGCGCATGAGCCGTCCGGTGCCGAGTGTGTCGCTCAGCCGTCGTGACCTGCGCTTCTTTAACGCCTTCCCGCGTCTGCGCATCAATCGCTACGAAGGCGTCATCCGAGCTACCGACCTCCGCGACCGAGCCCGCGAGCTGTTCCGGCGCTAGCCAGAGCGGAGCCAAGCGCGCCCTTCTCGTTCGCACGTTTCCCGTTCGTTTCGCGCCCGTTGCCGTGCCGTTTCCAAGATTGCGGCACCGTTTCCATTCGACAACGCAGCGTTTAACAACGCCGTATCTGGTCTACACCAGTTGGCCCTCGGCCGCATCATGAGCGCCGACAACGTTCATGCGACCAAGGGGGAGCGAATGTACGATACGGGATCGACAACGTTTATGCTCATCTGCACCATGCTCGTGTTTTTAATGACACCGGGTCTGGCGTTTTTCTATGGTGGCCTGTCCAGGCGCAAAAATGTCATCAACACCATGCTTATGTGCTTTGGCGCCATTGGCCTGGTTGGTGTGCTGTGGATTGTTGCCGGCTGGTCGCTGGCCTACGGTGGCGACGGTTCTAACCCGTTTATTGGCGGCTTTGACCAGCTGCTGTGCCTGCCGGTGCTCAACCAGGTGCTGCAGGCGGCCGAGGCCAATGCTGCGGATGGTGCCGTCTACCCTCAGATCATCAACATCGCCTTCCAGATGGCGTTTGCCATGATCACCGCCGCTATCGTTACGGGCAGTCTGGCAGGCCGCGTTAAGTTTGGTGCCATGACGGCCTTCCTGGGCATTTGGCTGCTCGTGGTCTATGCGCCGCTCGCCCACATGGTTTGGGGCGGCGATGGTTCCTTTATCGGCGACATCATCGGCGCGCTCGACTTTGCCGGCGGCGACGTGGTACACATTTCGTCCGGTCTCACGGGCCTGATTCTCTGCTTAATGCTCGGCCGTCGTCGCGGCTTTGGCATGATGAGCTACCGTCCGCATAACGTGCCGTTTGTGGCGCTGGGCGCCGGCCTGCTTTGGTTTGGCTGGTTTGGCTTTAACGGCGGCAGCGAGTTTAAGGCCGACGCCGTGGCGGCGCTCGCCATCCTCAACACCGTGACGGCCAGCGCGGCGGGCATGGTCTCGTGGCTTGCCGTCGAGCGCGTGCACACCGGTCGCCCCACGCTGGTGGGTGCCAGCACCGGTCTGGTTGCGGGCCTTGTGGTGGTCACGCCGGGTGCGGGCTTTGTCGAGCCGTGGGCAGCGCTGGTCATGGGCCTGATCGTCTCTCCCGTGTGCTACCTGGCCATCAGCCATCTTAAGACCAAGTTCGGCTACGACGACGCGCTCGATGCGTTCGGTTGCCACGGTATCGGCGGCATCTTGGGCGGTGTGCTCACGGGCCTGTTCTGCGTGCCGGAACTCTCGTGGACCGGTAAGGGCGGCCTGTTCTATACGGGCGACATGTCGCTGCTCATCTCACAGATCCTGGGCATTGTGGTGACGGTCGTTATCGTGCTGGTGCTCGACTTGGTGATCGCCGCGGTGGTCAAGGCGCTGTTCCACGGCAGCCTGCGCGTGGACGAGGCCGACGAGGCGCTGGGCCTGGATGCGAGTCAGCACGGCGAGAGCGCGTATCCTTCGTTTAGTGGTCTGGACTAACAGTTTCAAACGTTCTGTCAGACCAACTCTTAAAGAGAGGAATTCACTATGAAGAAAATTACGGCTATCGTGCGCCAGGAGAAGCTTGAGGTTCTCAAAGATGCGCTGTTTGCTGCTGATGTTCGCGGCATGACTATCAACCAGGTGCAGGGCTGCGGCGCACAGCATAGCTGGAAGGAATACGTGCGCGGCAACGAACTGCTCGTCAATACCATCCCCAAGGTGCAGTTCACCCTCATCTGCGCCGATGAGCACGTTGACGGAATTGTCGACATCATCTGCAATGCCGCCCGCACCGGTGCCGTTGGAGACGGCAAGATTTGGGTCGAGCCGGTCGAAGAAGTCATCCGCATTCGCACCGGCGAACACGGCCCGGCCGCGGTGTAGAATCGACCGTCTGCCATCCGCAACGTTAAAATGCTGCAATGAGGCACAAGACTTGCGTTGCGGATGGGCGGATTATGGGTCGCAATAAATATCCCGAGGAGACGGTCGCGAAGATTCTCGACGCGGCACTGGAGCTATTCTGCGCACAGGGTTATGAGGGGACGAGTATTCAAGATATCGTTGACCGTCTCGACGGCATGACCAAGGGCGCTGTCTATCATCACTTCAAGAGCAAAGAAGAGATTTTCAACGCCGCGTTTGATCGGGCGATGACTCCGATTGTTGAGCACCGCCGCTCGATGCTTGGCGTCGGCAATATGACCGGAGCCCAAAAGCTCAAGCGACTGTACGCTCCCGAGTCCGTTGTTCCACAAATTGAGCTATGGGCGCGCATGCATCCTGCGGCGGATCCGGTAAAAAGCTCGCGTCTACTGGCGATGCAGTACCAGGGCTCGTTTGACGAGTCAGCCGATGGCTGTCTCTTGCCAGTGATCGAGGAGGGCATCGCCGACGGCTCCATTGCGTGCGAATGCCCGCGCGAAGCGGCGGAGGCCGTATCGTTGCTAGCGAATCTCTGGCTGCTGCCGCTGTTCCGTCCGCTCGAGCCCAAGGAGCGAATGCTCGCTCGTGCACAATGTCTGGCGCAGATGGCCGCTGCGGTGGGACTCGATTTGGGCGAGGAAGTGCTCCAGACAACGGCACGGATTTGGGACGTATGGAACCGCGCTGGGTGGTAATATAGATACCAACGGTATGTAATTGATTTGTGAGGGTAGCCACGGCTGCCCTTTTCAAGTCATTAAATACATACTAGTGGTATGTATAGGGGGTGGGCTTATGGCTGGGCTGAGAGACGTCGGCGTCTCGTTGAAATCAAAAACAGTGCGGTCAATCAGGCTCGCGGAACTTCTGGTTGCGCAGCTGTGCACGTATTCGATGCTGTCGGCGCTGTGCTTTGCGTATCCGCTTTACTTGTTCGATTGCAGCGGATCGTCAACGTTATATGGCGCCGCCGTGGCGATAGCGTTCATACCCGGCGTACTCGCAACTCCGATTGGCGGAATCTTGGCGGATAGGGGAAGACATCGCGAGGCCCTCGTGGCCCTCGGCATTGCTCTGATGACTGCATCACTGCTGTCTATCCCCATGAAGCGCTCGTTGCCTCTTGCGGTCGTCGTAGTAGCGATACTTTGTGTTCAATATGGTGTTCAATCGCTGCTAAAGCCAATGCTCCAAATTGAGACGGTGCGCATGGCGGGTGAAAAGAAGGTTGAGCGGGCCACTGCATTGGTTTCGCAGGTGACCATGGTGAGCAATATCTTGGGTCCTGTGGTCGGGACGGCAGTCTATGGGTGCTTTGGCATCGATGCTCTTTGCACAATCGCGTCGGTAACGTTTGCGATTTCAGCTCTGTTGTTTGGTGGCGTACTCAAGCAAAATGCCTCATCTGAAACGATGGGAGACGGCGCGACTCGCACGACATGCCGAAACGATTTTCGGGAGTCGATTCGGTATCTGTTGCAAAATGCATCATTGGTCGCTGTGATTTTGCTTGCGGCCGTTTTGAACCTTGCGTTGGTTGGGCTAACGATTGGCGCTCCCATTATTGTTACAAAGCATCTCGGCATGCAATCGTCCTGCGTTGGGATAGTTGAGGTTGCTCTGGGCTTGGGTGGTCTTACCGGCAGTGGCTTGGTCGGCATTTGGCCGCATCGCTTTTCTTTCAATGGCATATGTCGATATGTTGCGATGATCTGTTTTGGAGTCGCGCCGATCATTGTCGCGCTATTGTGCGGCGCTGATGTATGTGCGTTCGCCGTGTTTGCAGTTGGTTCGGCATGGGTCATGGTGTGGGCAAGCATTGCGTCGGTTGAAATCATCGCGTTTGTTCAGCGGGCAGCGCCGACTGAGCTCTGCGGAAAAGTGCTTTCGGTCGTTTACATGGTCCTTTCCTGCGCAACGCCTATCGGCCAATTGACGTATGGGGTTGCATATGATCGATGGACACCGGCGATTGTATTCGCAGGCATGTTGGCGGTGCTGACGTTGACGACGGCGCTGTTTTATCGGCTGAAAAATCGCTTGCGGCGATTGTCTTAACGCGTAGTGGCACCGTGAATCTGCGGAGGCAGTGGCCCGCCGCGCCGGGACGGCATTGTTTGGACATGCCTCTCCTTCGTCTACAATATCGGGCAGACGAAGGAGAGGCATGTCCATGATCAAGATGTTCGCGAGTGACTTAGACGGAACGCTGCTGAACGCCCTGCACGCGGCGGATGGGACCATCCGCCGCGCCATTCGCGAGCTGACTGAGGCTGGCCTGCACGTGGTTCCCGCGACTGGACGCTCGACGTTGCCGATCGGCGAGCATGGCTTTACGGGCCTGGCGCTTGACGCCTGCTGCTCCAATGGATCCATCGTGCGCGACAGCCATGGCGAGGTGCTCAAGACTTGGACCATCGATCCGCAGGTCACTGAGGAACTGCTCAAGGCGTTCCCGGACATTTGCTTTGATTGTTCCACGCCCGATGGCATGTACTCGAGCGGTTCGTTCGAGATGCATCAGGCGGGCTTTAAAAAGGACAGCCCCATCAAGCGTATTGTGATGCGCGGCATGCGTGCGCGCGGTGGGTATCACGAGGAGCAGTATTTCGACCAGTCGATCGGTGACATCCTGCGCCACGATGTATGCAAGATCAATTGTCGCGTGACCTCGCCCGAGCTGGAGCGTGACCTTAAGGCCTATCTTGCCGAACGCTCGGACCATGTGGTCAACGCGCCGTTCGATCCGGTGATGTTCGAGATCACGGACGTGGCGTGCAACAAGGGCGAGAGTGTGGCCTGGCTGGCGGGCTACTACGGTATTGCCGAGGACGAGGTCGCGGTCTACGGCGACGGTGGCAACGACATCGCCATGCTCAAACGCTTCCGCCACAGCTACGCCACCAAAAACGGCAGCGACGCCGCCAAGGCCGCCGCGAGCGCAACCATCGGCAGCTGCATGGCCCACGCCGTCCCCAAACACATGCTCGCCACCATGCGCAAGCAAAACCCCCGCACCATCATCGAATAATGTGACAAAGGGACTGCCCCCTCGTCACATTCCAAATATTGCCTTTACGTGTTGATGCACACGGTGTGCAATAATACTCGCACTGTGCAATAGCGCACAGGCTGAGTAACAAGGAGGACGCTTGTCCCAGCTCGAGAAATGCGATCGCCGGTCCCTTCGCTCGCAGCGTGCCCTTCGCCAGGCGCTTGCTAGTGAACTTGCCGAAAGCGGCGATCTTTCGCGCATTAATGTCGCGTCGCTCACCGAGCGCGCTGGCCTTACGCGCCGCACGTTCTATTCGCACTACCGCGATATCCCCGACTTTATCAATCAAATCGAGGGCGGCTTGCTGGCCGGGATCCGTGAGCGCATTGAGCTCATCACCGCAGCTCAGCTGCCTGATCTCTATCACAACATCGATGAGCTCGAGCCGGCGCCCGGTTCGGTTGAGCTGTTGCGTTATCTTGCGGCCAACCGCGACTTAATCGGTGCGCTGCTGGGTCCGGGCGGCGACCAGGCCTTCATTAAAAGGATCATCGACACCGCGCGTGAGGCTGTGGTGCCGCGTGCGCAGACGGGCATTTTGGGCCTGGCGCTGGGTACGTTCTTTGACTACTACGTCACCTACGTCGTGAGCGCCGAGGTCGGCATGATTCAGCGCTGGTTTGAGCGTGGGCTCACCGAATCGCCCGAGGCCATGGCGCGCATTATGACGGTGCTCGCTTTTGTTCGTCCTGGTGACCTGTATGGCCAACCCATCGATATCAACGTGCCGGAATACGGCATGAAGCTATTGAACTTGCAGCTCGAGGACGCGGCCGACACCGCCGCAACCGTCGAGTCCAACAACTAAGAGGAGAGACAGATGAGCAAACTCGTCGAGGGCATCAAGGACCGCATGGTCGCTGCCGCACGCGAGGCCGCGCCCACCGTGATGGACGCCGCGCAGAAGGCCGCGACCGCGGCTGTCGAGAAAGTTGCCGAGGCAGTTGCCGATGCCAAGAACGTGGCAGGGGAGACGCTCACCGCTGACGCAGCCACGCCCAACGTTGCCGAGTCCGTAACCGCCACCGCCGCCCACGCCCCCGAAGGCGCGATCTTCAACCCCGAGGCCGCCCGCGGCAACCTGCACCTGGGCATCGACGTGGGCTCCACCACCGTCAAGCTCGCCGTGCTCAACGACGACAACCAGATCGTCTACGCCAAGTACCAGCGTCACCACACCGACGTCCGTGCCTGCGCCCGCGACCTGTTCGAGGGCGCTACGACCGTGCTGCCGACGGCCCAGATGACCTGTGCCATTACCGGCTCGGGCGGCCTGCTGCTTTCCCAATGGCTCGACCTAGAGTTTGTCCAGGAAGTCATCGCCAGCAAGCGCGCCGTCGAGACCCTCATCCCGGCCACCGACGTCGCCATCGAGTTGGGTGGCGAGGACGCCAAGATCATCTACTTCGATAACGGCATCGAGCAGCGCATGAACGGCACCTGCGCCGGCGGCACGGGCGCGTTCATCGACCAGATGGCAACCCTGCTCCACACCGACGCGAGCGGCCTTAACGAGCTCGCGGCCAACGCCACCACCATCTATCCCATCGCCAGTCGCTGCGGCGTATTTGCCAAGACCGACGTGCAGCCGCTGCTCAACGAGGGCGCCCGTCCCGAGGACGTGGCCGCCTCCATCTTCCAGGCCGTCGTGACCCAGACCATCTCGGGCCTGGCGTGCGGTCGTCCCATCCGCGGCAACGTCGCCTTCCTGGGCGGCCCGCTGCAGTACCTCTCCGAGCTGCGCCACCGCTTCTACCTCACGCTCAACCTGGACGAGGAACACCGTATCGTGCCCCAAAACGCTCACCTGTTTGTGGCGAGCGGCGCCGCCATGGCGCACGAGTCCAACAAGCTCAGCACGTTCCCGCAGCTCATCGAGGCCATCGATGCCCTGGGTGACACGCAGGGTGCCGAGGTCGAGCGTCTGGATCCGCTCTTTGCCACCGACGAGGACTTTGCCGAGTTCAAGGGTCGCCACGACCAGGAAGTCGTCCCCAAGGGCAAGCTCGACGGCTACACCGGCCGCGTGTTCATCGGTATCGACGCCGGCTCCACCACCATGAAGGCCGCGCTCGTGGGCGAGGACGGCCAGCTGTTGCACACCTGGTACGGCAACAACAACGGCGACATCCTGGGCACGGCCAAGGTCATCATGGCCGATTTCTACAACCACATCCCCGCCGGCTGTACCATCGGCCACGTGACCACCACGGGCTACGGCGAGGCGCTGCTCATCGAGGCCCTCAAGGCCGACTCCGGCGAGATCGAGACCGTTGCGCACCTGCGTGGCGCCAAGGCATTCCTGCCCGGCGTCGAGTTCATCCTGGACATCGGCGGCCAGGACATGAAGTGTCTGCGCGTTAAGGACGGCGTGATTGAGCACATCATGCTCAACGAGGCCTGCTCATCGGGCTGCGGCAGCTTTATCGAGAGCTTCGCCGTGTCTATGAACATGGACGTGCGCGCGTTTGCCGATGCCGCCATCCATGCCAAGGCCCCCGTCGACCTGGGCAGTCGCTGCACGGTCTTTATGAACTCGCGCGTCAAGCAGGCGCAAAAGGAAGGTGCCACGGTGGGCGACATCGCGGCCGGCCTGTCCTATTCCGTCATCAAGAATGCCCTGTTCAAGGTTATTAAGCTGCGCGACCCCAAGGAGATCGGCAGCCAGGTGATCGTTCAGGGCGGCACCTTTATGTCCGACGCCACGTTGCGCGCGTTTGAGCAGCTCACCGGCGTTCATGCCGTGCGTCCCGACATCGCCGGCTGCATGGGCGCCTATGGTGCGGCCCTGCTCGCCCGCGATCGCGCCGGCGCCGACGGTACCTCGACCATCCTTTCGGCCGAGGACATCGCGCACCTCACCGTGACGCAAAAGCATGTCCGCTGCGGCCGCTGCTCCAACAACTGCCAGCTCACCGTCAACGACTTTGGCGGCGGCAGGCGCTTTATCACCGGCAACCGCTGCGAGAAGGGTGCCGGCCACAAAAAGCAAAAGACCGAGGCGCCCAACCTCTTCAAAAAGAAGAACGATCTGCTCTTTAACCGCGAGGTGCTGAGCCCCGACGAGGCCCCGCGCGGCACCGTCGGCATCCCGCGCGCGCTCAACATGTACGAGAACTACCCCTTCTGGCACGCGTTCTTTACGCGCTTGGGCTTTAGCGTGCAGCTGTCCGACCAGTCGAGCAAGAAGACCTACCAGGCGGGCATCGAGTCCATGCCGTCCGAGAGCGTGTGCTATCCGGCCAAGATGAGCCACGGCCACGTTATGAACCTCATCGACCGTGACGTCGACTTTATCTGGATGCCGTGCGTGCGCTGGGAGCGCAAGGAGGACCCGACCGCCGGTAACTGTTACAACTGCCCCATCGTCATGAGCTACCCCACGGCGTTGGCACTCAACATCGACGAGATCCGCGAGCAGAATATCGAGTTCCTGTACCCGTTTGTGCCGTATCACGATAAGACCGAGCTCAAGCGCCGCCTGTATCAGGTGCTCGCCGTCGACCGCGTGGCCGATGCGCAAGCCGGTCGCGGTCGCGTGCGTGGACCCAAGATCACGCGCTCCGAGGTCGACGCTGCCGTCAACGCTGCCTTTGAGGCCGATGCGCGTTTCCACGAGGACATCCAGACCATGGGCGAGGAGGCCCTTAAGTGGGTCGAGGACCACGGCGGCCACGGCATTGTGCTCGCCGGCCGCCCCTACCATAACGACCCCGAGATCAACCATGCCCTGCCCGAGCTTATCTCGAGCTTTGGCTTTGCGGTCTTTACCGAGGATTCGCTCGCGCATCTGGTAAAGCCCGAGCGCCCCATCCGCGTGGTCGACCAGTGGATGTACCACAGCCGCCTGTACGCCGTCGCCCGTTTTGTGACGATGCGCAACGACCTGGACCTGATTCAGCTCAACTCCTTCGGCTGCGGCTTGGACGCCCTGACCACCGATCAGGTGCAGGAAATCCTTGAGGCCAGCGGCAAGATTTACACCGTGCTCAAGATCGACGAGGTGTCCAACCTGGGCGCCGCGCGCATCCGCATCCGCTCGCTCATGGCTGCCCTCAAGGACCAGGAGGCCGAACGTCTGGCCGAGGCAACCGCCGCGGGCGAGGCTTACGAGCAGGGCGATGCCGCGCCAGTGGCGCCTTCCACGGATGCTCCCGCGTTCGCGAGCCGCAAGTACACGTTCGAGGCGCAGCGTGAGAGCACCTCGACCGCATGGGCCAAGGTGCCCTTTACCGAGCAGATGCGCGACGAGGGGTACACCATTCTGTGCCCGCAGATGGCACCGATCCACTTTGACCTGGTCAAAGAGGTGTTCCGTGGTGCCGGTTACAACCTGGAGCTGCTTCCCTCGACCGATCACGACGCCGTCGAGGCAGGCCTGCGCTACGTGAACAACGACATCTGCTACCCGTCGATTTTGGTAACGGGCCAGATTATGGAGGCTATCGAGAGCGGCCGCTATGACCTGTCCAAGACGGCCGTGGTCATCAGCCAGACCGGTGGCGGCTGCCGTGCCACCAACTACATCGCCCTCATTCGCAAGGCCCTGCGCGAGAGCGGTCACCCCGAGATCCCCGTGATCTCGCTTTCGGCCGTGGCGCTTGGCGAGGACAACCCCGGCTTTAAGCTGACGCCGGCGCTGCTTAAGCAGGCGGTCTACGCGGTGCTCTTTGGCGACGTGATGATGCAGATGCTCTACCGCTGCCGCCCGTATGAGGCCACGCCCGGTGCCGCCAACGCGCTCTACGAGGAGTACATGGCGCGCGCTCGCAAGCTGGCACCCAAGTTCAACAGGCATAACTACACCAAGCTGTGCCGCGAGGCCATCCGCGCGTTCGACACCATGCCGCTTGTGGGCGAGGGCACCAAGCCGCGCGTGGGCGTGGTCGGTGAGATCCTGGTCAAGTTCCACCCCACGGCCAACAACCACGTGGTCGACGTGATCGAGCGCGAGGGCTGCGAGGCCGTGGTGCCGGGTCTGCTCGACTTCTTCCTGTACTCCATGAGCAACGCCGAGCTGCAAAAGGACGAGCTGGGTAGCTCTGCAACGACGCGTGCGGGCATGCAGGCGCTCATCAAGCTTGTGGACTGGATGCGTGCGCCGGTGGAAGAGGTGCTCGAGAAGTCCCGCCGCTTCGAGGCGCCCGAGCGCATCGGCACCATGGCCGACAAGGCCCGCACGGTGCTTTCGGTGTGCAACAACATGGGCGAGGGCTGGCTGCTCACGGCCGAGATGCTCGACCTGATTGACCATGGCGCACCCAACATCATCTGCACGCAGCCCTTCGCGTGCCTGCCCAACCACGTGGTGGGTAAGGCCGTGATCAAGGAGCTGCGCCGGCTGCACCCTGAGAGCAACATTGTCGCGGTGGACTACGACCCCGGTGCATCCGAGGTCAACCAGCTCAACCGCATTAAGCTCATGATCAGCGTGGCCAAGGAGAACATGCGCGCCGGCAAGGGCTTTAAGCTCGAGAAGGTGGCGCCGCTCGCGATGGACGAGGTCACCGGCCAGATGCGTGCCCATGATGGCTGCGTGAGCTGCGGACCGGCCAGCGAGGAGGCCGTTGCATCGGTCGCCAAGCGTCTGGGGCGCGGCATTAAGAAGTAGTTGGCCTGCTTTGGGCTAGATATGAGGCAAACGGGTGGTAGCCGTACCGGCTGCCACTCGTTTTTATTGCACATATGTTGCGTAAATAGCGTTGCAGGCGCCTTCAGCGGACTCGGATTTCGGAAGTATGCGGCAAAATTTGAATAGGCCGAGCACACTGGATATGCCCAAGCTTTGTACCTGCACTGATAATTGTTCTCGGGGGAAGCGGGCACTGCGGGGCGCGGCAACG
>UQNC01000045.1 GCA_900542175.1 uncultured Collinsella sp. | reverse complement strand
CCCGAGCGCCGCGCCTCCGCCCCCGGCGACGCTGCCGACCGTGCCCGCATCACGCCCGAGACCGAGCTCGACGTGCCCGCCACCTCTGTTTACCAGGCCGGCGCCATCAAGCTCGAGGAGGAGCTCTCCCCTGCCGAGGCCTTCGAGACCGGCATGGGCGAGGCCGCCTATGCGTATCTGACCGAGCACGCCACCAAGCGCATCGTCATCGATGTTCCCGCCTACCAGCACGCCGCCGTTACCGTGCGCGTGAGTGGCGTCGACGCAGCGGCTGCGATTGCCGCCATCGACGTCGTCGCCCGCCCGCAGGCAACGCTCGACCTCGCCCTAGCCCTGGACTCCCCCGTTGCCGGCGAGGGCGTCGTGGGCTCCGTGCTGCGTGTGTGCGCCCACGAGTACGCCACCGTCAACGTGACCTGCACGCAGACACTCGACGACAGCTGGATCGCACTCGACGACACCGGCCTGTTCCTAGACGAGGGCGCGCGCGTCAACGTGCAGCACACTGTCCTGGGTGCCGGCGCCAGCGCCACCGGCCTTGCCGGCGACCTGCTGGGCGATACCGCCAAGGTCACCATCGATACCGATTACCTGGGCGCCTGCGAGCAGGTGCGCGACTTTAACTACGAGCTGCGCCACCGCGGTCGCAAGACCGAGTGCGAGATCGACGCCAACGGCGTGCTGACCGGCACGTCCAAGAAGGTCTACCGCGGCACCATCGACCTCGTGCACGGCTGCAAGGGTGCAACCGGCACCGAGCGCGAGACGGTGCTTTTGGCCAACAAGGGCGTCGACAACAAGACCGTCCCCGTCATCCTCTGCGACGAGGACGACGTCGCCGGCAACCACGGCGCCACCATCGGTCACGTCCGCGACGAGCAGCTGTTCTACCTCGCCTGCCGCGGCCTTGACCAAAACGCCGCCGAGGACCTGTTCATCCGCGCCAAGCTGGAAGACGCCGCGCTTTCCGCCACCGACGAGCGTACCCGCGCCGCCGTCGTCCGCTTGGGCAACAACCTGATCGACAACTTTGAAGAGGAGCTCGCATGATCGACACCGAGCACGTTAAATGCGACACCTGTACCGCCCCCGAGCCCATGGAGCTCGACGCCAGCGACGAGGCCTCGCGCGGCTGGCCTACCGTAGACATCGAGACCAACCCCTACAAGGCACAGTTCCCGCTGTTCCAGCAGCATCCCGAGATCGCCTTCCTCGATAGTGCCGCCACCGCGCAGCGTCCCGCCTGCGTGCTCGACGCCGAGCGCGATTTCTACCAGCGCATGAACGCCAACCCCCTGCGCGGCCTGTACTCGCTGTCCGTCGAGGCCACCGACGCCATCGCGAAGGTCCGCCAACAGATCGCCGACCTCATCGGCGCCCCCCAGGCCAACGAAGTCGTCTTCACCCGCAACACGAGCGAGTCGCTCAACCTGGTCGCCAAGAGCTTTGCACCCACAGTCCTCGAGCCGGGCGACGAGGTCGTCATCACCATCATGGAGCACCACTCCAACCTGATTCCGTGGCAGCAGGTCTGCCGCGAGACCGGTGCCAAGCTCGTCTACCTCTACCCCACCAAGACCGGCCAGCTCACGACCGAGGAGGTTCTGGCCAAGGTGGGCCCCAAGACCAAGATCCTGGCCGTGGGTCAGGTCTCTAACGTCCTGGGCGTCGAGAATCCGGTCAAGAACCTCGGCAAGCTCGTGCACAAGTACGGCGGCTATCTGGTCGTCGACGGCGCACAGTCGCTGCCGCACATGCCAGTCAATGTGGCCGATCTGGGCGCCGACTTCTTTGCCTTTAGCGCGCACAAGGCCATGGGCCCCATGGGCATCGGCGTGCTGTGGGGCAAGATGGATCTGCTCAACGCCATGCCGCCCATGCTTACCGGCGGTGAGATGATCGACTCGGTTACTGAGCAGGACGCCGTCTGGGCTCCCGTCCCCGAGAAGTTCGAGGCCGGCACGCAGGACGCCGCCGGCATCTTCGCCACAGGCGCCGCCCTCGACTACCTCGTCAACACGGTGGGCTACGAAAACATCCAGGCACGCGAGCAGGCACTCGTCCACTACCTGATGGGCGAGCTCATGCAGCTCGACTTTGTCCAGATCATCGGCTCAATCTATTGGGATAACCACCACGGCGTCGTGAGCTTTAATGTCAAGGGCATCCACCCGCACGATGTCGCGAGCATCATGGACATGGACGGCGTCTGCATCCGCGCCGGTCACCACTGCGCGCAGCCGCTGCTCACCTGGCTGGGCGTCGAGAACCTTGCCTGCTGCCGCGCCAGCGTAGCCTTCTACAACGACAAGGCCGACATCGACAAGTTCATCGCCGGCCTGCATCACGTTTGGAGCACGTTCAATGGGTAATCTGTACACCTCCACCACATTTATGGAGCACAACTCGCACCCCGACTATAAGTACGAGATGGATGCTCCCACGCACGAGCACGACGGCATCAACCCTAGCTGCGGAGACGAGCTCACCTTGCAGCTGCGTGTCGAGAACAACGTGATCGAGGAGGCCTCCTTTACCGGTCACGGCTGCGCCATCAGCCAGGCCAGTGCCGACATCATGGCCGACCTCATCACCGGCGAGACCGTCGAGGAAGCTCGCCACCTGGCAGAGCTCTTCCTCGCCATGATCCGCGGCGAGAAGCTCTCCGAGGAGGACCTGGAAGACCTGGACGAAGCCGCCCAGCTCCAGGACATCTCGCACATGCCCGCCCGCGTCAAATGCGCCGAGCTCGCCTGGCGCACCCTCGACGGCATGCTCACGGGACAAAATAATCAGTAGTATTTGTCCCAAATCTTAAGAATTTTATTGGCCGAATCGCTTGACAAGAGTGGTTCGGCCATTTTCTATTCCGAGCCCTCAGCCTGAGCCTTTACCTGCGCATAAGCGCGCACGATACGAGAGACGGTACTCTTGCTGATTCCCGTATACCGTTCGATCTCGCGCACCGTGTAGCCGCCATCGTGCAGAGCGAAAATGATTCCGTCTCGCCGCGAGGGCGCTACGGTCTTGAGTTCGTTGAGCGGCACACCCAGGCGCTTCGCCATCTTGTCGGCAAACGCACGCCGCTCCCACTCCGTCTCATCCATATCGTGAATCACCGGATCGGAACCATCGGGCATCGACAGAGAATAATCCAGAAACCCCTTGGCAGACTCAAAGAGCTCAAGCACACAAGAAGGATCCGAAAATCCCCTCGTCATATCGTTGTCATACGCTCGAAGATACTCGGCAAAGCTGCTCCAGGGATAACGCTCGATCAGGGCGATACCCGCCTCCTGCGGATTAGCGTGAACATAGCGAATGGCAGCCATCAGATAACGGTCGGTATCGAGCGAGCGCCGGTCAAAACGGTTCTGGAACAGATGGCCCGTGCGCCCCGTGCGTTTATTGAACCGCCGCGCGTACGTCAAAAGCAGCCGGTGCATCGCCGCGCTCATCGCGTCCTCGTAATCTGCAAGCACCAAATGCACGTGATTGCCCATAAGGCACCAGGCTACAACCGTCACGCCCGCCTCGCGGCAGCAATCACGCATCAGCTCCAAAAACTCCCACCGGTCTTCATCGCCCTCAAAGATGAGCTGCTTGCCCACACCGCGGGCACAAACATGGTAAAAGCCGGTAACCGTTCTCCAAACGCGCTGCATGGCGCTCCCTTCGCCGGGATCTGATTGCCATCCAATACAGCACGATTGAAGCGTGCCATCAAAACATTCACGCAAAACAATACACTCGCGCGGCCAAAGGCAGTAAACGGGCGGCGAACGGCACCGTTGCAACAGGTCAGACCCCGCAACGCATACAAGAGCTGACCAAAAGCTTGCCCAAGACGAACCCCCTCTACGGAAATTCGCGACCACAGAACATATAGTTAAACCGTTTCAATTAAAACTTCCGGACTTCTCGCTACGAAAACTGAGCCGTTCGCCGAATATTCCGTGCATTTCGCGGTATTATAGGGGCTGCATGTCATGTCCCTTTCGAAGGGTCGCCCGGCAATCGCCAGCCACGACCCCCAGACGGGACGCCAACACGATAGAGAGGAGAGGCATGCAGTACTCACAGGAAGTGGAGAACATGTGCCCCGTTGCCAAGGGTGCATACCACGGCCCCGCACCCATCCCCGAGGAGGGCAAGTGGGTCCAGGCTAAGGAGATTTCCGACATCTCCGGTCTTACGCACGGTGTGGGTTGGTGCGCACCTCAGCAGGGCGCCTGCAAGCTCACGCTGAACGTCAAGGACGGCATCATCGAGGAGGCCCTCGTTGAGACCATCGGCTGCTCGGGCATGACCCACTCTGCTGCCATGGCTTCCGAGATCCTTCCCGGTAAGACCATCCTCGAGGCCCTCAACACCGACCTCGTCTGCGACGCCATCAACGTTGCTATGCGCGAGATCTTCCTGCAGATCGTTTACGGCCGCAGCCAGACCGCGTTCTCCGAGGGCGGCCTGCCCGTGGGCGCCTCCCTCGACGACCTCGGCAAGGGCCTTCGCTCTCAGGTCGGCACCATGTTCGGCACCAAGGCCAAGGGCGCTCGTTATCTTGAGCTC
This sequence comes from uncultured Collinsella sp., assembly GCA_900542175.1. Taxonomy (GTDB): domain Bacteria; phylum Actinomycetota; class Coriobacteriia; order Coriobacteriales; family Coriobacteriaceae; genus Collinsella. The sequence goes on along the minus strand of UQNC01000045.1, from coordinate 10,562 downwards.
GCTCAGGGCTACGTCACCCGCATGGCTCTCAACGACAAGAACGAGATCATCGCATTCGAGTTCCTGAACCTCGGCAAGTTCACCGACGCCGTCAAGGCCGGCAAGACCCCCGAGGAGGCCATCGCTGGCGCTATGGGCCACTATGGTCAGTGGGAGAACGCTGCCAAGTACATCGACCCGCGCACCGACGAGGAGACTCACTCCGTCGCCAGCGTGTTCCCGGTTCACGAGTAGAAAGGGAGGGAAATAACTATGACTGTTACGTTCGAAGGTTACGAGCGCCGCGCTGACAAGATCAACAAGTGCCTCGCCGACAACGGCATCGCCTCCCTCGAGGAAGCTCTGCAGATCTGCACCGACAAGGGCTTCAACCCGCGTGAGATCGTCAACAACACCCAGTCCATCGCCTTCCAGAACGCCGAGTGGGCCTACACCCTCGGTTGCGCTCTCGCTGTCAAGCGTGGCGCCAAGACCGCTTCTGAGGCTGCCGCCATCATCGGCGAGGGCATCCAGGCCTTCACCGTTCCCGGCTCCGTCGCCGAGGACCGCAAGGTCGGTCTGGGCCACGGCAACCTGGGCGCTATGCTGCTCTCCGACGACACCGAGTGCTTCGCCTTCCTGGCTGGCCACGAGTCCTTCGCTGCCGCTGAGGGTGCTATCGGCCTGGCTCTGAACGCCAACAAGGCTCGCAAGAAGCCGCTGCGCGTCATCCTCAACGGTCTGGGCAAGGACGCTGCTCAGATCATCGCCCGCATCAACGGCTTCACCTACGTGAAGACCCAGTTCGACTACTACACGGGCGAGCTCAAGGTCGTCGAGACCATCCCCTACTCCGATGGTCCCCGCGCTGCCGTTAACTGCTACGGCTCCGACGACGTCCGCGAGGGCGTTGCCATCATGTGGCACGAGAACGTCGACATCTCGATCACCGGTAACTCCACCAACCCCACGCGCTTCCAGCACCCCGTCGCTGGCACCTACAAGAAGGAGCGCCTCGAGGCTGGCAAGAAGTACTTCTCCGTCGCTTCTGGTGGCGGCACTGGCCGTACCCTGCACCCGGACAACATGGGCGCCGGCCCCGCCTCTTACGGCATGACCGACACCATGGGCCGTATGCACTCCGACGCCCAGTTCGCTGGTTCTTCCTCCGTGCCTGCGCACGTCGACATGATGGGTCTCATCGGCATGGGCAACAACCCCATGGTCGGTGCCACCGTCGCTTGCGCTGTCGCCGTCGAGGAGGCCCTCAAGGCCTAATCGCGCCCGCGCGATGCTCATATAGTTGAGCTTTAGAGCCGCTACCTTTTAAGGTGGCGGCTCTTTTTGTTTGCACTGTCGCAGGGTAGCTAATGCCGATATATCAGTTGGGGCGATATACGAGATGTGATGAGATGGAGCATCAGAACGCCCATGACGCCCACCTGCCATATGTGCCCTTTACCGATTTGCCGAGTCTTTGCGGCCCCATTGCCGATCACCCGTGCGACAATGCGCCGGACGAGAAAGGAATCCGATGGAATCGACTGATGTACTGGTAATTGGATCTGGCATTGCGGGCCTTTGCGCCGCCATCGAAGCGGCGCGCGCGGGCGTGACCGTCACTGTGGCAAGCGCCGGCAAGACTATGAGTGGATCAAGCTTCTTCCCCGGAACCTGGGGCTTGGGGCTTATCGGACCCGTTAACGAAGACGACGAACAAGACCTTATCGATACCATCCAGACCGTTGGTGGCGGCGTCGCCGACCCCGATCTTGTCCAGACGTTTGTCCACAGCATTCCCCAGGCAATTGAATGGCTCGAGCAAGACCTGGGCGTTGAGCTCCAGCGTCCGCAAAGCGCCGAGAGCGCCCAGCAAAAGCAGTTTATCCCCTGCTTTGACCACAAGACGCGCATGTGGCGCGGCCTCACCCGCAAACCCCTTGAGGACGCTCTGACAGCCCGGATCGAGTCGCTCGGCATTCGCCTGCTCCCCCGCCATGAGCTTATCGACCTTGTTGAGGACACGAACGGCAGAATAACCGGAACCGTGCTCTACGACCTCACCGAAAATCGAATCGTGCCCTTTGCTGCCAAGGCCACGATCATCGCAGCCGGTGGCACAAGCGGCCTGTTCGAGCGCAGCCTTACGTCGGCTGATGTGCTCAGCTCCTCGCAGGCCATCGCGCTGGCGCACGGCGCAACACTTACTAATATAGAGTTCATGCAGATGATGCCCGGCTTCATCGAGCCCAAGCGAAACCTTGTATTTAACGAGAAGACCTGGCGCTACGTCAAGTTCGACCAGTCGGTCGATATTGCCGACGGCAAGCTAAACGATCTGCTCGAGCAACGCTCCGGATATGGTCCCTTCACTTCGCGTCTGGATTCTCGCGCTATCGACCTAGCCATCGACCAAGCGGGAGCCGAAGACCTGGCGCTCCACTACGACTTCCCCCGCGAGGACGTCCCCGAGTTTGTGCAGACCTTTGCCACCTGGCTACAAGACGAGCACGGCATCGCGCCGACCGACGAGATGCGCGTGGCGATGTATGCCCACGCCGCCAACGGCGGTATCAAAATCGACAAGACCGCGTACACGGGCGTTGAGGGCCTCTACGCCTGCGGTGAGGCAACAGGCGGCATGCACGGCGCCGACCGCATCGGCGGCTTGTCGAGTGCCAATGGCATCGTATTCGGGCGCATCGCGGGCGCATCGGCAGCTCGAGCAGCGCTGGACGCTCCCGAGGCGGCCGCTCCGATGGATATCGCCCTCCCTCAGTATGGCATTGCCACAACAGATGCCGAACGCCTGACACACAGCCTTAAGCACACGATGAGCACCTATTGCATGATCAACAGGACCGAAGCAGGTCTATCCAAGGCCCTGCAACAGCTTGAAAGCCTGAAAGACGAGGCAACTGCGCTGAGCAAGCCGCATGCCAATGACAGCGAGATCGCAGCCCTCGCCCGCCTGCAATCGCAGAATCAGCTGGCAACGGAGATGGTCAAAGCCATGCGCAAGCGGACCGAAAGCCTGGGTTCGCACTATCGATCGAATTAAACTGGACACCTATCTAGAGCAGAGCACAACTAATCGATATCTATGGGCCCCGTGACCTCGAAGTGGCACGGGGCCCATTCGTGTCCGCACGGCAGCGTATCCTTATTCTGAGTACAGAGCGGGCAAAGCGCGCATAGACAATAGATCAGCGAGGAGGAGATATGGACAGTAGAGATATCGAGAAGTGGCGTGTCGAACTTGATAGCTACGCCAATGTGGAAGACGGCGTTGAGTATTGGCTCGCACGCGATTTAATGGAACCCATGGGGTACACTCGATGGGAGAACTTTGCCGAAGTTGTTAAGAGGGCAAAAGTCTCGTGCGAAACAAACAAAACTCCAGTTGATTCCCATTTTCGTGACACCACGAAAATGGTAACTGCCGGTGTCGCCGCTCGCGCGGTTAAAGACTACAAGCTTACGCGCTATGCATGCTATTTAATCGCCCAAAACGGAGATTCAAACAAGCCAGAGATCGCGCTCGCCCAGGCGTACTTCGCCGTGCAGACGCGCCGCCAAGAGCTCATAGAGCAGCGCTTCGCAGAGATTCAGCGCTTGCAGGCGCGCCACTCGCTATCTGATTCAGAGAAACAGCTCTCGGGTATTGCGTTCAAACGCGGCGTGGACTCCAAAGGATTCGCAATCATCAAGTCGAAGGGCGATGAAGCGTTATTCGGCGGCAGAAGCACGGCGGAAATGAAGCAACAGCTCGGCGTATCCAAGAGCTCGGCATTGGCGGACGGGCTAGCCGATGTTCTCATCAAAGCAAAGGACCTTACGAACTCGATGACGGCCTTCAACGCCGAGGAACACGACCTGTACGGTCTGGACCAGATCAAGCAAGAGCACGTCGAGAACAACACAAGCGTGCGTGGCAGCCTCATCGACCGCGGAATTGTACCTGAGAACCTACCGCCTGCCGAAGATACAAAAAAGCTCGAGCGTCGCGTGAAGGCAGACGAGAAGAAACTCAAGGAAGGTACTGACGGTTTTACCGATCCCCAGGGTAGACTCGATCTGTGAAAGCGGCCGTGCCCTTTCGGGTTCGACCCCATGAAAGGTCAACAAAAAAGACGGTCAACTATCGCTGACCGTCTTAACATGCTTTGGTGGGCCGTCAGGGGGTCAGCCTGCTTTGCAGGCGGCCGCTTCGGCGCTTTGCGCCTTGCGCGCTGCGCTGGTAAATGCTTACGCATTTCCTCAGCTTCGCGCCCCGACGGGTTCGACCCCATGCGAGGTCAACAAAAAAGCGACCAGCCTAAGCCAGTCGCTTTAACATACTTTGGGTGGGCCGTCAGGGGGTCGAACCCTGGACCTTGGGATTAAGAGTCCCCTGCTCTACCAACTGAGCTAACGACCCAAAGCTAAAGTCCGTCGTAGCGGACTTTAGAGGAGATATCGTGTGGTGGGCCGTCAGGGGGTCGAACCCTGGACCTTGGGATTAAGAGTCCCCTGCTCTACCAACTGAGCTAACGACCCGATATCAACACGAAGCAAGAACTGGGGTGGGTAAAGGGACTCGAACCCTCGACCTACGGGACCACAACCCGTCGCTCTAGCCAACTGAGCTACACCCACCGTGTCCTGTGCGCTTCGCGCTCGACTATTATTGCAAGGAACGCCACGCGATGCAAGCCCCAATTTTCAAGAATTTTGAAAAGAGTTTTTCGAGACCATTTCGAGCATTTCCCACCGGTTTCATAGGAGTAAACTTGCCCCACTGCAAATGCTCGAAAGGACCGGCATGAAAGAACTCTCCAACCGCACGGCAACGTTTACCGATTCCGTCATCCGTCGCATGACGCGCATCTCCAACAAGTATGGCGCCGTCAACCTGTCACAGGGCTTCCCCGACTTTGATCCCCCGGCGCAGCTGCTCGATAGCCTCAGCACCATCGCCACCGATCCCAAGCCGCTCTACCACCAGTACTCCATCACCTGGGGCTCTCAGGCCATGCGCGAGGCGCTTGCCGCCAAGCAGGAGCACTTTATGGGCATGCCGATCAACCCCAACGAGAATATTGTAGTCACCTGCGGCTCCACCGAGGCCATGATGGCCGCCATGATGACGGTCACGAACCCCGGCGACAAGGTCGTCATTTTCTCGCCGTTCTACGAGAACTACGGCGCTGACACCATTCTCTCGGGCGCCGAGCCCATCTATGTGCCGCTCAACCCGCCCACCTTTGACTTCGACCGTGAGGTCCTCGAGGCGGCCTTCCGCGACAACGATCCCAAGGCGATCGTCCTATGCAACCCGTCCAACCCCTGTGGCAAGGTCTTTACGCGCGAGGAGCTCACTTTTATTGCCGACCTGTGCAAGAAGTACGACGCCTACTGCATCACCGACGAGGTGTACGAGCACATCGTCTACGCTCCCCACGAGCACGTCTATATGGCCACGCTGCCCGGCATGTTCGAGCGAACCATCAGCTGCAGCTCGCTGTCTAAGACGTACTCCATCACCGGCTGGCGCCTGGGCTACACCATTGCCCCAGCCCAGATCACCGAGCGTATCAAAAAGGTCCACGACTTCCTCACCGTCGGCGCCGCCGCGCCCCTGCAGGAAGCCGTCGTCACTGCCCTCAATTTCGACGACAGTTATTACCAGGAGGTCCTCGACCTCTACACCGCCAAGCGCGACCTATTCTGTCAGGGACTCGACAGCATCGGCCTCACGCACAACGTGCCGCAGGGCGCGTACTACGTGATGATGGACATCTCTGAGTTTGGCTATGACAGCGACCTCGACTTCTGCGAGGATCTGGCCTCCAAGGTGGGCGTGGGCTCCGTTCCGGGCTCCAGCTTCTTCCGCGAGCCCGTCAACCACCTCATCCGCTTCCACTTTGCCAAGCGAGACGAGACGCTCAACGCAGCACTGGAGAACCTCAAGTTCCTGCGTGATAAAATCAAACCGCGCGGGTAAGGACGGCCCGGCACTAAATGCACCCCGAGGCCGGCCACATCCTGGTCACGCGCGACCCGCGCGACACCATCGGCGAGCACAGCGGCTGCCCCTTCCACGACAACTGCCTCGAGGGCCTCATCGCCGGTCCCGGCGTCAAAAAGCGCTGGGGTGGCAAGAGCGCCGGAGAGATGGCCGATGACCCGGAGGCCATGGACCTGCTCGCCGGCTATCTGGCGCAGGCGCTCATGACCTACATCCTGTGCTACGCACCGCAAAAGATCGTCATCGGTGGCGGCGTGGCCGACCACACCCCCATCGTGCCGCTCGCGCGCAAGAAGTGCGCCGAGATGCTCAACGGCTACATCGTCACGCCCGAGGTCAACGACATCGATACCTACATCGTCAACAACAGCCTCGAGGGCAAGCAGGGCATCATGGGCTGCCTGGCCCTAGGCGCACAGGCGCTTCAGTAACAGACGCACCCACAGGGCGTGGCGCACCCGGCAAATCCGACCTATGGAACGACGCCGCCACACCTCATATAAGCCCTCCAATAAAAAAGGCCGCCTAGGACCAAACAATGCGTCCTTAGGCGGCCTTTTTGGCGCACATCAGCGACCGTAAGAGATATCGGAGCACAACGCCCGTTGCCGCTCCACAGCAGTCGATCATCACATCAGTGATCATGCCGGCGCGTCCCGGCACAAAGAGCTGAATCGTCTCGTCGATCGAGGGAATCAGCAGCAGGAACACTGCCGTGGGCAGCAGCACGTCAAAGGTGCGTCGGCCCTCAAAATCAAAGGCGTGCGTTGCCAGGATGCCGAGCACCAAATACTCGGTAAAATGCGCGCACTTACGAACAACAAAGTTGGTCACCCATTCATATGGAAGTCCCACGCCGTGCAGGAAACCGCGGATAGCTTCCATGACCGTTAGGCTCAGTGAGCCCGACCCCGAGCCGGGAACCAGCGAATTGCCCCAGATCAAGAGCGCCATCAGGCAGGTTACGACCGCCCATTTTCGATTGATCTTAACCATGCAGAAGTTATGCCTCCGCACGGAGCGGCGCGAAGCTGGCGGTACCGCCCTCGATAACGCTCAGATAAGCACGGCCCGTACGCTTGGCGGTAGAGGACTGAAGACGCTCGATCTCTTCCTCGAGGATCTGATTGACGCGCTCGTGACGACGATTTTCCATAATGCCGGCGGCAATAGCCTCGGCCCGCTCGATGCTCTCACGCGAGATACGGGCAGTATCCTCGGGGAACACAGCGCTGTGACGGCCGACATAGGCGGGGGCAGCAGGCTGAGGGGCAGCGACGGGAGCGGGGGCTGAAACAGGAGCAGGCTCGTCAATCTCATCCAGAATCGCGGTGGCGGCGGCCCACATACCCTCGTGGCCCGAGTAATCGGCCATGGGGACATCAACCTCGAGCGAGGCGTCCGGAAGGTCGCCGGTGTCGATGCGATCTTGGGCATCAATCGATGCGGTGATGGCTGCAGGCTCATCGAGGTCATCGAGATCGATGCCCGCGGCACCGGAGATGATAGGCATGCTGGCGAGGTTTGCATTGTACGGCGCAGCCTCAGCCGCCTGCTGCTGGGCAGGAGCGCCCCAAAGCGAGCTTTCGGCGGCACGGCGGGCGGCAACAGCCTCCTCGTCCGCGGTCATGGCTTCATCAACGTACGAATTATCGGCAGAAGCGTTCGCGTCCGCCGAGGTAGCGCTGTAGGCGTTATTGACCGCCGCATTGGCAACGAGTGCCACGAAAGCCGCCGTGCTGCCCGCAGGGGCGGCCTGGGAGCCCGACACGGCGCGTGCCGCGGCGGCGATATCATCGCGATTGAAGGAGCCGGTCTGCCCGCCGTTGGTGAGCTCGTCGATGGCGACTTGATAGACGTCGCGCGAGCGTGCAGGGTCGCAGCTCACCGGCGAATCGTCGTCGAGCATGCTGTCGATCATGGACCAAGCCTCGGCCTCGTCCATAGCATCTGCGGCTCGAGCGATGGTAGGGACACCATCATCGGCATGACGGCGCTGGAACGCACCAGTCAGGCCGGAAAGGAATGCCGAGGTAGACTGCTCCGACTGAGCCTGAGAAGCAGAAGCCGCAGCGTACGGAATCGCATCCTGCTGCTGAGCTGGAATCGAGGCGGTCTTGAACTCGCTTTGATGCTGATTGAGATTGGCGGCACCGCCCATGGCATCGGGCTGGAACAGACGCTCTTCACGCTGCGCACGATACTCGGAGATACCCAGCGAGGCGGCATAGATACCCACGCCCGCCACCGCGCCCACGGCGAAGGGAACTGCACCCGCCACGACCGTCTCGTTCACCGACGAAAACGGCAGCGTCGCGGCATACATAACCACGGGAGCGGCAAGGCCGATCCCGCACGAAAGTCCGGCAAGGACTGCTCGTTGTGTTGCATCAGAAGAAGCCATGAGCTCTCCCCATCTTCCAGCACCCAAATCGCATCATTCAGTTGGCTGCGCGAGAGAAGATGAAGCGGGGCTATGCCCCAAAGCAACGGTATATGGTTCGTTTCATCTGCGTTTTCCGTCGCGAAGCTTAAAAGTTATTATGCGAAACCGTCCTGTCGATTGCAAGTGACGATGTCGGATTGAAACGGGAAACCTGCTGCTCGTCGGTCTTACGGTCAAAAATAAGCGCGGAGCGGCGCTATAGAAAAGGGCCGAGGCTCAAAGCCCCGACCCTTTATCGCATTGATGACTATCGCTGCGCGTGGATGACAACCTAGAACGTCTGCTCGTAGTCGCTGTGTTTTTTGGCCGAACGCACCAGGAACTCCTGGTTGGTGTTGGTGCCCTTAAGACCCTTGATAAACGATGCGGCTGCGCGCTCGGTGTTGTTCATGCCGGCAAGAATGCGACGCAGACCAAAGACAAACGGACGCATCTGCTCGTCGACCAACAGGTCCTCGTTACGCGTACCGGAGGCAACGGGGTCGATAGCCGGGAAGATGCGGCGGTCGGCCAGGTCGCGGTCGAGCTTAAGCTCCATGTTGCCGGTGCCCTTGAACTCCTCAAAGATGACTTCGTCCATCTTGGAACCGGTGTCGATGAGGGCAGAGGCCAGGATGGTAAGCGAGCCACCGTTCTCGATATTGCGGGCTGCACCCAGGAAGCGCTTGGGCGGATATAGGGCCGCCGAATCGACGCCGCCCGAAAGGATGCGGCCCGAGGCGGGCGCCGCCAAGTTGTAGGCGCGGGCGAGGCGCGTGATGGAGTCGAGCACCACCACGACGTCGCCACCCAGCTCTACGATGCGCTTGGCGCGCTCGATGACGAGCTCTGCCACGCGGGTGTGGTTGTCGGCAGGCATATCGAAGGTCGACGCCACAACCTCGCCCTTGATGGAACGCTGCATATCGGTGACCTCTTCGGGGCGCTCGTCGACGAGCAGGCAGATGAGGTGCACCTCGGGGTTGTTAATCGAGATAGACTGGCAGATCTTCTTGAGGATCGTGGTCTTGCCGGCCTTGGGCGGGGACACGATCAGGCCGCGCTGGCCCTTGCCGATCGGTGACACGATGTCGATGGCGCGGCCGGTAATAGAGTCCTTGCCGTGCTCCATGCGCAGCGGCTCGTTGGGATAGACCGGGGTGAGGTCGCCGAACTTGGGACGGTTGCGAATCTGCTCGGGGTCCAGACCGTTGACGGTCGTGATTTTGGCGAGGCCGGCGCGCTTGTCGCCGCCGCGCGAAGGACGCAGCGAGCCCTCGATGACGTCGCCCGTGCGCAGGCGCGCGGAGCGGATGAGGTAGGCGGGCACGAAGGCGTCGTCGTTGGACTTCATGTAGCCATGGGCGTGGATGATGCCGGAGCTGTCCGGGCGAATCTGCAGAATGCCCTTGATGTCGCGGAAGCCCTCGGCCTTCGCAGCGGTGACGTAGATTTCCTCGACGAGCTCGGCCTTCTTCTTGCCGGTCGTCTCGATCTCGAACTCCTTAGCCTTCTCGCGCAGCTCAGCGACCTTCATGGCCGCGAGTTCCTCGCGCGAAAGCGTGGGCTCGGTGGGAGCGGCATTACGCTCCTTGTTGCGCTGTTTGCGATCGCGCTGGCGGTTGCGACGGTCGTTGTTGCGGTCGTCCTTACGCTCGTTGCGCTCGTCGTTGCGCTTGTGCTGGCGACGGTTGGGACGAGTGCCGTCTTCGCCCTCAGCGGGGGCGGCACCATCGGTTGCGGCGGTGCCAACATTGGCCGCGGCGGCGTCATTGGCCTCGGCGCCAGAATCAACCTGCGCTTCGACATCCTGCTGCTCGGACGCCTTGGCCTTAACGGACTTCTTACGACCGCGCTTGGGCTTCTCGGACGCAGGCTGTTCGACGTCCTGGGCCTTGGCGACATCAGTCGACGCATCGGCGGTCGTCTCGGCAGAATCCTCGGACGCACCCTTCTTGGCAGCCTTGGCCTTGGACGTGCGCTTAGCAGCAGTACGACGGCTGCGACCGGGACGGACGTCGGCGGGCTCGGCATCGGCGGGAGCGGCCTCGGAAGTCGTAGCATCCTGGACGGGTGCATCGGCAGCGGTTGCAGACTCGGCGGTCGCCGCAGCATCCCGAGCGGCGGCGGCTGCGGCTGCGGCCTTCT
>UQNC01000044.1 GCA_900542175.1 uncultured Collinsella sp. | reverse complement strand
CTATGTGCGGCGTAGGCCGCTTATTAGCCCGTCCAAGAATTGGGGCGCAGTTCAGATTTTGGGGCATGTCCCAAAATCTGCCGGAATGGCCGCTACTTGTGGAGGGCGGCCAGGGCGGGTTCGACCGGCGCGGGAGCCTCCAGGTCCGCGACTTTCACAATGCCGTTCTCGTCGGAGAAGGCACGGTAAATGGTCTGAATCGCCAAGTCGAAGTCCTTCTCCTCGACGCCGATAATGATATTGATCTCATCGCAGCTCTGTGAAATCATACGCACGCTCACGCCCGCCTGGCCAAGCATGCCAAACAGGTGGCCCGAGATACCTGCACGGCCGCGCAGGTTACGACCGACGGTCGCGATAAGTGCCAAGCCCTCGACCACCTCGATCTCGAGCGGCTCGACCTCCTGCTGAATGTCGCCTACGAGCGAGTACAGCGAATCGCGCACGTCCTGCTCCTGCACCACGGCACCAAAGCGGTCGACACCGGTGGGCATGTGCTCGACGGAAACGTCATAGCGTTCGAAGACCGAAAGCGCACGGCGCATAAAGCCGACGCGCGGCTTGGTACGGTCGCGGGCAACGTTGATGGCGACAAAGCCGCGCTTACCGGTCACGCCGGTAATGATGGGCTCTGCCTCACCCTCGTCAGCCGTCTCGCTAATGATGGTGCCGGGGTCCTGCGGCGCATTGGTGTTCTTGATGACCAGTGGAATGCCTGCCTCGCGCACAGGGAACACGGCCTCCTCGTGCAGGACGCTTGCACCCATGTACGAAAGCTCGCGCAGCTCCTCGTAGGTAACGCGGGCGATGGGCTGAGCCTCGGGAACAATACGCGGATCGGCAGAATAGAAGCCCGAAACGTCGGTCCAGTTCTCGTACAGGTCGGCGCCTAGGCACTTGGCCAGGATCGAGCCCGAGATATCGCCGCCGCCACGGTCGAGCAGCTTGATTTGACCCTCACGCGTCGCGCCGTAGAAACCGGGCATGACAAAGCCGCCCTGCTGACCGTACTCCTGCACCAGCTCGGAGGTGCGGTTCATGCTGAGCGTACCGTCGTGATGGAACGCCACGACCGTCGCGGCGTCCAGGAACGGCAGGCCCAGATACTCGGCCATCAGGCGAGCGGTGAAGTACTCGCCACGACTCACGAGCTCCTCGGTGGAGTAGCCGCCCGAGCGGGCGCGCTCGGCAAAGGCCGCGAACTCCTCGCGGATGGGATAGGTGAGCTCCAGCTCGTCAGCGATATCAAAATAGCGCTGCCCAATGTCCTCGAGCAGCTCCTCGCACGACACGTGGTACTTAACGTGCGCGTTAACCAGGTAGAGCAGGTCGGTCACCTTGGTGTCGCCCTTAAAGCGGCGACCGCAGGCAGAAACCACCACAAAACGGCGGGCCGGATCGGCATCGACAATGGCCTTGATCTTCTTAAAGTGTTCGGCGTCGGCGACAGACGAGCCGCCAAACTTGGCAATCTTAATCATGGGCTTGAGGTTACCTTTCTAAAAGCCTCTGCAAACCTGTTTTGCGCGCTCTGATACCATGGTTTCACCGATTGGGACCAAGGCATCCGAGGAGCAGTGTTATATGGGAACTTATCATAGTACACGAGGACGCACTTTATCGTGCTCAAGTAAGGTGGCAATCCGCACCGGCATCGCTCCCGACGGGGGTTTGTTTGTCTCGGACGAGCTTGGCACCCAGCAGGTCGATATCAGCTCGCTTGCAGATAAATCGTACTTTGAAATCGCTCAAGATGTGTTGGGAATGTTACTGAATGATTACACGGCCGAAGAAATTTCGGCGTGTGTCGACGAGGCATACCGCGGCACGTTCGCGAGCGAAGAGGTTACGCCGCTCGTCAAACTCGACGCTGCGCCGGGCGCTGACGCCCCTCAGACCTATGTGATGGAACTCTTTGGCGGCCCCACGAGCGCCTTCAAGGACGTCGCCCTGCAGATGCTCCCCCGCCTTATGGCCCGCACCTCCGCCAAGGACGGCGGCGCCGAGCGCATCATGATCGTCACCGCCACGTCGGGCGACACGGGCAAGGCAGCACTCGCCGGCTTTGCCGACGCTCCGGGCACGGGCATCACTGTCTTTTATCCCGAGGGCAAGGTCAGCCGCGTCCAGAACCTGCAGATGTCCACGCAGGAGGGCGACAACGTCGCCGTCTGCGGTATCCGCGGCAACTTTGACGACGCCCAGAGCGCCGTCAAGCGCATCTTTGCCGATAAGGAACTTGCCGAGCGCTTGGAGGCCGCCGGCACGGTGCTCTCGAGCGCCAACTCCATCAACGTCGGCCGCCTGGTGCCGCAGGTTGTCTACTACTTTGCCGCCTATGCGCAGCTGCTGCGCGCCGGACGCCTGGAGGCCGGCGATGCCGTGGAGTTCTGCGTGCCGACCGGCAACTTTGGCGATATCCTGGCCGGCTACTATGCCAAGCGCATGGGTCTGCCCGTCGCCAAGCTCATCGTCGCGAGCGACAAGAACAACGTTCTGGCTGACTTCCTGACCACCGGCGTTTACGACCGCAACCGTCCGTTCTTCACGACCATCTCGCCGTCGATGGACATCCTCATCAGCTCCAACCTGGAGCGCATGCTCTACTTCCTGTCCGATGGCGACTGTGAGCTCGTTGCCGGCCTTATGGAGCAGCTAGCGCAGACCGGTCGCTACGAAGTGCCCGCCAAGCTGCTGGCAAAGATTCAGAGCGTCTTTGGCTGCGGCTGGGCCAGCGAGGACGAGGTCCGCGCTGCCATCAAGAGCTGCTGGGACGCGAACGGCTACGTGATCGACCCGCACACCGCTTGCGGCTATCACGTCTTTGAGCAGGTCGCCCCCGCCGAGGGCGCCAAGGCCCGCGTGCTGCTTTCGACCGCCAGCCCCTACAAGTTCCCGCGCGCCTGCTGCGACGCTCTGGGGCTCGACGTTCCCGAGGACGACTTTGAGGCCATGCGCGTGCTCGAACAGGCCACCGATACGGTCGCCCCGACCCAGCTCGCCGAGCTCGAGTCCAAGCCCGTCCGCTTCGAGGACGTCTGCGACGTCGATGAGATGGCCAGCTACGTCGAGTCCGCAGCAAAACGAATGAGCACCAACTAGATCCCTTATTAAGCGCCGGCGAAAGCCGGCGCACCTTCTTTTTATTTAGCTTTCGGGATGATGACGAACATGCGAGCGGGTCTGGCCGATTAGTTCGTCGCGAGTTCCGCACGAGCCGGAAAGCACTTAATGTGCTTTCCGAGCGAGCCAGGACTGCCCGAGCAGCGAACTAAACAGGCAGACCGCCCAGGAGATTCCCATGATCAAGATCACCGTCCCCGCCACCAGCGCAAACCTAGGCATCGGCTACGACACCCTCGGCATGGCCGTCAGCCTCTACTCGCACTTCACCTTTGAGCGCGCCGACAAGCTCACCATCACGGGTTGCCCCGAGGAGTTCCAAAACGAGAACAACCTAGTCTACGTGAGCTTTGTGGATGCGCTGGCCGCATGGGGCGAGCCGGCTTTTCCCGTTGCCATCGACATTCAAACCGATGTGCCCGTCGCTCGCGGCCTGGGCTCCAGCTCCACCTGCGTCGTCGCCGGCATTATGGCCGCCGCCGCGCTGACGGGCCACACCGTCGACCGTGCCGAGCTCGTCCGCATTGCCACCGAGGTCGAGGGCCATCCCGATAACGTCGCCCCTGCCATCCTGGGTGGTGCCGTTTGCTCCTTTACGCCGACTGATTCGCTCCCCCAGTGTCTGCGCTACGAGGTGAGCGATCGCTTGCGTTTTATTACCGTGATTCCGCCCTACGAGGTGCATACGAGCGAGGCGCGCAAGGTTGTGCCGCAGGAGATTCCACTCTCCACCGCCGTATGGCAGATGGGCCGCATCGCCGGCATGACGCGCGGCCTGGAGACCGGCGACCTTGACCTGATTGCCGCCGCCAACGACGACCGCATCCAGGAGCCCTATCGCCGCCGCCTGATTCCCGATTACAACGCTGTGCGCGACACCTGCCTTAATGGCGGCGCCAAGACCATCTGGATCAGTGGCTCCGGCTCGACCCTTATGGCTGTAACCGATGACACTATCGTAGCCAAGTTCCTGCAGGTCAAGCTGCGTGAGCAGTTCCCCAAATGTGACACGCATATTCTGACGTGCGACACGGAAGGCGCTCAAATCGAGTACCTGTAGACATCGCTAGTTAATCCCTTCGGGCCGCCCAAGGGTATCCCCTTAAAAACGTCCTCGCACTTGAGGCCCGCTTATCCTGCTCCTTCGGAGCTACGGATAAGCGGGCCTCGTGCTGCGGAATGTTTTTAAGGGGATACCCTTGGGCGGCCCTACAGCAACGTGGTCTACGATGTCTATAGGAACCCACGCTTTGAAGGGGCGCCGGGCTGATGGTTTGGCTTTTTATTGGTGGGGGCCCTTACTGGGATGGGACCCTTACTAGAGGCAAGCCTCGGCGATGCGGCGCTTGAGTTCATCGATACCGGTGCCAGTCTGGGAGCTTGTGATGATTACGTTTTCGGCCGGGACGTTGAGCTGCTTTTTGATGGCTGCTGCCTGGCGGGCCTGCTGGGTGCGGCTGAGCTTGTCGGCTTTGGTGAGGCAAACGATAAAGTTGAACTCATTGCCCTGCAGGTAGTCGATCATGTCATGATCGAGCTTGCTGGGGTCATGGCGAATGTCCACCAGCGACACAACCAGGTTAAAGCTGCGCTCGGAGTCGAAGAAGTCGCCGATGAGCTCGGCCCAGCGGTCGCGCTCAGCCTTGGAACGGCGGGCGAAACCATAGCCCGGAAGGTCGACAAAGTGCACGTCGTCAGCCTCGAAGAAGTTAATGTTGCTCGTCTTGCCCGGCGTGCTCGAAACCTTGACCAGATTCTTGCGGCCAAAGAGCTTGTTCATAATCGACGACTTGCCTACGTTGGAGCGGCCGACAAAACTTACCTCGGGACAGGTGGACTCGGGAATCTGTGAAACCTTGCCGTAGCTGGCGACGAACTTGGCAAGCTGGTAGTTAATGGAATCGGCCATGGACACTCCTTGGTCGTAGGTCACTTACAACAAACGGGTTAGCACGCTGCAGCAATGCGGCGAACGATATCGAGCGTGATGCTACTCGCGGTGCGGGCATACTCATCCAGATCAAACTCACGCTCGCAAAATGCATCGTATGCCTCGTCACAATTATCGCTGATGGCACGCAGCACCAAGCAATCGACACCGTTCTTGGTCGCGATATGGGCGATTGCCGCGCCCTCCATCTCGACACAATCGGCGTGCGTCGCCTCGATGGCGGCATTGCGCATAACATCGCCCGTCACAAAGCGGTCGCCCGTGGCAATGGTTCCGCACAGGAACTGCTTGGGATTATCGCCCGCAGCGGTATCGAGAACCCCGGCATCGACAAAACCATGATCCCTGAGCACGGCACCGGCAATCTGCACGAGGGCACCCGTTGAAGCAAACTCCTCAAGTTCCGGAGCAGACTCTGCGATGAGTGCCGTATCGGTATCCAGGTAACGCAGGCACTTGCCAATGACGACATCATTGATATGGAGCCTAGGGTTTAAACCACCCGCAATGCCCGAAAACACAACGGACTGCGGGGCATATTTGCTAATGAGGTGCTGCGTTGCAGCGGCAGCATTCACGGTACCCATGCCAGCAGTCGTGGCAACGACCGTCAGGCCGTCAAGCTCGCCACTTACGACTGTCAGACCGGCCTCCTGTGCTACCTGCGCACCGTCAAGCTCCTCTTTAATCTGCGCGACCTCTTTTTCAAGTGCCCCGATAATCGCGATGGTGGCCATACCGTCCCCCAAACCCATAAACAACTCGTATCCACGTATGGTACCAGCAATTAAGAGCTATTCGAAGCCATCACATCACACTCGATGCCATTTAGGAGCATATGAACACGGCAAGCTTTGTGATTCCAAGACTAGAACGTTTCGGTCACCAAGGGCTAGGACAATACGGCACGCATGTCATATAGCGCAGAGGCTATCTGCGAAACCAAGGCACCCGACTGATCACTCCAAGGCATAGACGTCATGATGCTCATGACGTAGGCGTGATCGTCCGCATCGATAAGCCCCGCATCACAGGTCGAATAGTAACCGCCCTCGCAGATCCAGCCGCCTTTGTTGCGCACCAAAACCTGATCGTCCGCGATGCCGTCACGAATAAACGATCTCGTCGTAGCGGCAAGGAGACCCGACAGCCACTGCGAGGTTTCGGTGTCCCCGTTAAGATACTCGCTCATCTCGTGCCACAGCTTTGCCGAGGAACATGGGCAATAGGTGGGAAAATCGCTCATGACATCGAGCGGGGCGTCATCGATATCGAGGCTTGCCGCCCAATCCTCATAACCATCTTGGTCGAACGCGCTGCGCAATGCGATATACGAATCGTTATCCGAATTAACAACCGCCGCCTCAATCAGGTCTCGCACCGTCTGCCAACCCATGCTAGAGCTGCCATAGGTGCCCAAGGGATCATCAAGCGACACCTGCCCCGTCTCGACCAATGATTCGCAAATATAGAGCGCGTACGGTGCCTTATAGCTACTGGCGCCGTATATCTCAAGATTGCTGTGGTACGCAACGCCCTCACCGCTTGTCAGGTCGTAGAACACAAAGCCGACCTCTCCCAATTCCTCGGCTTTTGCGACGGCATCTTCGAGCGCCGCAAGCTGAACGTTTGAGCATGCGGGCGCCTTGCCGCCCACAAGCGAGAAGGCCTGAATCGCGTCACTCGCGGGAATGTCGTTAAAGTCTGCCATCGATAATCCGGCCTGCAGACCAACCGTCGATAGAGCCTGCTTTGCCTCACACTTTGACTTTGAAGCTTTTTCATTTTGCGCTTGTACTGTCGCTTCGCCGGATAAGGTCACCCGCTGCGATGCATAGGTCTTGGCAGTCATTGCGAGGATAATGACCGCCAGAACAGCAACTCCGGCAATAGCAAGCCTTGCCACACGGGAACGAATAACGATAAGGTCACAACATGACGCGCCCGGCACTTCCTGTTTATCGCCATGCCGGGGCGTATATCCGCTCCGCGATGCGTTGTTTCGCACATAGCCTCCTGACTGCCGCCATTTATATACAGGAAGCATAATAGCGAGCAGGTATTTCTTTCCCAGGATATTCAGCGAGGTTTAAGGTGATTCTAAAGAAACCACAGGTGTTTCTATGCACATCAATCAAATCTGTTGCGTATTTCACCGCAGCTTTAACCAGTTTTTTGGGACGGGAGCCCTTTTAGCTGCCCTTAGCTGATAGCCGACCTGAGCTCGGCGCGGCGTTTTTTCATGCCGGCCATGACGGCGTTGCGCAGTTCGGGCATGCGCGCGGTATCCATCTGAGGTACGCCCTCAAGCTTATAGGGAATCCCCAGTTGCTCGTACTTGACGACACCCATCGTGTGATACGGCAGCATTTCCAGGCCCACCACGTTGTGCCACGGGGCGATCAGACGACCGAGCGCCTCGCACTCCTCCACCGTGTCGGTAATGCCCGGCACCACCACGTGACGGATAACGACTTTGATCCTGCGACGAGCAAGCTCATCACCAAACGCCAGAATGCGTGCGGGATCGCAACCGGTCAGCTTTTTATGCTCGACGGAATCGGCGTGCTTAATGTCGAGCAGCACCATATCGGTCTCGTTGAGAACAGCTTCGAACTTCTCGGGGTGGTTGGGGTCAAACGCATATCCGCAGCTGTCAAGGCAGGTATGCACGCGGCCATCGGGGTTGTTGTGCATTGCACGGAACAGGTCGGCCAAAAACTCGGGCTGCAGAAGCGGCTCGCCACCCGAAACCGTAATGCCGCCGCTGCGGTAAAACTCATGGTTACTCTGGAACTCGTCCATAAGGTGCTCGACGGTCACCATGGTGCCGCCTTTAACCGACCAGGTATCGGGGTTGTGGCAATACGCGCAGCGCATGGGACAGCCTTGGACAAACACTACGAAGCGGATGCCGGGACCGTCGACCGTACCCATCGTTTCAATCGAATGTACGCGACCCAGGGCAAACATGGAGTCCTCGGGGCGAGCGTCCACACCCTCGAGCGTCATCTCAGCCATTCCCGCTACCTTGCCTCTCTTTGGTTTTAACTACATAAATGCCAGAGCCATTCTAGCCCATACGCATCATGGCGAAACGCTTTAGAGGCCAATTAGGTCGTCCTATTTGACTCCGCGCAAAAGCGGCGGGAAGGTTGTCGTAACCCGCCCGCCGCCGTGGCAATAGAAATCGATAGTCGCCAGGCCTTACGCCTTGAGCGTAAGCACCGCGCCAAAGGCGGTCGGGCCGCAATGGCTCGAGATGACGCCGCCGACCTGAGTCCAGGTGACGTCCTTAAAGCCCAGGTCGTGTGCATAGACTTCCATGTCGTCGCGCAGCTCCTCGGAAAGACCTACCGAATATGCCAAGCCAATGTGCGAGTAGTCAATCTCGCCCTTGGCAACCATGTGGTCAATAAAGGCACGGGCGCATTTGAGCATAGAGCCGCGGAACTTCTTAGTCGCCACGAACTTGCCGCCCGTCACCTCAATGCAGGGCTTAATCTTGAGCAGATGGGCGCCAAGAAACGCGACGTTGGACAAGCGACCACCCGCCTTAAGGAAGGCAAGGTCCGTAGGAACAAAGCCCAGCAGCACGCGGTCCATGACGGAGTTCGTAAATGCAAAGATCTCGTCGACGGTGGCATCGGGATGAGTCTCGATGTATTTGGCGGTCTCGACGACAACGAGCGACTGGCCTACCGAGACAAAGCGCGTGTCCATGGAGAACACGTAGTCGCGCCCCTGGGCCGCAATCTTTGAAGACTGATGCGAACAGGTCGTAGCCTCGGAATATGCAAGATGCAAAATGGTCGCGTCGGGCTGCTCGGCATGAATGCGGTCGTACACATGCGCAAAATCCGCTGGCGAACAGCCACTGGTCTTGGGCATCACACCAAACTCGTTGCAGCGCGAGTAAATCTCAAGCGGATCGATAGAGCCATCCTCGACGGTCTCGTCGCCAATCGTGACATGCATGGGTACACGCACGATGCCATAGCGTTCGCAGAGCTCCGGTGTCACATCCGAACCAGACTCAACCACGATTACGTACTTGCCCATTATCATCACGACCCATCTCAACGTTGGCTATTTATTACACGTGCACGCCCGCCGGCCAATTGAACGACGACTCCCAAGCACCAGAGAGACGCCGCCCTTCGCCACAACAAAGGACAGCGTCTCCCTGAAATACTCCGTGCTTGCATGAGATTCTACACGGTTTAGTAATGAGTGTTACTTACTCCGCAAACGGTAGCTATATGCGATAAACGGTAGCCACCAAGAAAGCCCGTGTATCCAAAACGCCATGGTCACTCACAATGCGGCTAGCGAGCCAGACGGTAAAACTCCATCGAGGCGTCGCCCTCGGCGCGCAACCGCATCGCCGGCGCCGCAGACGAATAGGTGCGGCTCGTAAGCGCAACCTCGCCGTCGTTGACAAATACCTCGAGCATCGTGGCATCCGAAAGGACTCGCAGGCAGTAAAGCTCGTCGAGCTCAACCGACCTCTTGTCGCGTCCATAGCCCTCATCGCCCATATCAAGTGTGAGCATTCCGTTGGCAAAGCACACGACAACGCCCTCACGAACTTCCAGCTCAATGGACTTCGTCCCCCGGCACGACACGACGGCATCAAACAGTCGACCAGGAGAGCCGACGGTCTCTCCGGCGGTCACCGAAACACGCTCCTTGCGCAGTTGCTCAACCTCGCGCGCGGGCCACTGACAGAGCTTACCGTCGCGCATATTCAGCACCCTCGGCACGGTAAGCGCGCACTGCCATCCGCGTTCCTCCGTCGGGTTTTGAGCCGTTGCATCGGGGCAGCCGGCCCAACCGATCATAATCCGTCGACCGTCGGCATCTGCAAATGATTGAGGGGCATAGAAGTCAAAACCCGCATCAACCATCGGGGGCATACCCTGCCCGGCGATTTTAAAGCTAGGCGCCTCCCAATCGGCCTCAATACGAAACCACACGCACTGATGCGGGTTTTGGTAACGCCAACCATCGGCGGGCACGCCCTGCGGACAACAAACGAGAATAAGCTCGCCATCAAGCTCAAACAGATCGGGGCACTCCCACATAAAACCGAACTTCTCGCCGAGCTCGATACGCGTCGCATATTTCCAGCACTCAAGATCGAGCGAGGTATAGACGAGCACGCAACCGCGGTCGTCTTTCGTACGAGCACCAAGAACCATATAGTAGATACCGTCGTGCTCCAGGATCTTGGGGTCGCGCACGTGTGTACTAATATCGTCGGGGTAATCGACCGGACCAGCAGCTATGTGCTTCTCCCCCAATTTATCGGGGTTCCCGGTAACCATGTGAAGCTGATTTTGGTCGCGCCCTGTCAGCACATAGTCATAATCATCGCGGTCAAAATGCTTGACGTTACCGGTATAGAAGTAATGAATCTTGCCGTCGTGCATAAATGCAGACCCCGAATACGCACCGCTCGAGTCTAAATCTGAATCGGGGAATAGCGCGGGACCGCGGTTCTCGTACGTCACAAAGTCCTTCGTCGTCAGATGATTCCACAGCACCGGTCCGCCGTGCGCGGCATCAAACGGATCGTATTGGTGATAGATGTGGTATGTATCACCAACCTGCACCAAACCGTTGGGATCATTGAGCCAGCCAAGCTCGGGCTCCACATGGAACAGAAGTCTATCGGGGTCAGCCGCGATGCGAGCCGCAGTCTCATCCTGCCCGGCACGCCACAGCTCGTAGTCCGAGCGCGTCACCCTATGTTTTTGATCGAACATTCAATCGTCCTTCTTATAGAGGAGAAGGACGCCCGGCCCATGCGAGCCAAACGCCCTTCTCCAACAGGTCAACCCGTACATTACCTTGACGGAGCTGGATTAGAAGCTGACATCAAAGCCGGCGCCTGCACCCTCTTCATCGGTGGTCGGAACGCCCTTTGCCTTGTTGTAGGCAAAGATCAGGATGATCGGGACGAAGAAAGCGATCAGATTGCCAGCCACATACCACACGAGGGTCTCGGGCGTGACGATGAGCAGGCCAAGTACGCCGGTCAGTCCCTGGCCGATAGCGCGCACCTCAAAGAGCTTCACGAAGGCACCGCCGCAGCCTGCACCGATGCAAGCGCAGATGAACGGAATGATCGAGTAGCGCATGTTTGCAGCAAAGATGGCGGGCTCGGAGATTCCGACCAGCGTCGGGATAAAGGACGACATGCAGATGTTGCGCTCTTTGGAATGCTTCTTGTGAATGAGATACATGCCGATGGCGCCGCCGCCCTGGGCGATGATGGAAACCGACCAGATAGCCTGGATGTAATTGAAACCGGTGGTTGCAACGAGGTTGGCCTCGATACCCTGGATGAACTGATGCGTACCGGTAACGACGAGCGGCTGCAAGAACGCGGCGAAGACAAAGGCACCAAAGACACCCATCCTGTTGTACAGGACGTCGATCACGCCAGCGAGAACATCGCCGATCAGGTTGCCGAGCGGGCCAAACACGGTGAACAGGGCAACGTTGGCAAGAATCAGGGTGACGGTCGGGACAAAGACGAACGAGACGACCTCGGGGATGTACTTCTGGGCAATCTTCTCGACCTTGGCCATAAACCAGGCAGTCAGGATTGCGGGGAATACGCCACCCTGGAAAGCAACCATGGGAATGGAAAGCGGACCGAAGTTCCAATACTCAGCGCCCGTCGGATCCAAAACGAACGTGTTGCGGTTCATAAGGCTCGGGTGAACCATGACAATGCCGACGAGGATACCCAGGATCGGGTTGCCGCCAAAACGCTTAACCGCACTGTACATCACCAGGACAGGCAGGTAATCAAACGTAGTGGCAATAATGGCAAAGAAGCTTGCGAGGTTCTTGAGGAACTCGCTGTGATCGGCAAGGCTGCCCTCCATGCCAAAGAGGCCGTTGGCAACGATCAGCGACTTAAGACCGATGATGATAGCAGCACCGACGAAGGCGGGGATGATGGGAATAAAGATGTCGGAGAATACCTTGAGAACCGAGAAGATCTTGCCCTTCTTGTCCGCCTCGGCTCCCTTGACCTCGGAAGCGCTAATCTCCTTGACACCCGTCAGAGCCATAAACTCATCGTAGACCTTGTTAACGGTACCGGTACCAAAGATGATCATGAGCTGGCCGCTGTTATACAGAACGCCCTTGACGCCATCGATGTTCTCGAGCTCGGCCTTGTTGTACTTGCTCGTGTCCTTGAGCACCAGACGAAGACGCGTAACACAGTGCGTGGCGCCCTCGATGTTCTCCAGACCGCCGACGTTGTCGACGACTTGCTGAGACACTACTTTGTAGTCCATGTTCCTCTCCATTCCCTTACGAAATCATAAAACGTTTTGATGCCATTACAGAGACGCGATCGTTGCATTTGCGCACTTGAGCGTACCGTCGGTGACCGTCAGCGCCACACCCTGGCCCTGCTTATTGCAGAAGCGCGCGTTAAGCGCAACATCATCGACAAAGATGGTCGCGATATCGTCGTCAACGACCAGGCGCACATGATGAGTGCCCTCGCCCTTAAAGAACAACGGACGCTCGAGGCCCATGTTGTTGACCTGGAACCACGGATACTGGGGGGCCGCCGTAAACTCGAGCTTGCCCTCACGCAGGTTGGCGCGGAACTCATAGGCAAGACCGGACTCGGCGTCCTCGGCAAGCTTCACCGAGAAGCCGGCAGCGTCACCGGCGAGCTCGATGTCGGCATCGAGCATATAGGTGGAACCGGCATCCGCGGCGAGCACCTGCTCGACCTTGCCCGACTCGCAGGAAAGCTCAAAGGCCTCGACTGCCTTAGCCTCGCCAAAGGCGCCAAGCATGCTGTCGGGGAGCTTGGTGCCGAGCGTTCCGTCGGCACGCTGAACGATCTCGAGAGGCATAAAGGTGCCCCCCCACAGGTAAGAGCTGGGGTCACCGCCCTCGTCACGCGTAGGAACCCAACCAAAGAGAACGCGGCGCTCGCCATCAAATGCGGTACGCGCGGCATAGTACGCGCGGCCATCGAAGGAATCGTCCGCAGGAGTGATCCAAGGACCGTTGATAGAGCGAGACATGCGGTAACGGGTCTTGTTGCCATCACTGTACTCGGAGAACACCAGATACCACCAGTCGCCCATCTTAAAGAGATCAGGCATCTCGAACATGGTGTACAGGCCCGGATTCCACCAGTCGCCCTGGAACTCCCAGGTATCCAGGTCCTTGGAGGTGAACTTGACCAGACGACCGGTCATCAGGCGCTTGTCCTCGCCCACACGCGTGCCGAGGATGAGCATGTACTCTTCGTTCTCCTCATCCCAAAGCACAAAGGGGTCGCGCCAGTTGCGGTCATCGTAACCCTCCTGGGGCGGAAGCAGCGTCTCAGCGATGTTCTTCTCCCACTTGACGGCGTCGTCACTCGTTGCGTGAAGAAGAACCTGCTTCATCAAGCGTGCGCGGACCTTATCGCGATTGCAACCAGTGTAGAGCGCATGGTACTTGTCGCCCACCTTAAACACCGTGCCGGCATAAACATACTGGTCGACTTCCTCGTCGCCGCCACGCTCAAGGCTCTCGCCAAAGTCTTTGTAATTGACGAAGTCCTTGGTCGTAGCGAGCGCCCAGCCAAACGGCTCTCCGAAAGGTCCGGGGTTACGCGTGTCACGCTGATGATAGAGATAGAACGTGCCGTCCTCGCCGTACGGCATGATGTCGCCTACCCAAATTCCCTCAGGCTGGTAATACACCTTGTGCATCCGAGACTTCCTTTCCCACAAGATACTAACTTGGTACAACTGCAAGATATGTCAATCGTTTTTATATGTCAAACGTTTTCACACCAATACGTCTTTTCGCAGTTCCAGTCGTCGGCAAACGGTTGACATATGCCGGCGAACGGTCATCAGAGGCGTTTGAGGAATTCTTTTAGCACGGGATGAACTACGCGGTTTTGCCCTCAATAAGTTCAACGGGGAGCTTTATATTCGATTCGGGCTTATCGCCGTTAATCAGAGCGATGATGGATTGCGCCGCGAGCTCTCCGATGCGATCGATATCTTGGCGTACGGTTGTTAGGTCAGGCATAAACGTCATGGTGCGGCGGGCACCATCCGCGCCCACGACCTTAATATCGTCCGGAGCACTCAAGCCGCGCTGCTTCATCACGTTGAGGCAGATGGCCGCCATCGTGTCGTCTCCCGCAAAGATGCCGTCAATATCGGGGTTCTCATCGAGGATCTTCGCGACGACCGCGCCCTTTTCGTCGTCGGGCTTAACGAACTCGACCTCACGAACAAGCGCGGACAAACCGGCCTGCTCAACAACATCGAGGTAGGCATCGGTACGCTTATTGGCAGGCATGCGCATGCGGCTATTGCTACGCAGGCACAGGATACGCCTGCAGCCGTCATCAATCAGACGGCGCGTGGCGAGCTCGCCGATGCCATAGCTGTCACTTGCAATCTGGACAGAGCCCTCGCCAAGATCGCAGTCGATGCCAACCAGGCTCAAGCCCATCTCGGCATATGCCTCGGCACCGATATTGAGGGAGTTGACGATTACACCGTCGACCATATTGCGGCGGAGCATGTCAATATAGGAACGCTCAAGATCGGGCCGATTGGCGCTGTTGCACAGCAACATCTTAAAGCCGTTTTCCGCCAACGTGCGCTCGACCGCCTGCACAACCTGAGCATGGAACGGGCTGCTCACAAAGGGAACGATCATGCCGATAAGGTTCAGGCGACCGTTGAGCATGGCACGGGCGATATCGTTGGGCGTGTAATTGATGCGCTCCATCGCCGCATGGACTTTATCGCGGGTTTCCTGACTAATGTAGCCGCGATTATTAAGCACGCGAGATACCGTAGTAGGCGAAACCCCCGCCACCGCTGCAACTTCCTTGATGCCAGGCTTAGCAGAATCCTTAGAACGAGCGCCCTCGCGAGCCATAGCACCCTCCCTTCATCAACATGTCATACGTTTACATACAAACAAAGCATACCCCAACAACAGTGGGAAGACGGTAACAGTACAAGTAAGTAAACGACTCATCCAAATAATTAGGAGAGTTCCGCCTAAAGGGTGACTACACAGGACCCCGCCGGGGCTGTTTGGGCTACCTCCCAAAATATTCCGCACTGATATTGTCTGTATTGAAGACGTCGATGATGCGCCCGTATACCAT
>UQNC01000043.1 GCA_900542175.1 uncultured Collinsella sp. | reverse complement strand
CGCGGCCCTCGGCAGAGGACGTCACGATCACGCGCACGTCCGGACCCACCAGGCGGCGCACGCGGTCCAGATCGCGCTCGAGCTCCTCGGCATCGCAGCGGTCGGCCTTGGTGAGCACCACCACCGGCTCGGCATCGCAATCGAGCGCCAACACCAGTGAGCGCGCCACGCGATCGAGCAGCACCTCGCCGGCGCCGAGCGCCTGCACGATCAGCACGCTGTCAACGTTGGAGCAGAGCACTTGGCGCTCACCGCGGGCACGGCCACGCCAACGCTCAAAGCTCGTACGGCGCGGCAGCACGCACTCAATCACGCCCATATCGTGCCCGGGAGCGCGGCGCACCGCCACACGGTCGCCCACGGCAGGCAGCAGGACCTCGTCCTCGCCGCGCGACTTGGCAAACCCCACGGCATGCTCGGCACGAAACGTGTCATCGGCAGTCGCCACCAGCGGAAACCCGCGGTCCAGGCGCACCACGGCGCCAAGCTGCATCTGCTCGGGCTCCTCGGCATGTGCGCAGAAATCATCAAAGGCAGCCTGCTGAGCTTCATCGACCGGCAGGTCATCGAACGCCGGAACGTCCTGCAGCGCGTCGAGTCCCGGCACGCTCGCCAGCAGCTCCTCGGCAGACGCGGGAGCCTCGGTCGCGAGCTTCCGACGACGATCACGCTTAGCCCGCGCCCCCGTCGTCTTTTTCTTCGCCTTAGCCTTAGCCTTGCCCACAAGCGCCTCCCAGCACCATAAATCACAACTGAGCAGGTATTTTCCCACAAAAAAGAGTCGGCCGAGCAAATGCTCGACCGACTCACACACTTTCCCTCAGCCCTTTATCATCCGCGCGGGAGAAAAGCCAGCAACGTCACCGCAGGGCCCGCCCGCCGAGAGGGGTTTCCAAAGGGCACATCCCGCAGCCGCAACGCGGCGAGGACGTGCCCGTGGAAACCCCGCAGGCAGGCGGGCCCGGACAGGTACGTTACTCTTTCTCCACCGCGCGCATGATCGCCTTGTAGATCTCCATCAACGGGATGATCAGGAAGGCCAGGCCCAGCGCGGCAAGAACGCCCTTGAGCTCAAGCGTCACAGGGCCAAAGAACATCTCGGCAAGCGTCGGCTGCACGGTCACGATCACCGTCAGCACCAGTGCCAGAGCGGCGGAAGCCCACAGCCACTTGTTCTGCTTCTTCATGGTGAACAGCGACGCACGACGGCTGCGCATATTGAAGCAGTGGAAAATCTCGACCATGTTGAGCGTGATGAACGCCATCATCACGCCTTCCTCGTCGGCATTGCCGGCAATCATATCGGCGATGTGGATGTAGCCCATGTCAAAGTACACGCCCACAAAGAAGCTCGCCAGCACCAGCACGGTGATGATTAGGCCCTGGACCACACAGTCCAGACCCATATGTCCGGCAAAGACACCGTCCTTGGCGTTGCGCGGCTTGCGCTTCATGATGTCGCCCTCGGCATCCTCCATGCCCAGCGCGAGCGCGGGGAAGCAGTCGGTGACCAGGTTCACCCACAGCAGCTGCACCGGCTGGAAGATGGTAAAGCCGATGAGCGTGGCGATAAACACCGAGAACACCTCGGCAAGGTTGGCCGAAAGCAGGAACTGGATGACCTTGCGGATGTTGTCGTAGATGCGACGGCCCTCTTCGCAGGCACCGATGATGGTGGCAAAGTTATCGTCGGCGAGCACCATGTCGGCGACGTTCTTGGTGACGTCGGTACCAGTAATGCCCATGCCCACGCCGATGTCGGCGCGCTTGATGGACGGGGCGTCGTTGACGCCGTCGCCCGTCATGGCCACGATCTGGTCGCGCGACTTCCAAGCCTCGACGATGCGTGTCTTGTGCTCGGGTTGGACGCGGGCGTACACGCCGTAGTCCTCGATGTGCGCGTCGAGCTCCTCGTCGCTCATGCGATCGAGGTCGGCACCGGTGATGGCATGGCTGCGATCGGTGACGATGCCCAGCTGCTTGGCGATGGCCACGGCGGTGTCGATGTGGTCGCCCGTGATCATGACGGTGCGGATACCGGCATCGTGCGCCTCGCGGATGGCGTCGGCGACCTCGGGGCGGACAGGGTCAATCATGCCGGACAGGCCGCAGAAGACCAGGTCGTGCTCGAGCGCAGCGGGGCTGCAGTCGCTCGGGACCTCGGTGTAGGTGCGGCTTGCCAGCGCCAGCACGCGCAGGGCCTCGTCGGCCATGGCCTTGTTGGCCGCCACGAGCTCGGCGCGGCGCTCCTCGGTCAGGGGGACGACCTTATCGCCCTCGTAGATATGGGTGCACAGGCCGATCACCACGTCGGGCGCACCCTTGGTGTACTGCTCGTACTCGCCATCCAGGGTCTCGACGACCACGGACATCATCTTGCGGCCCGAGTCAAACGGGGCCTCGCCCACGCGCGGATGCTCGGCAGTCAGGCCAGTGAGGCCCGCCTTGCCGGCGTCGTTGACGAGCGCGCACTCAGTCGGCTCGCCCACGGCCTCGCCCAGCTCCTCGTCCCACTGAGCATCGGAGCACAGCGCCATGCCGGCCAGGAACTTCTCCTTGGGCGCAGCGAGCTCGTGCTTGACGACGGTCATCTTGTTTTGGGTAAGGGTACCGGTCTTGTCGGAGCAGATGGTCTGCGTGCAGCCGAGAGTCTCGACGGCAGAGAGCTTGCGGATGATTGCCTGGCGCTTAGCCATCTTGGTCACGCCAAGCGATAGCACGATGGTCACGACGGCGACCAGGCCCTCGGGGATGGCAGCGACGGCGAGCGAGACGGCGACCATAAAGGTATCGAGCAGGGCGGTCGGGTCGGTAAGAACGTTGCCCACGCCGTGGCGGATGATATCAACGCCAAAGATGACGACGCAGATGACGATAACCATAATGGTAAGGATGCGGCTGAGCTCGGCGAGCTTCACTTGCAACGGCGTGAGCTCTTCCTTGGCCTCGGCCAGGGCGCCGGCGATCTTGCCCATCTCGGTGTTCATGCCGGTGCCGACCACGACGGCGCGACCACGGCCGTACACGACGGTGGAGCCCATATAGCACATGTTCTTACGGTCGCCGAGCGGCACGTCATCGGTGCCCGCAGCGAGCTCGATCACGTTGGCGTGCTTCTCTACGGGCACGGACTCGCCGGTGAGCGCGGCCTCTTCGATCTTCATCGTGGCGCTCTCGAGCACGCGGCAGTCGGCCGGGACGGAGTCGCCCGCCTCGAGCATGATAACGTCGCCGGGCACGAGCTCGGCGCTCGGCAGGTGCACGAGCTTGCCGTCGCGCAGCACCTTGGACTGCGCCGCACTCATCTCCTGCAGGGCCTCGAGGGCCTCCTCGCTCTTGGCTTCCTGGACCACGCCCAGCACCGAGTTGACGATAACGACGAACATGATGATGGCAACATCGGCAAAGTCGGGCTCGCCCTTGACCATGCCCGTGAGCGCACTGATGACGGCGGCAACGATCAGCATGATGACCATGGGGTCGGCCATCTGCTCAAAGAAACGCTTCCACAGCGGTGTCTTCTCGGCTTCCTCGAGCTTGTTAGGGCCTGTCTTGGCGAGGCGCGAAGACGCCTCGTCGTTGCTCAGGCCGAGGTTCTCATCGACACCTTGGTCGCTGAGCACCTCCGCCGCGGCGGACAGGTATTCCTTTTGCATATAGAGTCCCCTCCTGGGATTCGGGCCACTCAGCAGATTGATGCCCGATCATAATTCCCAGGAGAAGGGCAAGGGCTCATCAAGGCTGCCGTGCTGAGCGGCAGTTGATAGTGGAGCTATGGTACCCCAAAGCGACGCGTCTAGCCAAAACAATCGGTTTGGAAATATGGTCCGCACGCAACGGTGCAGACCGTGTGATGCTCAACATTGGTAAAACGTTTTTTCTTCGGCACATCGCCAAACTGACATATCTCCCAGATAGCAGCGGTTGGAGTGGTTGGTAAAGATTTTTCATATACCGTTTTTCCCGCAAAAAATGAACTTCCATTTCGGCATACGGTCGATTTTTTGGGGTATTCGGTCGGCATTTCGTTATAATCATCTCGGTTTTATTTCTTATGGTTTATCTATCAGCGCAAGACGATGTCAGATGGAGGTCTGAATGTACAAGCGCACTAAGATTGTATGCACCATGGGTCCCGCCTGCGATAGCGACGAGACCATCCGCGAGATGATCAAGGCGGGCATGAACGTCGCCCGTTTTAACTTCTCGCACGGCTCCTACGACGAGCACCACGGTCGCATCGAGCGCGTCCGCCGTATTTCCAAGGAGCTCGGTCTGCCTGTCGGCATCCTGCTCGACACCAAGGGCCCCGAGGTCCGCACCGGCCTTCTGGTCGACGGCAAGAAGGTTGCCGTCAAGACCGGCGATAAGATCGTCGTCACCGCTCAGCCCACGTCCGAGGATTTCCACGGCACCGCTGAGCACATCTCCCTCGACTACCTGGCTCTGCCTTCCGAGGTCGAGAAGGGCTCCCTCATCCTGATCGATGACGGCCTGGTTGCCCTCGAGGTCGAGTCCGTCAGCGGCCAGGACATGACCTGCGTCGTTAAGAACGACGGCCTGATTGGCGAGCGCAAGGGCGTCAACATGCCCAACGTCAACATTTCGCTGCCCGCCATCACCGAGCGCGATCGTCAGGACATCCTCTTTGGCCTGACCGAGAACATCGACTACATCGCCGCTTCCTTCATCCGTGACGGCGAGTCCGTCCGCGGCATCCGCAAGCTTTGCCGCGAGAACGGTGGCGAGCACGTGACGATCTTCCCGAAGATCGAGTGCGCCCTGGGCGTCGAGAACTTCGACGAGATCCTCGAGGCTTCCGACGGCATCATGGTCGCCCGTGGCGACCTGGGTATCGAGATCAAGCCCGAGCTCGTTCCGCACATCCAGAAGGAGATCATCGCCAAGTGCAACGCGGCCTACAAGCCCGTTATCACCGCTACGCAGATGCTCGACTCCATGCAGCAGAACCCGCGCCCGACGCGCGCCGAGGTTGCCGACGTTGCTAACGCCATCTACGACGGCACCGACGCCGTTATGCTGTCCGGCGAGTCCGCTGCCGGTAAGTACCCGGTCGAGGCCGTTAAGATGCAGGCCAGCATTGCTCTCGAGACCGAGAAGTACCTCCCGGCCCACGCTCCGCTCGAGGTTCCGGCCGACGCTCACGGCACCCGCGTCGTCAACAACGTTGTGGGTATGTCCGCTGTGAACATGGCCACCACCGTTGGCGCCAAGTGCATCACCGTGCCGACGACCACCGGTCGTACCGCTCGCCTGATCTCGCACTTCCGCCCCAACATGCCGATCTGCGCGTTCTCCCGCCACGAGTGGGCCGTCCAGCAGATGATCATGTACTGGGGCGTTATCCCGCACCAGGCCGAGATTACCCAGGGCACCGTCAACGGCACGATCGTCAAGGCGATCGAGACCGCTAAGGAGCTCGGCTACGTCGAGGCTGGCGATTTGACCGTCGCTACCGCCGGCGATCCCCGCATGAGCGTCCAGCTCGAGGACAAGGTCTCCTCGACCAACGTCGCTTACGTCGCTCAGGTGCGTTAAGCCGTACTTGCAAGCATGTTTGCATTGCAAAGGGCCCGGAAGGCTTCGCCTTCCGGGCCCTTTTTCTGTGCGTCGATGCCTCCCGCACGGCATGACACGCAACCAGCTACTTATGGCATGCTATGAAATGTGCAGCTCGTTTGCCGTGTTTACGCCCTGCGACGGGAGCTGTTGGTCGATTGGGATGAGCTGTTCACTGCCGGGCCGGCCAGCTAGCAGCTAGCGATCAGGGGCAGAGCAGGAACACCGGGTGATGCGACGCGGGCGGCAAATCCCGCCTCGGTCAGCTCGATGACCTCGGTAAACGTTGCATCAAAAAACTCCTCAGTTAGCAGGCGGTATGGCGGATGATCGGGCTCGCCGGGGTTTTCGCGCACGATCTCGTGCATAACGCCAATGGTCTTGAGCACATACTCCTTATGGATGGGATACTGCCCAAAACGCGTCGCCGCAGTATACAGGCGATCGGTCGCGCGCGGAATCGAAACAATGCCGAGCGTCTTACCAAACCAGTCAAAGTCGCCTTGCTTTTTAATGCGGAATTCCTCGCACGGCTTGCCGCCGTGCGCCTCCAGGTACTGATTCACGCGCGTATTCCATACGGTATCGGCCACCAGATGCGACCAGACACCCAGTGTCAAATCGAGCAACGACTGCGCCACGTCCTCGGACGCAAGCGAGAACTCACGAGCGCCGGGGCCGACGACCGGCTCGGCATCCCTGTAGCGCTGGGGATAGTGCACGCGGTTCAGTCGCTCGCGCTCCTCGATAATCGAGGTCGCCGCGGCCGGCGCACCGGTGGGCGAACTTTTAAGCAACGGTGCCACATAGGTATCCCAGAACTCATGCTCACGAGGCTTAGGGATGGGCTCAGGCTTGGCAAAGTGCGTAATGCGGTACGGGATGGGATCGGCGATGCCAGGGACCATATAGCCCACGAAGATATCCGGAACCACGCAGCCAAACAAAAAGGCATTGCGGTCGCGCACGCTATCGGCAAGCGCACTGGTGCGCTCCAGCAAACGCTCCGTCTGAGCGATATGAATGTTCCAGCTTGGCATAGCCACCCCCATAAAAAACCTGGATAACTATACCATCACGGCAAAGCCGCACGGGCGGCTACGCATCCTCTACGCAGCAACTAGTCCGCAGCACCGCTTTCGGTTCCATACGACGGCACGGGCGCCTCGACCACATGGTGATATCGATCGATATAGATGGCACGGGCCTCCAGGCGGCGCACCAAATCTTGATGGTGCGTACTCATCAAAACCGTCTTACCGGCAGCAACGTAGGCCAGCAAAAAGTTGACTACGATGTCGCACGAGTCCTCATCGAGCCCGTTGGTGGGCTCATCGAGCACTAGGATATCGGGGTTCATCGACACAACCGCAGCCAGCGCAACGCGCTTCTTTTGCCCGCCCGAAAGCTGATAGGGCGAGGCATCGACCAGATCGGCAACCTGGAACAGCTCCATGGCATCGCGGACGCGGCGCTCGAGCTCGTCTGTCGGCAGCCCCATCTGCGCGGGGCCAAAAGCAACTTCCTCGCCCACCGTAGCGCAGAACAGCTGGGCGTCGGCATTCTGGAACACAAAGCCCACGCGCTGATGAAAACGCTGAGCGGCTGCGGAATCCTTGAGATATGCCGCATCG
This sequence comes from uncultured Collinsella sp., assembly GCA_900542175.1. Taxonomy (GTDB): domain Bacteria; phylum Actinomycetota; class Coriobacteriia; order Coriobacteriales; family Coriobacteriaceae; genus Collinsella. The sequence goes on along the minus strand of UQNC01000043.1, from coordinate 8,335 downwards.
ATCACGTGCCCGTCAAACAGGTACGCGCCCGCGTCCGCTAGTTCAAGACCGTTGATAAGGCGCATAATCGTCGTCTTACCGCAGCCGTTGGGACCGAGTAGGGCAACGAGTTCACCACGATCGACCTGCAGCGACACACCATCGACAACCGTATGCCCCGCATAGGAGAACACCACGTCGCGAAACTCGATGAGCGGCACGCTCTTGGCGCCAGTAGCACCGCTCGCGCCCATCACGCCATTCGTATCGTTTGCCAAAACGTCGCCCTTCCCTATCCACATCGACGGCTCGGCCGCCCGCGCTACAGCACCGCGCACAACACGGCGAGCAGCACCACGACGGCCGCATAAACCGCATCGCGCCAGCCAAAGCCGCTCCGCCCGGGCGCCGGGTACGCACCGGCAAAGCCGCGGCAGAGCATAGCCTCGTCCATCGCGTGGCTGCACTCCATCGCCTTGATAAAGGTCATGCCCATGATACCCGCGATCGAATCGGTACGCGAAAATCCCTCAGGCGCACGGCCAACGCTGCGCAACATGACCGATTCGCACAGATCGTGCGCCGTGCATCCCAGCACCTCGATATGCTTGAGTGCCATATCAAAGGTAAAGATGACCTCGTCGGGCAGGCGCAGCATCTTAAGCGCCGCCGACATGCGACTCCAGGTGAGCGTCCACGAAACGCCCAGCACCAGCGACACGTTAATGAACGTCTTGAGTGCAATCTTGAGCATGGCGCCCGTGGCTGAAGCACCCAGCAGCAGGGCAGGCAGCGCCAAAACCACGGCAAACCCCGCGGCAGCCAACGCCGGCACAAAGGTAGCGCGCAGCCCGCGTACAGGGCGCACCGCGACCAGCACCAACGCGATAGCCGCCATCAACATGAGGTACAGCGGGCTCTGCGTCAGGCACACGCACAGAACGCAGACGAACATCCCCACCAGGCGCACCGGAGCCGAAACGCAAGAAAGGGCGCGGTCGACCATCGACCCGCCCTCGTTCGCGCCTCCACCCAGGCGAACCCGCTCAAGCAGGCTCGCCAGGTGCAGGACATTCTTTTGCATTACACGATGCCGAGCCCCCGCGGGCTCGTAACGCTGCTCGACCGCAAGCCAGCTAGGCAGCTCGGCTATTGCCATGAGCACCGCTTTCCTTGACCGTCAGCGAGACCAGGCGGAATGCGATGGTGAGCACCGCCACGCCAATCACGCCCGAAAGAATATACATCGCAGCCTGGCCGGCAAAGCCAAGGCCCTGTTCCTCGGAATAGGCCTGCAGATAATCGCCCGTGGGCAGGGCATCGGCAAAGGTCGGGGTGTCGAGGCCGACTGAAGCCTGCAGGCTGTCGTCGCCAGCCTCCTGAACGGCAGTCGCGGCGCCCTCGGCGTCCCACTCGCCCCAGGCGTCACCCGTGGCCAGCAGGCCCAGCGGCGTGGCCACGACAAGCACGGCGACCAGGATGAGCGTGGGGACCAGCGAGGTCTTCTTGGCGGCAGCGCCCTCGGCAGCAAGCTGGCCATCGACAGCCTCGGGCCCGACGATAACGCTCGGCGCCGTCTTCTTAATGAAACCGTAGATGGCGGCCGTCGCCACGCCCTCGATCACGCCGGCAACCAGCATATGCGGGATCAACATGGCAGGAATAGCCACGGACAGCGGGAAGGGGCAGTACAGCGGAGCGCCCGAAGCATTCGTAAAGAGCATGGGCTGAATACCAAACTCGATTGCCGCGCACAGGGCCGCCAGGCACAGGCCGACCCAGCCGCTCACGATGGCAGAAACCGAGGTGCCCCAGCTCTTGTCGTGCAGACGGCTGTTGAGCGCACGGAACACGATAGCAGCGACAAACGGCAGCACAAAGGCCATGTTAAAGCAGTTGGCGCCAAACGACAGAACGCCGCCGTCGCCAAACAGCAGCGCCTGCAGCGCCAGCGCGACCGAGACAGCGATAGCCGCGGCCTCGGGGCCCAGCAGCAGCGCGATGAGTGCGCCGCCGACGGCGTGGCCTGTGGTGCCGCCGGGCAGCGGAACGTTAAACATCATGAGCAAAAAGGAGAACGCGGCGCAGATGCCCAGGAACGCCATATGCTCGCGATCGAGCGTGGCGCGCACTTTCTTGATGCAGTGAACCCATACGGGCACCATCGCCACCGCCATAACGGCATCGGTCTGCGGGGACAGGTAGTTGTCTGGAATGTGCATATACGCCTCCCGGTTGCCGGCGCATGGGATTGCATCGCCGCTTGAACCATTTCATCAGTGTTACGAGCTTGATGATTCGTAACACGCCGCAGGCTATAATAGCAATACGGCGCGCCGCCACAAAAGCAGCACGCCGTTATGTAATGCGCGTGTCATATATGCAGGGTCAACGGTGCCTTATTTCGAACACCGCGGTCGCGCAGGGCTCCGCAGCAACCGCCATCAGGCCCTACGCTCCCATCGCAAGCCCTAGCCGCGGACCTCGCCGTTTACGCCCTTGCACACCTTGGTGACGATCTTCTGGTGCGCCTTCTCGACCTCTTCGCTGGTGAGCGTGTGGTCGTCGGAGCGATACGTAAGCGCAAAGGCCATGGACTTCTTGCCCGCTCCGATGCGGATGGGATCGCGGTAGACGTCGAACAGACGCACGCCCTCGAGCAGTTTGCCGCCGGCGCTGGTAATACGGCGCTCAAGATCCTCGCAGGTCACAGCGTTGTCGACCACGATAGCAAGGTCGTGCTCAACAGCAGGGTACTGCGAGAACTCGCGGTAGTTCTCCTGATTGCGGGCGCCCTTGATCAGCTTGTCCAGATCGAGCTCAAAGGCAACGACGACTTCATCGATACCCATCGCCTCGCGCGCCTCGGGGTGAATCTCGCCGACCCAGCCCAGCACGGTGCCGCCCGAGAGGACCTCAGCGGCACGGCCCGGCTGCAGGAAGGCATAGCCCTCGCCCTCGACGGGACGGAAGCGAACCTTCTCAATGCGCAGCTGGGCGAGCAGCTCCTCGACAATGCCCTTGCCAAAGAAGAAGCGCAGTTTGCGGTACTTCATGTTCCAGGATTGTTCGCTCCACTGGCCCGAGAGCACGCCCGCCACGGACTTGGTCTCCTTGGGCAGGCTGGCGTTCTCGCGACCGTAGAACAGGCTGCCGACCTCGTACAGGTGCACGTTGGGCGTACCGTGGGCCTCGTTGTAGGCCACGGACTGCAGCAGGCCCGGCAGCAGCGAACGACGCATCTCGGTCTGCTCGGCTACCAGCGGGTTCATGAGCACCACGGGGCAACCGCGGCCCTCGGTGGACATACCGATCTTCTCCAGGTCGCCCGGGGCGGCAAAGCCAAAAGTCGTGGTCTCGTTGAGGCCACAGGCGCGCAGGATCTCGCCGACCTTGCGGGTGAGCTTCTGCTCGCGGGTCAGGCCGCCGATGTGGTTCTTGGCAGCCGGGATGGTCGCCGTCACGCGGCCCATGCCCCACAGGCGCAGGACCTCCTCGATCAGGTCGATCTCACGCGGCAGGTCGGGACGGAAGCTCGGCGGCGTGACCATAAAGTCCTCGCCGTCGCGCTCGACGGTGCAGCCCAGACGGGTGAGCGAACGCTCGATAAAGTCGGGCTCGATGTCGGCACCGCAGATGGCATGCACGCGGGCCAGGCGCAGCCTAATGCTGTCGATGGTCTTGGGCGCGGGGAACACGTCCACATAGCCGGGGGCGACCTCGCCGCCGGCAATCTCCTCGATAAGCGCGCACGTCACATTGGCGACGTCCACGCAGCCGGTCTCGTCGACCTGGCGCTCAAAGCGGATGGAGGCGTCGGAGATCAGCGACAGGTCACGGCTGGTGTGCGAGGTGCGGCCGGCGTTGAAGCAGGCGCTCTCGACCATCACGTCAACGGTATCGTCCTCGATCTCGGAATCCATGCCGCCCATAACGCCGGCCAACGCCACGGGGCGCTCGCCGTCGGTGATAAGGCCCATGCCGGCGTCGAGCACGCGCTCCTCGCCATCGAGCGTCGTGAATTTCTCATCCTGCTGGGCGGCGCGAACCACCACGCGGCGGTGGCCATCGCGCTCGGCAAAGGTGTCCAGGTCAAAGGCGTGCAGCGGCTGACCGGTGAGCATCATCACGTAGTTGGTGATGTCGACGATGTTGTTGTGCGGACGCACGCCCAGGGCGTTAAGGCGCTTGACCATCCAGTCGGGCGACGGGCCGACCTTCACGTTGCGCACGATGCGGACGACATAGCGGTCGCACAGGCCCTCGTCGGCAATCTCGACGGAAAGCTCGTCGTCGGTCGCGCGGCCAGTCTCCGCCTTGATGGCGGGCAGCTCAACGTGGAAATCGCGATCGAAAATGGCGCCGGTCTCGCGGGCCATGCCGATCATGGACAGGCAGTCGGGGCGGTTGGGCGTGATCTCGCAGTCGAGCACAGTATCACTCGAGCCCACATACTCGGCAAACGGCATGCCGCAGGGCGTATCCTCGGGCAGGATCATGATGCCGGAGTGGTCGCCGCCCAGGCCGAGCTCGCGCGCGGAGCAGTTCATGCCCATGGACACGACGCCGCGAAGCTTGCTCTTCTTGATCTTGACGTCGCCGGGAAGCACGGCGCCGATCATGGCCGTGACGATGTGGTCGCCGGCCTCGAAGTTCTGCGCGCCACAGACGATCTGCAGCGGAGCGGGGTTGCCGTCGGCGTCGAGGTTCTTGTCGCCCACATCGACCGAGCACACATACATGTGGTCGCTATCGGGGTGCGGGGTCTTGGTGAGCACCTTGGCGGTCACCACGTGGTCGAAGGACTCGCCCACGGTGTCGATCGCCTCGACCTCGGTACCGGTACGGATATATTCGTCCGAAAGGGTCTTGGGATCCTCCGGAATATCGATCATGGTCTTGAGCCAGTCGTAAGAAACGCGCATCTAACTGGTCTCCTTTCATAAATGCGGCTTTGAGCCGGAAAACTGCAACGGAGACGGGTTTTCCAAGTGCCGCAGATTGCCTTGAAAGAGGAGGGCCGCGTACTTAGGTACGCAACCGACGATTGAAAGGCAAGGTGCGGTGCTTGGGAAAGCCGCCGGGACTAGAACTGATTTAAGAAGCGCATATCGCCCGTCATCAGGGTTCGCAGATCCGGCAGGTCGTAGCGCAGGGCCGCGACGCGCTCGGCGCCAATACCAAAGGCGAAGCCGGTGTACTTCTCGGGGTCGATGCCGCAGTTGATCAGGACGTTGGGGTCGACCATGCCGCAGCCTAGGATCTCGATCCAGCCGCTGTGCTTGCAGAAGTTGCAGCCCTTGCCGCCGCACACGTGGCAGCTCACGTCCACCTCGCAGCTAGGCTCGGTGAAGGGGAAGAAGTGCGGGCGGTAACGCGTCTTGCGATCCTCGCCAAACATGCACTTAACAAAGTAGTCGAGCGTGCCCTTAAGGTCGCCAAAGGTGATGCCCTCGTCAACGACCAGGCCCTCGATCTGGTTGAACTGCGGCAGGTGGCAGGCGTCGGCCGTGTCGGGACGATAGACGGTGCCCGGGCAGATCATGTAGATGGGCGGCTTCTGCGACTCCATAGTGTGGATCTGCACGCCCGAAGTCTGGGTGCGCAGCAGCACGTCGGACTCGCCGTGGGCGTGAGCCTCGGGGTGCGCGACGCTGCCGGGGTTGTTGTCGACCACGTAGAAGGTATCGCGGGCCGAGCGGCTCGGGTGATCCATGGGGGCGTTGAGCGCGGTGAAGTTGTAGTAGGAGGTGTCGACCATGGGGCCGGACTCGACGGTGTAGCCGATGCCGCAGAAGATGTCCTCGGCCTCCTCGATAATCTGCTTGATCAGGTGCTGGTGGCCGATCTGCGGACGGATGCCCGGCAGCGTGATGTCGACGGCGTCGTGCTCCAGTGCGCGCTTGAGGGCGGCGGCCTTCATCTCGGTGTTGCGCTCGTCGAGCATCCCCTCAATCAGCTGGCGCATCTCGTTGGCTCGCTTGCCCATCACGGGACGATCCTCGGGGGCGAGCTTGCCCATCATGCGCATCAGGCCGGTGATGCGGCCCTTGCGGCCGAGCAGCTCAACGCGCGCAGCCTCGAGCTTGGCTGCGTCGTCGGCGCCTGCGACGAGCTCCTTGGCCTCTTCCTCGAGTTTGACCAGATCATCAATCAGACTCATGTCTTCCCTTTCGTCTCTCGCGCATCCGCGCTCCGGGACGGCTGACGCCGCCCGATGCTGCGGATGCGCGGCCCGGTTCGGTAACAAAAAACCGTCCTCGGGCATGTGCATTGCCCAAGGACGGTTGAATTCCGCGGTACCACCTTGTTTGACCCAGCGGATGTCTGGCCCGCCGTGCCCACTCTACACCCCTTATCGCGAGGCTCACGGCTTCCCTACTGGGGCTTCGCCGCCGCTAGCCGCGCGCCCGTTGAGGTCGCTGCTCGGGAGTGAACGCTTGGCCCTTGCCACCGCAGGAAGGCTTGCAGCCCATGACCTTCCCTCTCTTGCCGGCGACGCGGCGGGCAAAACCCTCTCCGTCAACGCATTGGGCTATAGGATAACACATTCTGCGAGCATATCGCCGCGTTCCGTTTTGTTCGCACTGGGTACAAGGCAGGTAGCTGTGCAAACTGGCCGTACGCCCACCCGTGGCGTCCGGTCTGCGAGATCAAGGATATAGGTATGGGAAAGAACAAGGATAAGATGGCCAAGCCCGCAGCGGATAAGACGCCCAAAGGCATGAAGGTCGATAAGGCTGTCAAAAAATTCCGTAAGCTCGAGGGCAAGCTGTGGACTCGCGAGTACCTGCTCAAGATTGCCGAGTTTGACGGCGCGACCATTGCTCCCGCCAACGGCGCCGCGGCCCGCGCCGATGCTATGGGCACCCTTGCTGGCGAGCATCACAAGCTGCTGACCAGCAAAAAGTCTGTCGAACTTGTGCGCTCGCTGGCACGAGAGACCGTCGCGGGCGGCAAGATCGACGACCCGCAGCTGCTCGACGAGATCCGTGTGCTCGGCCGCGATCAACGTGAGGCCAGTGCCATCCCCACCGAAGAAGCCGAGGCCTGGACCAGGCTCACCTGCGAGGCGGACGCCGTGTGGCACAAGGCCAAGGCAGCCAACGACTGGGCAAGCTTTGAGCCCTATGTGGATAGAATCGTCGCCCAACTTAAGCATCAGGCCGAGCTCATGGACCCCAAGCGCGACCCATACGACGTTTGGCTCGACCAGTACGAGCGCGGCCTTTCCGTCAAGAGCTTCGATGCGTTTTGCGATGAGGTCAAGGCCACGGTCGTGCCGCTCGTGCACGCCATCGGCGAGCGCGGCCAGCAGCCGGCTGCCGACTTTTTGCACGCCCGCGTGCCCGAGGCCGCCCAGCGTGCCATGAGCTTCGACCTGATGAAGCTTGTCGGCCTGAACCTGGACGACACCACGCTTGCCTTTACCGAGCACCCGTTTAGCGAGGGCTTCTCGGTGGGCGACGCGCGCATCGCCACGCACATCTACGAGGACGACTGTATCTCCAACGTCTACAGCATCATCCACGAGGCGGGGCACGCCATGTACGAGCTGGGTGTCAATCCTGCCTATGCGCGCACCTGTCTTGAGGGTGGCACCTCCATGGGCATCCACGAGAGCCAGAGCCGCTTCTTTGAGAACACCGTTGGCCGCAGCCGCGCCTTTATGGGACCGCTGCTCGAAGTGCTGCGCCGTCACGCGCCCGAAGTCTACGGCAACGTGGACGAGGACACGCTCTACCGCGCCGTGAACATTGCGCAGCCGTCGCTGATCCGCACCGAGGCGGACGAGCTCACCTACCCGCTGCATATTATGGTGCGCTACCAGATCGAGCGCATGCTGTTTGCCGGCGAGGCCACGGCCAAGGACATCCCTGCGCTTTGGAACCGCTTAATGGACGAGTACCTGGGCATTCCCGTTCCCGACGACACGCGCGGCTGTCTGCAGGATACGCACTGGAGCGGCGGATCGTTTGGCTACTTCCCCACGTATGCGTTGGGCAGCGCCTACGACGCCATGTTTGTGCCGGCCATGTGCCGCGACGGTGTCGACCTCAATGGCGCCTGCGCGAGCGGCGATCTGGCGCCCGTCCGCGCCTGGCTGGGCGAGCACATTTGGCAGTGGGGCCGCGCCAAAGACGCGCCGGAACTCATCAAGGGCGCCTGCGGCATGGCCTTTGACGCCCGCTACTACTGCAGCTACCTGCAGGACAAGTTCACCACGCTGTACGAGTTGTAAGGCATAACCGACACGCCGACGCAAAGGGGGCGCCGCGGGATCAATCCCACGGCGCCCCCTAGTCATTGGGTGTTCCTATAGTTTTGTCAACCGTCGGGGCTACTCCCGGTAGGG
>UQNC01000042.1 GCA_900542175.1 uncultured Collinsella sp. | reverse complement strand
CGAGGCCGAGCGCAAAATGGATTCTAAAAAACACCTTGCCAAATAGGAGCGTCAGGACGCAGAGAGGCTCCGCAGCGCGAAGCGCGATGCGGAGCCTCTTTGCATGTCCGAGGACGTTCCGGAGAGAAGCCCCCGTCACGCCCCCGGATTCCCGGTGGGAGTTCTAGACCTTGTCGGCCTTAGTACATACCGCCGCCCTGCTGACCAGCGGTAGCAGCAGCGATAGCGTCCTCAAGCTGAGTGTTCTTGGGCACATCGGAGACGGTGGCCTCGGTGATGAGAATCAGGCTGGCGACAGAAGCAGCGTTCTGCAGGGTGACGCGGCTGACCTTGACGGGGTCGAGGACGCCCATCTCAATCATGTCGCCCCACTCGCCGTTGGCAGAGTTGAGACCCTGGCCGGCGGGCAGCTCGGCAACCTTGTCGACCACGACAGCGCCCTCAAAACCAGCGTTCTTGGCGATGGTAGCGACCGGAGCGGTCAGAGCCTTCTTGACGATATCGACGCCAATCTTCTCCTCGGGGTCGTCGATCTCGACAGCATCGAGCGCAGGAGCAGCGTCCATGAAGGCGACGCCACCGCCGGCGACGATGCCCTCCTCGACAGCAGCGCGGGTAGCCTGCAGGGCATCCTCAACGCGGTGCTTGATCTCCTTGAGCTCGGACTCGGTAGCAGCGCCGACCTTGATGACGGCAACGCCACCGGAGAGCTTGGCCAGGCGCTCCTGGAGCTTCTCACGGTCGAAGTCAGAGGTGGTGTTCTCCATCTCGCCCTTGATCTGAGCGATGCGGGCGTCGATGGCCTCCTTGGAGCCAGCGCCGCCGACGACGACGGTGTTGTCCTTGGAGATGGTGACGGACTTAGCGGTACCGAGCATATCAGCGGTGATGTCAGCGACCTTCACGCCCAGCTCGTCCAGAGCAGCCTGGCCACCGGTGAGGACGGCGATGTCCTCCAGGATGCGCTTGCGGCGATCGCCGTAGCCCGGGGCCTTGACGGCGCAGACGTTGAGGGCGCCACGGATCTTGTTGAGGACGAGGGTCGGCAGAGCCTCGCCATCGATGTCCTCAGCGATGATGAGCAGGCCACGGCCAGCGCGCTGGACAGCCTCGAGAACAGGCATGATGTCCTGGACGCTGGAGATCTTCTGGTCGGTGATGAGGATGTACGGATCCTTCATCACGGCCTCCATGCGGTCGTTATCCGTGACGAAGTAAGCGGAGACATAGCCCTTGTCGAACTGCATGCCCTCGACGGTGTCGATGGTGATGTCGAACGTCTGGGAATCCTCGACGGTGATGACGCCATCCTTGCCCACGACCTCCATGGCCTCGGCGATCTTCTCGCCGACCTCGGGGTCACCGGCGGAGATGGTACCGACGGAAGCAATCTGCTCCTTGGTCTCGACCGGCTTGGCCTGCTTCTTCATCTCGGCGACGGCGGCGTTGACGGCCTTGTCGATGCCGCGACGGATGGCCAGCGGGTTGGCGCCAGCGGCGACGTTGCGCAGACCGTCGTTGACGATGGCTTGAGCGAGCAGGGTTGCGGTGGTGGTGCCGTCACCCACGGTGTCGTTGGTCTTGGTGGCGACCTCCTTCACCAGCTGAGCGCCCATGTTCTCGATGTTGTCCTCGAGCTCGATCTCCTTGGCGACAGAAACGCCGTCGTTGGTGATGGTCGGAGCACCGAACGTGCGCTGCAGCGCAACGTAGCGGCCCTTGGGGCCCATGGTGACGGTAACGGCGTCGGCCAGAGTGTTGACGCCCTTGGCAAGCTTAGCGCGGGCATCGGTGTTGAACGTAATGTTCTTTGCCATGGTAGGTAATCCTCCAAAAGAAATGTGACTCGCGTCGCCGCTTCCGAGTCCTATGCGGCGGGCGCGTTCAAAGACGAATCAGAGATTCTGACGAGACTAGGCCTCGACGACAGCGTAGATGTCGTCGGCGCGCATCAGCAGATACTTCTCGCCGTCGACCTTGACCTCGTTGCCACCGAACTTACCATAGATGACAACGTCACCGACCTTGACGTCCATGGGGATGCGCTCACCCTTGTCGTTGACCTTGCCGGCGCCAACGGCAACGATGGTGCCGCGCTGCGGCTTCTCCTGGGCGTTGCTGGCGATATACAGACCAGAAGCGGTCTTCTGCTCGGCCTCGTCGGGCTTGACCAGAACACGATCTGCAAGCGGCTTCAAAGACGACATGCTTGTTTCCTCCTTTTTGGGCCGCGCGGTTATGCCGCGCGAATTAACCCTTTTTGTTTGCGTACGCGTTGAATGGTACCCACGAATGGCGGGTTATACAACACGGAGTCAAAAAATCTTATTTTTTGGCACTTAGATTTTCTGAATGCCGGGGGATAACTTAGCGATGCCTCCCGTGTGGCTCCGGAGGGGCGGGGCATAAGGTTTCCTGCTCGGGCAGTCCTGCTCGCACGAAGGCCACATTAAGTGGCCTTCGGCTCGTGCGGAACTCGCGATAAACCTTATGCCCCGCCCCTCCGGAGCCACACGGGAGGCAGGTTAACTAATTCGGGCCCGGCATTCAGAAAAGTCAGTGCAGCAAAATGGCGATGCGGATAGCGACATGTGCATGGTTTTCGCTGCGCGCACGGGTCCCCTGGGGAGCACCGTGCATTTTTGGGAGTATTCAGCAGACTAGGACGGCTGCATACGTGCCGGACACACCATATTGGTCCCAAGGACGCCTTCGGCCGGCGATTTTGGTCGGCAGGCAAACCCCGTCAGGACAGAAAGGCATGCCTCACGCCGCACCGGAGCACAAAATGACGTCAATCTCTGCAACGTTACTCAGCCGCAGCGGCACAGGCAGAGCTCGCGGTGCTGAATACTCCGTTTTTTGCACGGCGCGGACGGGGGTACATCAGGATCCGGAAGAACATCCCAGCCTTTTTATGCAATTCGTAATGGAAAGTATGCAAAACACCTAGAGATAGCATTGCTGCTGTCCAAATTGGGCGCGGGGCGGCGGCGCCTCCGCCCCGCGCCCAAATCAAGCAGGGCGGGGACGCTCCTAACGAACCCCCCATTTGCAAACAAACGCGGCTCGAGCGCCATCCCAAAATAAGCTGCCCGAGCCGCGTTTAACGGTAAGACATGAATACTTAGCGCTCGTAGATCAGGTTGCCGGCTAGGTAGGTGGCTTGGACTTTGGTGGCTTGGAGTTCTTGGGGGTCGATGGTGAGTGGGTTTTGGTCCAGGACTACCAGGTCGGCGTATTTGCCGGGTTCTAGGCTGCCGAGGTTTTGCTCGTCGCCCGCTGCATAGGCGCTGCCCAGGGTGTAGTTGCGCAGAGCCGTTGCCGCATCGATACGCTCGCTCGGCAGCCAACCGCCCTCGGGCCAGTGGCTGCGGGGGTCTTGGCGGGTGATAGCCGTGTGGAGCACGTTCATGCTGGTAACGGCTGTGATGGGGCTATCGGTGCCGAAGGCTTGGCGGATGCCGCGCTGCTTATAGGTCGCAAACGGCCACATGATGCGGCTACGCTCCAAGCCCAGGTCGCGCTCCAGACCACCCGGGTCGAGTGTGATATGACAGGGCTGGCTCGAGGCAATGACGTTGAGTTTGCGCAGACGATCGATGTCCTCGGGCAGCAGATTCTCCAAATGCTCAAGCGTATTATGGCCGTGCTGGGGCAAGCCGTAGAGCTCTGCCGCCTCCTCAAAGATATCGAGTGCGGCATGGATGGCGCCGTCGCCGATAACGTGGATGCGCACGGTGTGGCCGCGCTCGGCTGCCGCCAGGACCAGCTTGCGCATGCGCTCGACGGGAACCGTCAGGCGACCTTGATCGCCCGGGAAGCGCGGGTTGGTATAGGGATCGGTGAGATAGGCCGTGTGTTCGCTCGAGACGCCGTCGAAGAACTGCTTAAAACCAGGCGCCGAGAGCAGCGCGTTGTTCGCGTAGCGGGTCTGCAGTTCTTCTAAGCGCGATTGGTCATCCAGCAACGTGGGGAACAGATGGGCACGGATGCCCAGTTTGCCAGCTGCCTGCAGTTTGTCGTAGACGTCATCGCGGATAAAATCGCAGCCCGGCATGGGCATGAGCGACATATCGCATATCGAGGTGATGCCCTGCTCGGCCATCCGCCTCATTTGATCGGCGTAAGCGCTTGCGATGCGATCCTCGCCCAGCCACTCAAGGCAGCGCGGTAGCAGCTGCATAGCAGCTGCCTCGTGAGCAATGCCCGTGAGCTCGCCGTTTGCGTCCTTGTCGTAGCTGCCGCCCGCCGGCGGCTCACTGTCGCGCGTGACGCCGAGCGCCTCGAGTGCACGGCTGTTGAGCCAAAGCGTGTGCCCGTCGCCCGAATACATAACGCAGGGACGATCGGGGAATGCCACATCGAGCGACGCCTTGCTAGGATGCTCGGGCGGGTCCCAACGGTAGTCGCGCCAGCCCTGCGTCACAACCCAAGCGTCATCGGGCAGGTCCTGGGAAAACTCGCGCGCATGCTGCACCAGTGCCGCCTCTGACGTGCCCATATCCATGAGCATGTACGGCGAGGAGCCGACCGAGGTATGGAAAAAGTGCAGGTGCGCGTCATGGAAACCGGGGCAGACAAACTGCTCGCCGTAGTCGATAACCGGCGTGGCGGCAGGCGCGGCGGCAATCACGTCATCGGGCGCACCGACTGCGACGATACGGTCGCCTGCGATGGCAATCGCCAGCTCGCGGGCGGTATCGATGCCGTCTTGCGCGGTAAAGACGTTCTTGGAGCGGATAATCCGATCGATATGTTGCATGGGCATCCCCATCTCTGGCAGGAAATTCAACACCCCCGAGTGTACTCCCCCGCCCTTGTAACAAAACCCCAAGCGGCAAACGGCAACTTTACCAGCCCTAGCGGCAGGTGGCATACTGGAGAGAGCCTGTACGATTTTGCGATCAACCCAGCAAGGAGCAAATCGACCATGACGAAGACCAAGGCACAGCAGATTATGGCGGCGACCGAGGCTCGCGCGGCTGACGACGTCACCGCAGCCATCAAAGATATCGCTACCGAGTTTGAACCCTATATCATCAAGCAGCGCCGGCACTTCCATAAGCACCCGGAGCTGAGCCTTGCCGAGGAGCGCACGACCTCCGACATCGCCAACCAGCTCGACGCCATGAATATCCCCTACGAGCGTCCGCTCAAGACCGGCTTGGTGGCAACGCTTCGCGGTACCGCGTCGGATGCCTACCACGAGGACGGCACGCCGCGCCGCCGCATCCTGCTGCGCGCGGATATCGACGCCCTGCCCGTCACCGAGCAGACCGGCGAGGAGTTTGCCAGCGTCAACGAGGGCTGCATGCACGCCTGCGGCCACGACTGCCACATCGCCATGATGCTCGGCACGCTGCAAATCCTGCGCCATATGACCGACGACATCCACGGCGAAGTCCGCATCGTCTTCCAGCCCAGCGAGGAAAACGGCCAGGGCGCCAAGCTCATGATCGGCACGGGCGTGCTCGACGGCGTCGATGGCGCCTACGCCGCGCACATCTGGAGTGAGGTCGACGCCGGCACCGTGAGCTGCGAGCCCGGACCGCGCATGGCCAATACCGACTGGTTCCGCATCGACGTCCGCGGCACCTCGTGCCACGGCGCCATGCCCCAGCGCGGTCACGACGCCGTTATGGTTGCCGCCGAGATCGTCAACGCTCTGCAGACCATCGTTTCGCGCGAGATCAGTCCCTACGAGCCGGCCGTCATTACCGTCGGCGAGCTGCACGGCGGCACCGCGCGCAACGTTATCGCCGGCACGGCCTACCTCGCCGGCACGGTGCGCACCTACGGAGATTCGACCCACGAGGAAATGCCGGAGCTCATGCGCCGCATCGTGGAGCATACCGCGGCCGCCTTGGGCGCCGAGGCAGAGCTCACCGACTACACCATCGCCAATTACAAGGTCGAAAACGATGCCGCCTCGAGCGAGCGCTGCCGCCAGGCAGTAATCAAATGCCTGGGCCCCACCGGCCAAGGCCATTATCGCGGCACACTCTCGGGTGAGGATTTTTCGGAGTACCTGCGCCGCGTACCGGGCGTGCTCGCCTTTGTTGGCACGCGCAACCCCCAGATTGGCGCCACGTACGCCCAACATTCTTGCTTCTACAAGATTGACGAGTCGGTACTGGCCAAGGGCTCCATGGTGGCCGCCCAATATGCCATCGACTTTTTGGCCGAGCCCACACAAGAAGAGCTCGACGGCCCCACGATTGCCGCGGTCGCCGAGACCAATCCCGACCTGGCAGCCAAACTGCGCTCTGCCAAGGCCACGGCCGCCGAGGCCCGCGACGCCATGCACGATGCCCGCACCGCCCGACACGCCGCAATCAAGGGCATCCACGACGCTCGCGCCGCCGCCCGCCGCGAGGAGAAGCACGACGAGTAGTCGATCCACGACCATCTCGCAGTCATAGCCGCATCGCGATATCAAAGCGGGGGCGGACGCTTCGGCACGTCCGCCCCCGCTTATTTGTCAAGCGCTATTTCTACCGTTTCTACCCCGTCCCCAAATGGCAGGTGGCAGGGTTACTCGTCCTGCGGGTCCTCGTCGGAGCTTGGCGCAGGCTCGGGCTCAGGTGCAGGCTCGGGCTCCGGTTCCGGCATGGGCGCGGGCTCGGGCTCAGGCACGGGCGCGGGCTCAGGCTCAGGCACGGGCTCGGGCTCGGGCTCGGGCGCAGGCGCCGGCGCCGCAGCGGAATCGGATACGGGCGCTGCGTCGGCGCTAAAACCAGCCGGAGCAGACTTCTTCTCAAACGGCAGCACAAAAGTCAGGACGTCGTCCTTGTCCTCGTCGGCCCACTCGCTTGCGTAGCGCGCAACCCAATAGCCAACGGCACGGTGCTTGAGCATCTTGCCAAAGACCGTGAGGAATACCGTGACAAACGCCGTCAGCACCAAGAACAATACGAGCGTGATGCCACCGCCGGTAACAAGCGCCTCAATAGCCGTAGGACGGTAGTAGTAGCTATACATACCGACAGAGGCAATGGTGCCAAAGACGAACGTCAGGATCCAGGTGACAACGTTGGCGACCAGGCCCGTCAAAAACTCGGGAAGGAACGAAGCGCAGAACAGTTTGGTCTTGTTGTACTTAAAGGCCGCCCAGACCTTATCGAGCGAAAACGCGCTCTCGACACGACCGGTCACCGCAAAGTGCATCACGGCAATGTCGGCGAACATCTTAAAGAAGACCCCCAAGACCGCCGTGGCAATCATAGCCAGGACAAGCAGGCCAAGCGAGCCGAACAGCGCTGCCTCGAGTGCATAAGAGCCGTAATACGAATACGAGCCCGCGGCGCCAATTACCACGCTCTCCACCAGCGAAAGCACTACACCGATAACGGGAATGGCAGCGATAACCTCGAGCACGACCGAGATAACGCTCGAAAAGACTCCGAGGCCAAACGACGTGGAACGCATGAGTGGACGATCCATACCGTCATCAACCTTGAGCGACAGATCGCGACCCCACTCAATACCAAAGCCGGAACCACACACGCTCGCAATGCAAGCTGCCAAAAAGCCGATGGCAGCCGCGATACCGCCGATAACGGGAATGAACAGCACGAGCACCGACACAACACAAATCAGCGCCGGCAAAAAGGCGATCTGGCACACGCGCTGCAGCACGCCCGGCGTCTTGGTCATGTCCTCAAACGCCTGAGCCACACAGCCCTTGGACGCATTCGCCACGGGCGGTTGCGGAACAAACTGCTGGGGCTGACCCTGAGGGGCAGAGGCTGCGGCACCGGCATTGGGGGCACCACACGCACCACAGAACTTATCGTTGTCGCCCATGGGGGCACCACACTGCGAACAGAACATCGAGATCATCCCTTCGTATCTTGAGCGAATCATCTGGATCGCAAACGATGTCTTTAGCATCATTATCACCCAATGTGGGGACAAATACTCCAACATGACGCATTTGCAATGCGCAGGGCGCTATTCGATTGTTTGATAAGCTCGACCGCGTTAGTTCGTTCCGCGGAAACCCTTGCCGACGATCTCGGAGCTGTCGACGATCGTGATAAAGGCACCCGGATCGATCTCGCGAGCGTAGCGACGCAGCTGCACGGCCTCGCGACGACTCAGCACGCTCATGATCACCGTCACGCACTTGCCCGAGAAGGCGCCGTAGCCGCGGCTGATAGTCGCCGTGCGGTTGAGATGTTTGACGATAAACTCCTCGACCTTAAGGGGCTCGGAGCAAATGACCGTGCAGACTTTGCGCAGGTGAATGCTCTCGATGGCCTTGTCGACCACGAGCGTCTTGGCAAACAGGCCAAGCACGCAATACAGACCGACGCGCGGGCCGTACAAGAAGGCCGCGATGGTCACAATGCCGATATCGACCAACAGCAGCGCACGGCCGATCTCAAGCGTGGTGCGACGTTTGAGGATCATGGCGAGAATGTCCGTGCCGCCCGTCGAGGCACCAATATCAAAGACGATAGCGCTGCCGAGCGCCGGCAGAATCACGGCAAAGCACAGGTCGAGCCACATATCGCCCGTCATCGAGACATCGGTCGGAATAAAGAGCTCAAACAGCGAAACATAGGCGGACAGCGCAAACGAGGCAAAGACACTCCACAGGATTGCCTTGCGCTCCAAAAAGATAAAGCCCAGAACGACCAGGACCGCATTGATAATCCACATAAAGACGCCGACGGGCAGGGTCGGGAACAGCGTGGACAGAATGACCGACACGCCCGAGGTGCCGCCAAAAGCAAAGTGATTAGGGGTTTTAAACGCGACGATGGCAAAGGCCGTGAGGATCAGGCCCAAATTGAGCTCGGCAAAAAAGCGCGGAAAGCCCGGCTCCTGGCTGCGCTTGCGACCAGCGCGCTCGCCCCGCTCGATAACATCGCGATCGACCACGCGTTCCATCGGCACTACGGGAGGACGATGCACCTCCTCGGCAGCACGCGACGCCGCCTCTGCCGCAGCGGCCTCAATTGCCCATGCCTTGCTTTCTGTTTCGTGCTCGTCGGCCATTACGGCAACCCCTCGTTAACAATTTGGAAACAATGCGCCCATTAGAGTAACGCGGAACGTGGGGATTGCAACCCTTAGTTAGACGAGCGGTATGACTATATCGGGAGCGTACAAAAACGGCCGGCCACGCTTTTGCTTGCGCGGTCGGCCGTTTAATGTTTTCGCAGATAAAACCTGCCAAAACAAACCTGTCCCTTTTTGGAAGGTTATTCGTGCTGGCTGGTGCGATGCTCGTACTCCTCGGGAGTGATGACGTCCTCGATGCGCAGGTTGACGCCCGCCACCTCAAGGCCGGTCATCGCGGCAAGGCGCTCAGTGACGCGCGCCTTGACATCGTCGAAGATCGCGGGCGCATAGGCGCCGTACTCGATGATGACGGAGATGTTGACGACCACGCGATTATCGTCGGTGACCTCGACCGTCACGCCCTTGGTCAGATTCTCGGCACCAAACTGCTCCTGCACAAAATGCATGAGGTTACCCTTCATGCCCAGAACGTGCGGAACCTCGCGAGTGGCCATGGCAACGATCTTCTCGATCACACCGTTGGAATAGGTCAGCGAGTCCTCGGACTCGTCCGCCTCCTCGTCGTCCTCATCCTCATCGGACTCGGCCTCGACGAGAGCCTCGTCCTCGAGCGTCACATCCTCAGCTTCGGCGACGACTGCCTCGTTCTCCTCGAGCTCGGTATCGGTCACATCGACCTTCGTATTAAAAGCCATGGTTCCTCCTTATGCCTGCCGCGGATGCGACAGTCGAATACATATTAGCGGCCGCTAAACAGACGGCCGAAGAAGTTGACGATCCCATTCTCGCCGTCGCGAATTTGGCCGATCACAGCGCCGATCAGCACGAAGAATGCAATGACGAGCGTGTCCCACAGGCCCAACGTGAGCACCAACACGGCGAGGATAAAGCCGGCGACGGCGCCGAGCGTGGTGTTGGGATGACGCACAGCATAGCTCCAGATGGCAGCGC
Source organism: uncultured Collinsella sp. (assembly GCA_900542175.1). Taxonomy (GTDB): domain Bacteria; phylum Actinomycetota; class Coriobacteriia; order Coriobacteriales; family Coriobacteriaceae; genus Collinsella. The sequence continues at coordinate 6,463 of UQNC01000042.1, read as the reverse complement.
CCGTACCCTTGATGAGACCCATAGCCTCGTCAAAATCCGCGGCTGCCGCGTCTTGTAACTCGGTTGCCTCTGCTTTGGAATCAACAGGTTCGCTCGCCGACGTGGCGCTCTGGTCAATCGTCAGGCGCGGCGTACGAGCGGTCTTATCTTGATTGGTATCACTCACCGGAAACCTCCACGGTCTGGACGGTAGTCTTGGACGGCAAAAAACGGACGCGCGCGGTCGTACCCGGCGCGCCGAGCATGGTGTCGCAGGCCTTCTCGATGCGCTGCTGCATCGCGGTAGCCAGAGATGCCACGTCCTTATCGTCAAGCGCGATAGCCTCGACCTTAAAACGGACGTGCGAATCGTCGGGGCCTTGGACGCGAGCCTCGACATGCTCGACCATCACGCGGTCGTCGCGCTCGGCAGCAACCCTGGCGCACGAAGAAAGCGCCGCAAGGGTAACCTCGATATTGCGCTCCCCCGCCGGATGCACGCAGGACGGTTCGCGACGGGCGAACATCAGGCGGAAAAAGCTCAGCAGTACGCCGATCGCCACGACGCCGGCGCACGCCGTCACGACGATGCGCGGCATGGGGTCGCGCATCAGCAGCATAAAGCGATACGTATACGGCCCCCAAAACTGGCAGACAAGCGTACCCAGTGCCACGATGGTGGCGGCAAGATACACGATCGCTAGGGCTCGTTTGAGTACGCGCACGCGGCGCTCCCTTCAAATCTCGGCTCTCGAAATGCAGAACGGTTCGCATCATTATAAAAGAGCCGGGTCCGGTGCTCTACGCACGCGGATCCGGCTCATCTATTCCACGAGGCTTGCATGCTCGCTTCATTATGCCCAGATATGCACGGCTTAACCCGTGCGGGCGCTACTCCTCCTCGAGGGCAGCGATGACCTCGTCGGTCATGTCCATGGTGCTGTAAACATCCTGGACGTCGTCGAGCTCCTCAAGACGGTCGATGAGGCGCTGGACCTTCTTGGCGTCGGTACCGGAGACCTCGGTCGGGGTGGTCGGGACCATGGTGGTCTCGGAACCCTTGACCTGGATGCCCTGCTCCTCGAGCGCCTTGGAGACAGCCATGACGTCGTTGGCAGCAGTCCAGACGATCCACTCCTCGCCGGCATCCTCGTAGTCCTCGCCACCGGCCTCGGCGATGGCCATCATGAACTCATCCTCGTCACCGGCAGCACCGTTGGCGATCATGGTCTCCTTCTTGGCGTTCTCGTCCAAGATCTCCTTGGCGACGACGATCTGGCCCTTGCGCTCAAACTGGAAGGCGACGGAGCCGGAGGTGCCCAGGTTGCCACCAGCGTGGGAGAAGGCGGAACGGACATCAGCGGCGGTACGGTTGCGGTTGTCGGTCAGGCAGTCGACGTAGACGGCGACACCGGCGGGACCGTAGCCCTCGTACACGATGTTCTCGTAGACGGCGGCGTCAGCACCCGAACCAAAAGCCTTGTCAATAGCGGACTTGATCTTGTCCTTAGGCATGGACTGAGCCTTGGCCTTGGCAACGGCAGCGGCGAGGCTGGCGTTGTTCTCGGGCAGCGGGTCACCGCCGAGACGGGCAGCAACAGTGATGTTGCGGCTGAGCTTGGAGAAGAGGGCGGAACGCTTGGCGTCCTGCGCGCCCTTACGATGCTTGGTTGTGGCCCACTTAGAGTGTCCGGACATACGTGTCTCCTATCGGTTTCGACCTAAAGCCCAGCGCAGATGCTCGGGCAATATAAACAAACGCTATAAATGATATACCTACTGGCCTGTGAGATAAACAAAAAAATGAAGGCGTCGTGATGATGCCCCCTTTGGTGCAAAGAGACCTGACCCCAATGCACCAAGTTAGGACCAGAGGAAGTCACTGCGGGTGACGGTGGCGCCGATGGCGAAGGGCATGCAGGCGATGACCGGATACAGGTAGCGCATGTAGGTCGAGCCGTTGCACGGACCAATCAGGCACACGGCGAGCACGCCCAACAGCGGCACCCAGATCGCCAGCGCACGCCATGAATGACGACGCAGCAGGTAGACCACCACGGCGATCATAATCCACACATAGGTGGCCGAGCTCATGGTGAGCGAAATAAACGGGATGCGCTGCACCGCCACACGGTACAGATTGATCAGGTGGTCGCACCAGCGCACCACGTTGCTGTCAACCGGATGGAAGTCGAAGTACTTGAGGTTGTCGGGACGCGCCATGATCTCGGCACTACGCGCCGTGCTGTAGACCCAGGCATCGCGCGCGCTCGGATAAAAGTAGCCGTAATAGTTATTGATGAGCGCCGAGATATAGCACTCGGGATCCTTTTTGAACATCTGCGCCCAGACCTCAAAATAGGCCTTGATGTCCTCCTGCGAGGCGTACTCGTTAAAGCAGTTCTTGACGGCATCCGACTTATCCGGGTTGTAACGGCGGCCCAGATTCTCGTACTTGAGCACCCGGTCGATCACGGCGCGCTCCTCGTCGGTCACCAAGCCGTCGCAAGGAGCCTCCACGATGGTGCCGTCCTCCTTTACCGTGGGGTTGACGCCCGAGTTGAGGCCGTCGTGCTTTTGGACGAAACGAGCCGTCTGTTGGAACGGAATCGAGAGGATTTCGCGTTTGGAGCCGGGCGTAATGTCGTGCGCCGGCATAAAGACCTTGGTGAAGTACATATTAGAGGCAAGGCAGAGTGCGAGCACCGCGAGGACGCCAACCCAGCGGAAGCGCGGCGTGGCGCATGAGACCGCGGTGCCCGTCTGCTTAGCCGCACGACGGGCGACATGTACATCCCATGCGCAAAACGCCGCCGCAATCACGCAGGCCGCCAACGGAAAGACCAGACCGCCATTGCGCAAAAACGTGGAACCCATGGCAGCCAGCGCAAGCAACAGCCAGTCGTGGCGCGCAAAGAGCACGGGCCTCTGTTCGCCCGCACGCTCGGCATTGGCATCACGACGGGGCAAGCCACATGCCACGAGCTTGACGGTCTGTACCAGCAGCACCAAAAACGCGTCGGCAAAGAGCACGTCTTTGGTGAGCAACGCCGCGTAGTTAGAGAACATCGGCATAAACGCAAAGAACAGCAGGATCGCACCGCGAACCGGCAGGCTCACGCCCAGTTTGCGCAGCGACGAAATGGAATAGGCCATGCAGGCAGCCGTGATGACAAATTGAGCGCAGGTATAGATGATGAGGCCCGCGTTAGCGCTGTTGAACAGCGAAAGCCCCAGTTGAACGCACGAGCCGATAATGGCCGTGTGCACTACGGGATGATGCCCGTTGAGCAGCACGTTGGGGTTGAGTAGGCGCAGGTAGTCGCTCGTGCCGTTGGGATAGTTAAACCACTGGCGAATCTGCGCACCCGTATCTCCCATAAAAAGGCCGGGCAGCGAAGCGATGAGCGTGGGCGCCCAGGCGATCATAAGCACCAGGAAGGGCCCGGCAAAGGGATGGGCCGAGAGCACGGCGTGAGCCACACGCCATACGCGGCCAAAGTGCGCTTCGGAAAACGGAATGCGCCGAGAGCTCAGCCAATCTAGACACTCAAAAGCCAGGTAGAAGGCAACGATCGCCAAGAGCATCCAGCCCGCGCCGCCAATCCAGGCGCAGATGATGCGGGCCTTGTCGCCAAGAACAATCTCGGCCGAGTCGGCGAGGTCGTAGCTGCGGCCGAACACCATGCAGATGGCGAAAAACAGCGACGGCAGAATAATCGATGGGCGCCAGGTGTCGCCACGGCCAAAGAATACGTAGCGAAACGGCAGCGTGAGCAGGCAGGCAAGCGCAAGCAGCATGACCGCGTCGGTATGGCCGGCAAACGAGAGGAGCACCTCGTAGCACACGTACAGCATGCCCGAGGCTTTGGGGTCAATCGCCAAGACTGCGTTGCTCGACACCGGGGCGGGATCGATGGAAAACGCCGTGGTCGCCAACAGCGCGAGCAGAAATGCGGCGAGCGTCTGCTTGGCGGGGTAGCGCTTAAACCAGACGATGCGGGCAGCGTCGCGCGCAGCCGTTGTGGAGAGGTCGGAATCCTTCACAGTCCAAAGAGCCTTTCTAGAAACCTGCCAAAAAGGGACAGGTTTATTTTGGCAGGTTTTATCTGGGGAAACGTTACGGTTCTGTCATCGTTGCCCAGCAAACCACCACAAAAGTGCCTGTCCCCTTTGTGGTCGTATGTGGTGGTTAAGCGTCGAGGTAGATGCGCTGGGGGCGATTGCGGTGTCGGGCGAAGATGATGAGCGCCAGGCCCGCAATAACGAGCGGAAGGCTCAGCAGCTGACCCATCGTGATGACGCCGCCCAGCAGATAGCCAAGCTGGGCGTCGGGCACGCGCACGAACTCGACGAGGAAGCGGACGATGCCGTAACCCATCACAAACACGCCCATAAACGTGCCCTGGGGCAGCAGCGGCTTTTTGCGGCTGAGCACCTGCAGAATGCAAAAGAGCACAATGCCCTCAAGAAATGCCTCGTAGAGCTGGGAGGGGTGACGCGACATATCGCCCGCGGTGCCACCGAAGACCACGCCCCAGGGCAGATCGGTCGGCTTGCCCCACAGCTCACCGTTGACAAAGTTGGCACAACGGCCCAGGCACAGGGCCAGCGGAGCGCCAATGACGGCAAGATCGGCCAACGTCCATGCATCGAGCTTATACATGCGGCACACGATGATGCCGCCCAAGATGCCGCCGACCAGGCCACCGTGGAAGCTCATGCCGCCCTCGTTGGTGGCAAAGATCTCGAGCGGGTGCGCCCAGTAGTAGCCGTCGCCGTAAAAGATGACGTAGAACAGACGGGCGCCAATGATAAGGCCAAAGACCACGCCGACCACGACACTCGTCAGGTCGTCAATCGTGATGCTAAAGCCCCAGCGACGCTGCGTGCGGTACATGACGACCGCCGTGAGCAGGGCACCGACCACATAGGCCAGACCATACCAGTAAATCGTGATGGGCCCCGCCGAAATCGCGACGGGATCAAGCATATGGTAGAAGTCGTTGAGCATGTCGACCCTCCTACTCCCTACATACAAATGCGGCCGCGGGCCTTGCGCTCGCAGCCGCATATTTGGGCGTAACGTCTATGCGGAGTATGCCGTCCGCAGCTTTCGCATCTTAGAACGGCGCGTACTCGTCGTACAGGTCCTCGGCCTCGCCGGAAGCATTGACCTGCTCAACGCGGGTAACGCCGGGCACATGCTCCTTCAGGATGCGCTCGATACCCATGGACAGGGTCAGCGAGCTCATGGGGCAGCCGGCGCAAGCGCCCTGCAGCTCCAGTTTGACGACGCCCTCGTCGTCAACGCCCACATACTCCATATCGCCGCCGTCGGCCTGCAGATTGGGGCGAATCTCTTCAAGAACCTTCTTAAGCAGCTCTTCGTTAACAGCCACAGGGGCTCCTTTCTCACAATTACGCGGGCGCGCCCGCGGACAGAAGCTATGTTACTACAGCCGTGTACCCGCTCACGAGCCGTCCATGCGCGCAGACGCGACTTTCACGAGTAGTCAATTTGGGACGGGGCTCTTTTGGCCGCCTTTTGTTGCCAGCTGGCGTTGCCACGCGCTACTGCTGAGCCTGCCCCTCGGTGCCGATGTGAACATCGACGATAACCTGGCGGTAGCTGATGCCGCAGGAGTCGAGGATGCGGCGGCTGATGCGTCCATCATCAGTGTCGGCGTACTTATTGTCCAGGTAGACGACCTCGCCCACGCCCACCTGCGCCAGGATTTTGGCGCAGTCGTGGCACGGGAACAGCGTGACGTAGACCGTGGAACCCTCGAGGTCCTTGAGCGAGCCACGGTAGTTGAGCACGGCATTGGCCTCGGCATGCACCACGTAGTTGTGCTTGTCCTGTAGCGGGTCGTCGCTCGTACCCCACGGGAAAAAGTCGTCGTTAAGCGCCGAGGGTGTGCCGTTGTAGCCCACCGAAAGGATGCGGTGGTTGGTGCTGGCGATGCACGCACCCACCTGCGTGTTGGGGTCCTTACTGCGGCGCTGTGCGGCGATGGCCACGCTCATAAAGAACTCGTCCCAGCTAATGACGTCCAGGCGCTTGCCTGACGAAGTTTGATGAAGATCGTCCGACATGGCAGACACCTCCGTAATCGCAATAGTTTGACCCATTGTAGCAGGTGAAAGGTGGGGGGCGTTTGTCCCACCGGCGCCCTCACTTTTACACGCGGCGGGGCTTTTGGTTGATGCGGTAGAGCTCGGCGAGTCCTCGCAACGTCAGCGCGTCGTCTACCGTCAGGCTGTGGCCGACCAGCGACGCGAGCGCCTCGGCATCGTCGCCGGTAATGACGATGGGCACGTCGCCCTCCCCCGCGGCCTTGGTCGCGCGCATCTCGGCGAGCACCATGTCGAGCATGCCGTCGATGCGGGCCACCTCGCCCAGAACCACGCCCGAACGCATGGCCTCGCGCGTGTTGCGGCCGATCACATGCGTGGGTGCCGAGGGCTCGACCTGCGGCAG
>UQNC01000041.1 GCA_900542175.1 uncultured Collinsella sp. | reverse complement strand
GCCCTACCGGGAGTAGCCCCGACGGTTGACAAAACTATAGGAACACCCAATGACTATCTTGATAAGCGCGGAAACATCGCCAGTTGAGCATAAGTCAGCGAAAACGCCCCCAAGCGAGCAAGGTGACGTGAAAGAGGAGGGAAGCGTACTTCGGTACGCGACCGACGATTGAACGTCAGATTGCCGCTTAGAGGCGTTTGCAGCGTCGACCGGTCCGCCGTTCGTTAGAACGGCGGAACCAAGGGCGCAGCGTCGGCCCGTTACGCGGTTTGGTAAAACCGCGTAACTTACATCACCATGACGTAACGGCTACCCACGTAGTACTGCTTACCCATCAGGACCGGCTCGCCATTGGGGCCGATAAAGCCGGCACGCAGGTTGAGCAGCGGATCGTGCGGGGCAATGCCCAACTCGGCGGCCTGCTCGGCATTCGCGCGAACGGCCTCGACCGTGCGGTAGCCAACCGAGACAATCGGGGTTCCGCCAACACGCTCGACCTCGGCAAAAATCGACTTGTCCTCAAGATCGGCCGTCAACAGCTCACGGTAGGCGTCAAACGGCACAAAGACGTTTTCCTCAAAGATGGGCTCACCATCGGCCGTACGCACGCGTTTGATATGCAGCAGCAGCGCATCCTTCTGCAGGCCAAAGAATTCCATCTCGTTTTGGCGCGCCGGCACAATCTGGCGATCGATCACATGCGCGCCCGCCTTCATGCCGTTATCGGCGCAAAGCTCGGTGAACGTCTGCAGCGTCGAGGCGTGGAACTGGCGGTTGATGTGCGGCGTGGAGACAAAGGTGCCGCGGCCCTGCTGCTTAACCAGATAGCCGTCGGAACACAGTTCCTCGACGGCGCGGCGCACCGTAATACGGCTCACCTCGTACTGTTCGGCAAGCTCAAGCTCGGACGGAATGCGCTCCTTGGGTGCATAAACCCCTTTCTCGATTGCATCCTTGATCTCGTCATAAATCTGCTGGTAAAGCGGTGCATTTTTGGGCGCAGGCATATCTAATCACTCTTATCGAAATATTAAAATAACTAATACGTATATAACGTCTTTTTATATGTTACCTCAGTTGGATAAAACGATACACCACATACAGCAAAACCTTACTTGCCGTCGTCCTGTTGCAGACTGTCCTGCTCGCTGAGGCGCGCCTGCCTGCTGGCCATGCGTGCGGGCTTGTCGGGATCGGGTACGGCCGTGGGCATGGGCTCGTCGACATGACCGCCCCACCAGCCGCCCACAAAGTTGAGCGTGTGGAACACGTTGATCACGGCGCCGGGATCAATATCGCACACCAGCTTGATAATGTCCTGGCTCTCGTAGGTCGAGACAACGGCGTGCAGCAGATACATCTTTTCGCGGCTGTATCCGCCAATGATCTCGGCGCAGCTAATGCCATGCTGAAAATGGTCAACATAGGCTGTCATGACCTCATCTGCCTTGCGTGTCGTGATCTGCAGCGTCACACGGTCGTAGCGTCGGTAGAAACTGTCGATGGTCTTGGTCGAAATAAACTGGAACACGATGGAATACGCCGCATTGTCCCAGCCAAACATAAAGCCAAAGATCGCCAGGATAGCGCAGTTAAAGCCAAAGATGACGCCCCAGATGGTCTTGCCTGTATGGTTGGAAACCCACAGCGCGATAAAGTCGGTGCCGCCGGTGGATGCGCCGGACTTAAGCGCGATGGCGGCGCCCAGGCCCGAGACCACGCCGCCAAAGATGATGAGCATGATCTTGTCGCCCAAAAACGGGGCGAAGTGAAAGATGTTGAGGAACAGCGACGAGAGCATGACCTGCATCATCGAGAAGATGACGAAGCGCTTGCTGATGCCGCTCCAGCAAAGGAGCGCCACGGGGATGTTGAGCGCGAGCATGCCGAGCGAGATGTCGATATGAACGCCGCCGAGCGAGGTGACGCGATCGAGCAGGACCGCGACGCCGGTGAGGCCGCTCGGAAGCAGGTCGGCGGGGCGAATGAACGCCTGAATCAGAAATGTCTGGAGAACGGCGGAGATGGTGACCGCCACGGCAGTAATGGCGCGGCGGACGATGGTGAGACGGCCGAGCACGAGCACGCGGTCCGTGAGCTGATCGATGGCGTTCGCCACGTAGGCTCCTTTCGAAGGCAGATGTAATTGTGGGGCATGCCGGCGATTGTAGCATGGAGCGCGAGAGGGCGCTTCAATTCACCCTCTCTCGACAACCAAAACGAGCCAGCAGCTCCCCAACCAAAGAGCCAAATTCTAAGTGAGTAGACTTTTCGCGATCTACCAAGCGCACTCAAAACAGCCACCTCTCCGACCTGCGGTTTTACTAAGGCAGATACGCTTTGTGCTCGGCATGTGCCAAAAAGTCTACTCACTTAGTCCGAGTCGAAGCCAAACGGATCTAAATCGAAGCCAAAATGAGCCAATCCACCGCAAGAGACGTGTGAATCCGCACTTCTTGCGGCGAATTGACGCTACAAAGCGGTCAGAATGTCGGCGAGGTTGTCGATGACGGCGTCGGCTCCCGTTTGGTCCAGGTTAACGCCCTCGTGCGGACGCAGTGCCAGGACGCGCGCGCCGGAGCGCTTGCCGGCCTCGATGCCCAAAGGCGAGTCCTCGATAACCAGGCACTCGGTAGGCTCCACACCCAGCGCCTCCATGGCACGCAGGTAGATCTCGGGGTCGGGCTTAAATGCACTGCACTCGTGACCGCTGATGGTGTAGTCCAGCACGTCGGTGATACCGGCAATCTCCACCAGCTCGTCAATGAGCTCGCGATAGGACGAGCTCGCGATGGCACACTTGACGCCGCGCTCGTGCAGCTCGCGCATCACCGGCTCCGTCTGCTCGTTGAGCAGCTCGGCATACGGAACAGGGTGAACCGGGCTGTAGACCTGCTTGTACTCAACGCGCAAGCGCTCGCGCAGCTCAACATCGTCGGGCACCAGCGACTTCCAGATGGCAGGCTCGTTAGACCCCGAAAGATCGGGGATCTCGTCAAAGTGGAACCCCTTTTCCTCCATAAACGCCACGCGGCGACGGTTGTAGAACCACTCGGTATCGACCAGCACGCCGTCCATATCAAACAGCACTGCCTTGATCATACGCATCTCCTCCCACCTGCCAAAAAGGGACAGGTTTATTTTGGTAGGTTTTATCTGGTGTTTTGCGACGCGACAGACACGCCCCCAAAGCAAAAAGGGGACGGGGCGCAAACCCCATCCCCTCTCAATCAACCCGTAAGGTCTACTTACTTGTGATTAGTAGGAAAGCTTCCACATGTAGCGACGCATGGTCAGCGGGTGCTGACGGGCCTCGGCGATCTGGTTGCCGTACTCGCGCATAACGGCGAGGTGCAGCAGCGGGTTGAAGTAGGTGACGACGCTCGCGGGCACGGCGTCAGCCAGGCCGTAGTCCTTGGAGTCGATCAGAGCGACCTTGGCGCCCATGCGCTCAAGGAAGGTGAGGGCGCGAGCGTCCATCGGACGGGTAGCACCATCGGACATGAAGAAGACGTAGGGCTTACCCTCGGTGGAAACCTCGAACGGGCCGTGGAAGTACTCGCCGGTGTTGTAGGCGGCGGCGTCGATCCACTGCATCTCGGTGAACAGGAAGGCGGCGTGAGAATAAGCCATCTTCTCGGAGGCACCGGAGGCCATGAAGTAGATCATCTTGTCGTCCTTGAAGTCCTCGGCGAACTTCTTGGCGAGCTTCTTGCAGTGCTGAGCGGCGTTCTCGCAGAGATCGAAAACGTTGGTGAGGCCAGTGATCATGTCCTCGTAGTGGTCATAGCCCTCGGTCTGCTGAAGGATCTCGAGAGCAAGAGCGATGGCATAGCCGGGCTTCTCGCACTTGGCAGCGTAGTTGGCGTGGAAGCCGTGGACGATGACGTGGTCGGCGTCGACGGTCAGAGCGGAGCCAGCCTTGTTGGTGAGGGAGACGACCGGGCAGTTGTGCTTCTTGGCGGTCTTGTTGGCCTCGACGGTCTCGGGCGTGGAGCCACCGAGGGAGCAGGTGATCACGAAGGTGTGCTCGTTGACCCAGGAAGGCGTGTCGTAGTTGAACTCGTTAGCGGTGAAGATCTGAACGTTCAGATTGTCCGTGTTGTTGGCCAGGAAGTACTTGGCGGGGTAAAGGTCGGACATGGAAGCGCCGCAGCCGACGAAGGCGACGCTGCGGATCTCGTGGTTGGACAGGACGTCAGCGACGATCTGCTTAGGGAGGTTAAGGTCGATCTCGTACATCTGACACATTCCTTTCGATTTGTTGCGGCGTCACATTGCCGGACGCTCGCAGGGTTACCGTAGTTAGGACCGAGTCGCCGGCCCGTTGAGGATGTGACAAAGGGACTATCCCTTTGTCACATGTTAGGGATGGAAGCCTGCCTGGGGTATGGGATGCCAGGCAGGCCCCCGGGGGAAGCGCTGGGTCGCGACTAGGCCAGGATGCCGGCCGCGGAGAGGGCGATGCCGCCCACGATGGCGATCACGAGAAGCCAACCGGTGTTGACGTTCTTCTTGATGAGCCAGTACATAAGGCCGGTGAGGCCAAGGGAGATCATCTGGGGCATCATGCCGTCCAGGATGTCCTGGATCACGACGGTGCCGTCAGCGAACTGCAGCGGGGTGGTGGCGCCGATCAGCGTAGCGATCATGCCGCCCACGGACATAAGACCCACGATGCCGCAGACATACATGAGCTTCTCCATGAGGTCGCCACCCTGGAGCTTGCTCAGGTACTCGTGGCCGCCCTGGTAGCCGATCTTGGCAGCGAACCACGTGATCAGCACGGAGGGCACAATGGAGATGAGCATGGCCAGGATCGGACCCATGATGGAGCCCTGCTGAGCCAGCTGAACGCCCAGGCCAAAGGCGATAACGCGGATGGTGCCCTGGAAGAAGGAGTCACCGATGCCGGAAAGCGGGCCCATGAGGGAGGTCTTGACCGCGTTAATCGAATCGGGATCGAAGTTCTCGGGATCCTTGGCGTACTCCTCCTCCATGGAGGCGGCGAGGCCTAGGACAAAAGCGCTCGTCTGCGGGGTGCAGTTGTAGAACGCCATGTGACGGTGGTAAGCCTCTTTCTTAGCAGCGAGCTGCTTGGGGTCGGACTCGTCCGGATAGAGGCGATCGAGCGTGGGGACCATGCCGTAGAGGAAGCCCATGTTCATCTGACGCTCGTAGTTCCAAGAGGCCTGGATGGCCCAGGAGCGCCAGAAGAACTGGCTGACCTTCTTGTTCAGGGACACGTCCTTGGTTGCGGTTGCCATAGTGTGTTCCTCCTTAGTCTTCGTCGTCTTCGAGCGGATCGTAGTCGGAATCGACACCGGCGGCTGCATGGGAACCGTTGAACTTGAAGCCCATGAAGACGATAGCCAGGCACACACCGATCAGAGCGACCGCGATGACGGACAGGTTGAGGTAGGCGGCGAGCAGGAAACCGATGAACAGGAACGGGGTCATACCCTTCTTGATCATCATGGTGAGCAGCAGGGCCAGACCGTAGGCGGTCATGATCTTGGTCGAGACGTTCAGACCAACGGACAGCCACTCGGGAACCATGTTGACGATGGCTTGGACCAGGTCGGTACCGACAAAGACGGCCAGGAAGATCGGCAGGAAGTACATGATGGCGTACAGACCGGAGCCGGCGCAGATGTGCATGCGGTAGGCGGTCTTGAACTTGCCGTTATCAATCGCGCTATCGGCCACATGGGTGAGGGCGGCGATGATGGAACGGAACACGATGCCGAGGAGCTGACCCAGGACGGCGACCGGGATGGCGATCGTCATGGCGGTCTCGGCGGAAGCATCGGTCAGGCACGCGAAGGCAGCGGCCACGATGCCGCCCAGGACCATATCGGGCGGAACGGCGGCGCCGACCTGCACCAGGCCCATGGACACGAGCTCGACGGCGGCACCGACGGCAAGGCCGGTGGGCACATCGCCCAGCAGCAGACCGACGAGCGTAGCGCCAACGAGGGGCTGCTCGAAGTTAAGACGACCGAGCAGGCGGGAGTCCCACATGCAGAACACGCCGACGAGGCCGACGAGCACCGCACTGATGAACGTATTCATACCCTTCTCCTTTCAGTCAGGCAAACGCCTGGTTGATTACAGCTTGGCGTCGATGTCGACGCTCTGATACGTAGGGGTCTGCTGGACGTAGAGCTTAATGCCCATGTCGAGCATCTGGTTGACGTCGGCCTTCTGGGTGGCGTCGAAGAAGACGGAGCTGTCCTTGCCGCCGACCTGCTCGGCACCGTCGTGGTTGGCGGTGGCGCCCAGGTTGATGGCGTCGAGCTTGTAGCCCTGGCAGAACTGCAGCATCTCGGCAGTGTTGCCAAAGACGAACATGACGCGCTCGCCGAGGGTGTTGAGCTTGTCCATCTTGGCAAGGGCACGCTCAACGGTGAAGACGTTCAGGCGCACGCCCTGGGGCTTGGCCAGCTTAAGAGCGCCCTTCTTGATGTCATCGTTGGCGGCAGCGTTGTCGACGACGATGATGCGCTCGGCCTGAACCTTGGTGGTCCAGGTAAAGACGACCTGGCCGTGCAGCAGACGGTAGTCAAGACGTGCGAGGACGATCTTGGCGGGACCGGAGCTGTGACGGGACGCCTTGGCCTTCTTGGCGGGAGCCGCGGCGACCTCGACCGGTGCGTTGGGGTTGGTCAGACCGGTGCGGGCCTCGTTGATGAGGGCCGCGAGCTCGGTGCCCTTGACGGGGGCGGGGCTCATAGCAAGCGTGAGCGCCAGCGGGATGTTGAAACCGCTGACAACCGTGAACTTCGTGCCGTTCTTGGAAAGCTCGACCATGTTGTTGTTGACCGAGCTACCGAGCATATCGGTTAGCACATACACGGTGTCGTCCGCGTTGAACGTGGCGATCATAGCCTCAACCTTATTGGTGATGGGCTCCTTGTCGTCACGAGCAAGCGACACGACGTGGACGTTCGACACGTCGCCGAGAACCATCTCGAGCGTGTCTTTGGCGCCTGCGGCCAGGCCGCCATGAGATGCGAGAATGATCTGATTCATCTTGCCTCCTCCTTTTCGTTATGGTCATTATAACGTCTTATACGTTGCTTATATTGATAATTAGTATATAAACCGTTCGCGGGTGAAAAACGACCGTTGGCGGGTTTAACGCAATCGAAACGATGGTCTTGGGTAGGTCGGCGCTGGCTAGGCGCCGCCCGATCAAACGCCGGGCGCTACCTGCTCAAACACACCGCCAATCCCCTATCGCACGAAGTACCAGGGGCTTTCCTGCACGGTGGGCTCCAGCGCAATGCCCGTGCGCTCGCGGAAGAGATCCATGTCCTGCGATTTCTCCGTCCACCACGCGTTGGGCTTAAAGGTCATGCTCTCAACGACATGGCCGACAAACACACTGTTGCGCAGCTTGGAAAAGTCGGTGTTCATAATCACGATGGACGCGAGCACCAAAACGATGCCCAGAACTTTGATCGCGCCGGCGGGCTCGGCGTAGACACCAATGCCCAGCAGTACGGTGACGACTGTCTCGAATGACATTACGACGGGAACTTTCGACGTCTCGAGCCCCATGGACAGACCCTGCATATATAAGATGTAAGCCACGGCTGTGGGGATGAGTCCAAAGCCAAGGAACAGCAGCAGCAGCTGTGGCGACATTGCCGCGGCGACATCCGGCCACGGAGCCGCGATAGCTGCCATAACCGCACCGCCAAAAACAAAGCCCCAAAACGTGACAGCCAGCGGGTGGACCGTCTTGGTTGCTATCCGGCTAAACACCGCGAGCGACGCACCACAAAGGCCTGCAATCACGCCCGACGTGACGCCCCAAACCGAAAAATGAAAACCGGAAAGGTCGCCATTGGTCACCGCAAGCACACAGCCAACGATGTTAAAGACAATGGCAACGAGCTTGTTGAGGGTCACGTCCTCGCGATAAAGGACGCGGCCGAGCGCGACGCCAAACACCGGCGACGTGTAGAGCAGCACCGATGCCGTGGACATGCCCACCTCGCGCATGCACTCGTAATAGCAGGTGTTGGCGGCAGCCAAACCGACGATACCGACAAGCGCGCAGGAAACAAGCTCTTTAGGGCTTGCCTTGAACAGGGTCAGCGGACCCTGAACCACGGTAGACCCCTCACCCGGACGGCAGCCCATAAACATCAGGACCGGCGCCAAGATAAGCGCTCCGACCAACAAGCGAAAGGCAGCCATGCTCTGGGACGAAACGCCCATGGCCGAGATGCCGTTTACAAAGATTCCGATGCTGCCCCACATAAGCGCGGCGATCAGCACCAGCACATAGCCCAGATTGCTCCTCTTCAACGCAGCCTCCTCAGTATTATTTCCAATATGTTTCATGCTACGTTATAGTCGTTATATACATTTTTCAAGGCACAAATCGGCGAACGGGAAATCTCTCGACACAAGGAGTGTCCCCAACTGCCGGCACAAAAGGAACATCCCTAACTGCCGGCAGAAAGGGAACGTCCCCAAGTGCCGCTCTAGCAGTTGCGGTGAAATAGTTCTCAAACAGAGGCTTCACACTCCCAAACAGGAACTATTCCACCGCAACTCATGAGGGGTATTGGGCTGTTAGGCCGCTCTATCCCTTAGTAATCCAGCTTCCACATGTAACGGCGCGTCATGTAGTCCTTGTGGGTGACGGCGGAGAGCGCACGCATGTAGACGTTGTTGAGGATCGGGGCAAAGATCAGGTGGTTGAAGTACTCGCTCACGCTGTCCTTGATGTCGTTGAGACCGAGCTCCTTGGCGTCGAGCTGGTAGACGCGCTCACCACCGTACTGGTTGACAAAGCGAATGCCGCGCTCGTCGTTGCAGCGGCTGCGGCCGACGCTGATGAGCTGGAACAGCGAGGTACGCTTGTCCAGGATCTCGAAGGGACCGTGGAAGAAGTCGCAGGTGTTGATGGTGCAGGAGTCGATCTGCAGCATCTCCTGCACGTTGCAGATGCTAAAGACGTAGGCGGCACCAAAGAGCGGGCCCTGAGCCATAACGTTGATGCAGGGCTTGTCGGCGTTCTGCTCGGCCCACTTGGCAGCGAGCGGACGGGTGTACTCGACAGCCTTGCGATAGATGGGGTCGACCAAGTCGAAGGCGGCCATAGCGGCCTCGTACTCGGCATAGCCCTCGGTCTGCTGCGTAAGCTCCATAGCAATCATGGTCACGACGGCGGAGTTGGTGCGGCCCATGCAGGACTCGTCGATGGCCAGGCTGTCGTACTGGATCTTGTAGTCGCAGACCTCGGTGAGGCCGGACTCGTCAACATAGATGGCGATGGTGCTGGCGCCGTGGTTCTTGGCGACCTGGGCGGCGACGATGGTCTCCTTGGTGCCGCGCATGGACACGACGACGGCCAGGGTGTTCTCGTTGACGTAGGCAGGCGTGGCGTGCACGAACTCGTTGCTGGTGTAGCTGGAGCTCACGACCTGCGTGGCCTCGTGCTCCATAAAGTACTGGGCAGGATAGTTGCCGCCGTTGGATCCACCGGCGCCAATCCACACGACGCGCTTGATGCCGCCCTTGTCTGCCTTGTCAGCCAAAACCTGGGAGACGACGTCCTTAACCTGTTCCTGAGTAGTCATCGTGCATCAGCCTTTCTTCTCGTTTGATGCTCTCGATGGCATACAAGTTACATATATGTTTTGGTTATGTCGACTAGTTGTATGCTATATTTGTCTTAGAAATTTTGCTGGTAAAGTTTTCGGCAAGCCATTACCAGCGGTTTTGTTGTCATGTTGGATACATGCTTGGTTCTGTAAGCATACAAGTTAGATACAGGTTGTTCGCATGAGCACTTCGTCGAAAAAGAACTTGACCCAATACGAGCGTCTGGCGGCAACGCTTCGCGACCGCATTGCCGCCGGCACCTACGCCCGCGGAGATAAACTGCCGTCCGAGATGGAACTCATGGACGAATCGGGCCTGTCGCGCAGCACCGTGCGCCACGCGCTTAAGGTACTCGTTGATGAGGGTCTGCTTCGCACCGAACGCGGGCGCGGTGCCTTTGTGGCCGACACGCCGGCGCTCCACGAGAACAACCTGGTGTTTTCGAGCTACACGGCACAGGTCCAGGGTCAGGGCATGAAGCCCACCACACGCACGGTTGACTCGGGCTTTGCCAAGGCCGCCGGCGACGTGGCCAAGTTTTTTGATGTGCCCGCGGGCAGCAAGCTCGTCAAACTTGTCCGCCTGCGCTATCTGGACGATGCCCCGCTGTGCCTGGAGACCACCTACCTGGCGCCGAGCTTTGCCCCGCTCATCGATCGCGATATCAACGGATCGCTCTACGCCACGCTGCGCCAGGAGTTCCATCGCGCGCCGGCGCAGGGGCACAAGACCTTTGAGGTGTGCTATGCATCGCAAAACGAGGCGTTTTTGCTCAACGTCGAGCGCGGGCAGGCGCTAATCCTGATCACCGACTACGTCTACGACGCCGACGGCCGCCCGCTCCATATCTCCAAGCGTATCCAGCGCACCGACCGCGCCAAATACACCGAGCCCATCGGCTAACCACCACAAAGGGACAGGCACCTTCGTGGTGGTTTTAGGCGGGAAGGTCGGGGAACCAGGTTGGTTTGGGCTGGTTGGGGGTGCGCTCGGCCAGGACCAGCTCCATCCAGCACATGTCGTACCAGCGGCCGAACTTTTGGGCACAGCGGTCGAAAGCACCCACCAAGCGATATCCCATATGGGCATGGAAGTCCTGGCTGTTGTGCGTTAGATACTCGTCGTCCTTGTCGTGCGGCACGGCGATGAGCGCGCACATGTTGGTGATGCCCATCGCGATCAGGCACTGCTTGAGCGCATCGTGCAGCTTGCGGCCCAGCCCGCCGTGGCGCACGTCGCGTGCCAGGTAAATCGACGTCTCGACCGACCAGTCGTATGCCTCGCGGCTGTTGAGCGGACTCGCATAGGCATAGCCTACCGGACGCCCGTCCAGCTCCATCACCAGATACGGATAGCGCTTGAGCGTACGCTCGATGCGCCCGGCGAACTCCTCAACGCTCGGCACCTCGTATTCGCAGGTAATCGCCGTCTGGCGCACATACGGCTCATAGATGGCAAGCAACGCCGGCGCGTCTTCGGGCGTCGCCAGGCGAATCGCCGGCTCGGACATCTCGGTCATACAACCCTTCTCTCTCAAAAACAAAGGCCGCCTTGCGCCAAACCCAGCGCAAGGCGGCCCCTCGTCATTACATCAGGCTACAGGACAGCCGCCAGCGCGTCGATGTCCTCCTGCGTCGTGGCCCAGCTGGTGCAAAAGCGCACCACCGTGTGGGTATCGTCGTACTTTTCCCAGTACTCGATCGCCGCATGCTCGCGAATGCGGGCCATGTCCTCGTTGGGCAGAATCACGAACTGCTGGTTTGTGGGCGTCTCCAAAAAGAACTGGTAGCCGCGCTCGTGCAGCACACGACGCAGCGCCTGGGCCGTCTGAATCGCCTGTCGACCAATCTCAAAATACAGGCCATCGGTAAAGAGCGCCTCAAACTGCACGCCCGTCAGGCGGCCCTTGGCCAACAGCGCGCCGTGCTGCTTAATACGCGGAATGGGATGCGCCGGAGCGTGCATGCCGCAGAACACCACAGCCTCGCCGCAAAGCGCGCCGCACTTGGTGCCGCCGATGTAGAACACGTCGCACAGCTGCGCCAGCTCGGGCAGGGTAATGTCGCACTCATCGGCCGCCAGTGCATAGGCCAGACGAGCACCGTCCACAAACAGCGGAATCTCGCGCTTCTGGCACACCGCGTGAATCGCCGCGAGCTCGGCCTTGGAGTACAGCGTGCCGTACTCGGTCGATAGACTCACGTACACGGCGCCCGGGAACACCGTGTGCTCGTAGCTCTCGTTTTCGTAGAACACCTGGATATAGTTCTCGAGATCCTCGGCGTGCATCTTGCCCTCGTAGCCGGGGATGGTGAGCACCTTGTGGCCGCCAAACTCGATGGCGCCCGCCTCGTGGCAAGCGACATGGCCGGTCTCGGCGGCAACGACGCCCTCGTAGGGCGCGAGCAGCATGTCAATCACCGTCGCGTTGGCCTGCGTGCCGCCCACCAGCAAGAACACGTCGGCATCGGGGGCCTGACAGGCCTCGCGAATCAGCTGCTTGGCACGCTCGGTGTGCGCATCGGTACCGTAGCCGGGCTGCGGCTCCATGTTGGTATCGACGAGCGCCTGCAGCACTGCCGGATGAGCACCGTGGGAATAGTCGTTGTTGAACGCGAGCATGGCAATCCTCTCTAGCCGGGCATGGGCCCGATGATTTAAACGCCGCTATTGTACGCCGCCCGGATAGGCAATGCGCGCGGCAAGGCACTCAAGTGCCAGCACCAGGGCAAAGCCGCAGCTCACGTCAGTCAAAAAGTGCGCACCGATCACAATGCGGCCAAAGGCGACGAGCGCCGCAACCACGGCAGCGACCCAAAAGACCACGCGGCGTCGCGACGGCTTTTCCTTAAAGGACGCCGCAGGAAGCCCGGCGAGCATAAGGCCGATCGCCGCGTGCGCCGTGTGTCCGCTCGCAAACGACTTAAAGCCGTCCTTGATTACGCCGGCCGCAATATAGCTCCACTTGTCGGGGTTGCCAATCACCCACCACGGCTGAAAATTGAGCCCCGGCGTGACCTCGATCACGCGCATGCGCGGGCGCGACCACAGCGGCTTGACAACCACGTTGAGGATGATGGCCTGAGCGACCCACACGGCCAGCACCATCAACGCCCAGCGTGTGAGCTCGTCGGAGTCGGTGTCGCGCGTGAGGCGATAGACGACAAGATTGGCAACGATGACCAGCACAAACGTCAGCACCAACTGAGCCGCGATGAGTTTGCCGCCGACCCGCAGGGACGAAATAACCTCGTAGCCGGCCAGACCGACATTGACAAGGATGCCGAGCACGGCGAGCCATTTGCTCCCCCTGGAGTCGGGACGCACCGCGCGCACGAGCATGACGCCCGCGATACTCGCCGTCAGCTCGAACGGCAGTTCGCCGGCGGCCTCGATAAAGCGGCCGTACATGCTGCCGATGTTGAACAGCGCACTCGAGATCTGATAATCGAAGAAACTGCCCACGCCCAGGCAAAGGCACAGGACGATCGCGATCATGGCGACATCTTTCTTATAGATATACCCGAACATGCTTTCCTTTCGATGGGGTCAGATTGCCCAAATGGGGCGTTTGCAGCGTCGACCCAATTAGTCGTCGTCGCTTGCACCCAGCTGTTGCAGCAGCATGAGGGCAGCCGCCACGGGGCCGGTGCCGTCGTTGGCGTCGAGACCGCGGCCCAGGCCGCTGCCCGCACCGGCGCCCGCCTTGTAAGGCACCGACAGCTTGCGGCTCTTGGGGAAGTTCACCGCGCCATAGCGATTCTTGAACTCAAAGGCCACCTTCTTGGGCACGTCGACGCCCAAAAACGTGATGCGCCCGCCGCTGAGCGTGACGCTCTCGAGCCCCAAGCGCTCGCCGCGGATACGGATACGCGCGCGGTTGAACAGATTGAGTCCCGCCAACGGCAGCTCGCCATGCGCGGCCTCGGTCTCTTCCTGTACCTCGTCGATGCTCTCCAGGTCCTCGGCCGCCGCGAGCTTGCGGTACACGAGCACGCGCTGGTCCACCGCCGGCAGGTACTCCTCGGACAAGAAGTAATCGGCCGGCAGGTTAATGCCCACGCTCGCCGCCTCCACGCCGGCATCGTCGTCACCGCGCGCCTCGGCCACGGCCTGACCCAGCATCTGCGTAAACAGGTCAAAGCCCACGCTCGATAGGTTACCGTGCTGTTCGGCACCCATGAGCGAGCCGGCGCCGCGAATCTCCAGGTCGCGCATGGCGATGCGCATGCCGCTGCCCAGGTCCTGGAACTCGGAAAGTGCAGTCAGGCGCGCCGTTGCCTCCTCGGTGAGCGGCAGCTCGCCCGGGAACATAAAGTATGCGTAGGCCTGCGTGGCCGAGCGGCCCACACGGCCCTTGAGCTGGTAGAGCTGTGCCAGACCCAAGCGCTGCGAGTCCTCGATGATCAGCGTGTTGGCGGTCGCGTTGTCGATGCCGCTCTCCACGATGGTCGTGGCGATGAGCACGTCGATCTTTTTGGTCGCGAACTCAATCATCACGTCCTCGACCTCGCGCGGGCTCATCTTTCCGTGCGCCACGCCCACGCGCGCCTCGGGCGCGGCCTCGTGCACGCGCGCCACGGCGTCGTCGATGGTCTTGACGCGGTTGGACACGTAGTACACCTGGCCGCCGCGGCCCACCTCCAGGCGAATCGCCGCGCTCACCACATCGGGGTCGTACTCCCCCACGTGCACGATCACGGGACGACGCCCAGTCGGCGGCGTGGTGATCAGGCTCATGTCGCGCACGCCGCTCGTGGCCATCTGCATGGTTCGCGGAATAGGCGTTGCCGAAAGCGTAAGCACGTCAATCTGCTCACGCAGGTTCTTGAGCTGCTCCTTGTGCTGCACGCCAAAGCGCTGCTCCTCGTCGATGATTACCAGGCCTAGGTTCTTGGGGTTCACATCGGCCGAAAGCAGACGATGCGTGCCGATGAGCACATCGATCGTGCCCTCGGCAAATGCCTTGAGCGCGCGCTTTTGCTGCGCCGGCGTGCGAAAGCGGCTGAGTACCTCGACTTCAAGGCCAAACGGGGCAAAACGCTCAAAGAACGTCTCGTAGTGCTGCTGGGCCAGAATGGTCGTGGGGCAGAGCACCATGACCTGGCGACCGGAGTCCACGCACTTAAACGCCGCGCGCAGGGCGACCTCGGTCTTGCCAAAGCCCACGTCTCCGCACAGCAGGCGGTCCATGGGCTTGGGCGCCTCCATATCGGCCTTAATGTCAGCGATGGCCTCCAGCTGATCGCGCGTCTCGTCGTAGGGGAAGCTCTGCTCCATCTCGATCTGCTCGGGCGTGTCGGGCGGGCAAGCGATACCGGTAATCGAAGAGCGGCGCGTATACAGATCGACCAGGTCAAACGCCAGCTTTTTGGCGTTCTTGCGCGCCTTGTTGGTGGCGCGCGTCCAGTCGGCGGTGTTGAGCCTGGTCAGGCGCGGCTTGTCGCCGTCGGGGCCAACATAGCGTGTGATGCGGTCAACCTGCTCGAGCGGCACGTAGAGCTTGTCGCCGTCGGCATATTCCAGCAAAAAGTAGTCGCGCTCCTTGCCGCCCACTTCCTGGCGCGCGATCTCGCTAAAGAGCGCGATGCCGTGAGTGGCGTGCACCACGTAGTCGCCCGGCTTAAACGGAAACGTGATCTGCGTAATGTCCACCTTGCGGCGGCTGCGCGCGCGGTTGGCGTCCATGCGGGCGTTGAGGTCGGCGATCGAGAACACGGCCAGGTTGGCATCGGGCACCACCACGCCCTGCGGCAAGGCGGCATCGACAAAGGTCACGCGTCCGCGCGAGATGGTGGGCACGGTGGCGCCGGCGGCAGCCTGGGCGGCACCTGCCTCGAGCGAGCGGGCGTTGAGCGCGTCGGCCTTGCGTTCGCGAATTGCAGCATGAGCATCCTGGCGGACAGCACGATCGGCAGAATCCGCCGCTGCCACGCGCACACAGTCGCCAATAGCGCCCGCGTTTTCGGGCGCGGCCGTCAGCGACTCCTCAAAAGTAATACCCTCATCACCAAAGGTGAGCTCCATCGACTCGCGCGCACCGCGGTCGGGGATGGCAAATACGCAGGCATAGCGCTTGCCCACGACCTCCTGGATGCGCGTCATAAAGCGATTGTCCGAGCCCGCGATGGCCGGCTGCTCAATCTTGAGCTCTGCCGTCACCGCACCGCCGGCACGAATCAAGCTCACGTAGTTAAGGCGCTGCTGGGCACCAAAGTCGAGTTGCTGGGCACGCACGTACAGGCCGTCCAGACGGTCGACCCCCGCCTCGCCGGCACGTGCCTCGATATCCTCGTAGGCACGCAGGCAATCGTCGAACAGCGAGCGCGGCTCGGACAGCACCACGAGCGCCTTGCCGCTCACGTGCGCCAGCGGGCTCACGGTCTGGCCGTACATCACCGGCAAAAAGCGATCGAGCTCGGGCGTGACGATGCGCGCATCCACCATCTCGAGCAGCGCCGCCAGTTTGCTGTCGTCCTGGCTGGCACGATAGAGCGCCACATGCATGTTGTGGACGGCGTCGTCGGTGAGTGCGAGCTCGCGACAGGGGAAAATCTCGATGCTGTCCTCGTTGCCGATGGTCTGGCCCGTGGAACCCACCATGCGGCGGATGCGGTCGATCTCGTCGCCGAAAAATTCAATGCGCACGGGCGCCTTTTCCTGCGCGGGAAACACCTCGACGGTGTCGCCGTGCACACGGAACAGGCCGGGCGCGTCGGCGGCGCCGGCATTGGTGTAGCCCATGCCCACCAGACACTGCGGCACCTCGTCAAAGGGAATCTCCTCGCCCACCGCAAAAGTAGTGGACTCCCAGTAGCGACTCTCGACCGGCGGCACGCAGCGCAGCAGTGCGCGGGCCGAGGCGACCATAATGCAGTTGTCGCCGCGCACGATGCGCCCGAGCGCCTCGCAGCGCTGCGCCACCACGACGTCGTCGGGCGCCTGCTC
>UQNC01000040.1 GCA_900542175.1 uncultured Collinsella sp. | reverse complement strand
CACAACGGGGCCGCGCGCGGCCTGCATCGCGCGGCCAAAGCGAACGCGCAGCAGGGCGGCGGGCTCAAGCGTCGCACCGCTGCGATCCAACTCGGCCGTCAGCGTGGCCAGCGGGCCCTCCTCATGCGAGAGCGGATAACTGTCCAGGTCGACGTCGGCAAACAGCACGGCATCGTAGCTGGCGGGGCGCAGGGCTGCCGCATCGGCAAGCGACGCAAAGCGCACCTGGGCGCGCGGCGCGCGGTCGACCTCGTAGGTCTCGTAATCGTATGCGGTGCTGCGCTTGTCCACCTTGGTACGAACGTCGTCGAGCACGGGCACAGTCGCGGCCTGCGACACGTCGAGCGCGCGGGCGTCGTTCATAAGGATGTCGATGGCATGTCGCAGCAGGGCGGTCTCCGCCTGGCGACGGGCCTGACCGTCAAGGCCTCCAAGGGCGCGATCGGGCAACGCCTCGGCGACGGCGAGCATTGCCTTGAGCGCCGTCACGGGTTTGTCGCGCCACAGCGCTTGGAACACGTCCGAGACCACGCACGGCACGTTCTTAAACCAGTTCTCATCACTGGCAGCTTTGCGCGTACCTCTCACCTGGCCCTGTACGCTCTGCAGCAGGCTCTTGACGGCCGTGGTGGTCTTGCCGCGCGACAGACGCATGTTCTTGTCGAAGGTGCGCGCGCTGGCAGCATCGGCACCCGAAAGCGGACTGTAAATCCAGTCGGTAAGCTCCGGCGCGGGCCACCACTCGGTCTTGGAGGCGGTGCCCTCGTCAGCGGCCTTCATGCGCTCGATCAGATTGGCGAGCGCCGTGAACTGCCTGCCCGCGATGGATTGGGAAAACGCCGTGAACTCGGTTGTCTCAGCAGCGATGTGACGCGCCGCCAAACGGGCAGCGAGTTCACCGAACAGCTGGGGCGCCCGGGCGGAAACCACGAGCACGCGCGCGGGGTCCGCGGACGCCGCGACGCCGCCGTCGACCGCGGCGTCCTCACACGTTTTTACCAGCTCATCGATTGCATCCACATAGGCGTGGGCGCGGGCGTGAGGGCCGGCAACCTCTACAAAGGTAGGCTGAGCGGCGGACTCGGAGGCAGTCTGAGGCGCAGCGGCACCCTCCCCCAGCGGCGCGGCCTCAAACAGCACACCGCGGGCA
The DNA here is from genome assembly GCA_900542175.1 of uncultured Collinsella sp. GTDB lineage: Bacteria > Actinomycetota > Coriobacteriia > Coriobacteriales > Coriobacteriaceae > Collinsella. The sequence continues at coordinate 15,894 of UQNC01000040.1, read as the reverse complement.
TCAAAGGCAGCAGCCAGGTCCTCGCGCATTGCCGCCTGCTCGCGGGCAAGCAGCACAACGACCTCTCCCCCGTTGTTTGCCACGGCGGACAGCAACTCGAGCAGGCCGTGCGTAAACGACGTGACGCCGCGCACACATACCGCGCGGGCGCACGCCGGAAGGTTGTCGGCCAGCACCTCGGCCATAAGGTCAGCCGCCTCGCAGGGCTCGACCATGTCTCGACGGTCCAAGCCGCTCGCATAGGCACTCAACAGCTCGAACACGCGAGCCTCGGCGTCGCTCTTGGGATCGGGCCGGCAAACGTCGCCGCAGCAGCGCTCGGCACCCGTTCCCGCTACGCCCGGCAACACATCGCGGGCCATGCGCGCGAGCATGTGCACCGTGCCCTGACTGCGCGAAAGCGGCTGCAGGTCCGCATCGTCGCGACGGGCGATCATGTCCGAGAACAGCATCTGGCGCTGCATGTTGTCGACAAAGCTGCGGCCATCGCCCATAAGCTCCCACAGCGAACGAAGCCACGACGCGGGGGTTTTGTAGTCAACGCCCAGCGAGGCGCCAGCGACCGCAGCATCGTGACGGCACACGTCGAGCTCGGCAAACGAGGGTGCCAGCAAAACGGCACGTCCGTGGCGGGCAACCAGGTCGGCGAGCAACGCCGCCTCGGCATCGCTCAAGTCCGTGCCGGTATTGGTGGTATAGATTCGAACAGGCATGGTCCTCCACTCAAACCGTTCGCAATAATCAATGCATCCATCCTACCCGCCCACGCGGACAGATTTGCCCCACGCCAACAGATTTGATCCCTTGGGGACGGAGGAAAAGGGATCAACGAGGGGTTAGTCTAACCCGGTGATCCGTTTTCCTCCGCCCCCAAGGGATCAAAAAACCGCCCCCGAAGGGACGGTTCTGCGCAATTCGTTTTTGCCGCTGGCCTACTCGCCATCCTCCAGTTTGATGAGGATCTTGCGGTAGCCACCGTACTCGCCGTTCAGCGCCTTTGAAACGCGGCTCACCGTGGTGGACGAAGCGCCGGTACGGGCCTGAACCTCAACATAGGGCTCGCCCTCGTCCAGATAACGCGCGACCTGCAGGCGCTGAGAAAGATCGCAGATCTCGCGCGGTGTGCAGATATCGGTTAAAAACGCTTGGATATCGTTCTCGTCGTCCAAAAGACTAAATGCGTGGACCAGCTGTTTGACATCAGGCTTGTCAAACATGTTCTCGATATTCATCGATCACCGCCAAACCCGCCAAAAGGCATCGAAGTTGATACTGACATCGGGCATCGTTCGCCCGTAAATATGCAATAAAACTATGCATGGGCCATTTGCCCGTAGTAGTGTAGCACACCACCAAACTAAAGTGACAAGACTCTCTGTCAGCGGCACGTTTTTCAGGACGAACGCCGCTTAGAAACCGAATGCGCACGTAAGCTCCACGAATATTTGAGACAATGGGCGCCCAGACACCGCGGCGCGTCCGCGTAACCATCCAAGTCACCGCCGCAAGCCGCTTCACGCGACGCCAGCAACCCCGGCGCAAGAAAGGATTCACGCCATGCGCTTTATGCTTAACTGGCTCTTCACCTCGATCGCCATCGCGATCGCCACGTTCCTCGTCCCCGGTATCCAACCCTTCGGCTTTGTCGAGGCCTGGGTCTGCTTTGCCTTTGTGGGGCTGTTCCTCAACATCGTCGATTCGTTCGTCAAACCGTTCCTCACGGTCATCTCGCTGCCGCTCACGATCATCACGCTCGGCATTTTCCAGCTCGTGCTCAACAGCTTTATGCTGGAGCTCGCCAGCTACCTGTCGGTCAACCTGTTGGGCGTCGGCATCTCCATCGCCGGCTTTGGCTCGGCCTTTATGGGCAGCATCCTAGTGTCCATCATGCGCAGCGTCCTCGATAGTATTGCCGAAGAGTAGAACGCCCCCGACACACAGACGCATCGGACCAAATCAAAGGCCGCCCATCGCAAAAATGGGCGGCCTTCTCATTTGCCAAGTCTCAGAGGGCGAGAAAATCTACCATTTCCACCCCGTCCCCACATGGCAGGTGTGGGTTAGATGACGTAGTCGTAGCCATGGTTGGGAGCGACAAGTTGATCGAGCGTCACACCGTCGAGGTAGTCGTTGATGAGCTTGTCCAGGTTCTTCCACACGTCGAGCGTGGGGCACTCATCAGATCGCGAGCAACCCTTGCAGTCACCATCCAGGCAGGCGACCGGCGCCAGACTGCCCTCGGTCAGGCGCAAGATCTCGCCCACCGTGTACCGCTCGGGCGGGCGCGTGAGCACATAGCCGCCGCCCTTGCCACGCATGCCCGAGAGCATGTTGGCGCGCACGAGCGTAGCCAAGATGTTCTCGAGATATTTCTCGGAAATCCCCTGCCGCGCCGCGATCTCTTTGAGCGGGATGCGACCGGCCGCCTGGTGCTCGGCCAGATCGACCATAACGCGCAGGGCGTACCTGCCCTTAGTAGAAACCAACATATATAGTGCTGCCTTTCGGTCTTTTAGTCCGTTGAAATTCTAGCCGAAAAAATGGGTTTGAAAATACCCGTTCCGATCAAGATGGTTAATCGACTCGTAATAATCTTCTATTTCCTATTGTATTACTAGGCTTTAGTGTCTAGTATGCTTGCCAACAGCTAAACGAACAACCTATAAGGTTTATGGGTTTAGCTGCTAGACACGCCGTGAAACCACACGGCAACCAGCAACTTGAACACTTTGGAGGTTCACCATGAGCAAGGTTTACACGTCCATCGATCAGCTTATCGGCCACACCCCGCTTCTGGAGCTCACTCACTTTGAGGCCGACGAGGACCTCAAGGCTCGCGTGCTCGTCAAACTGGAATACTTCAACCCCGCCGGATCCGTTAAAGACCGCGTCGCCAAGAACATGATTGACGAGGCCGAGAAGGCAGGCAAGCTCGTGCGCGGCGGCGACTACACCATCATCGAGCCCACGAGCGGCAACACCGGCGTCGGCATCGCCTCGGTGGCGGCCGCCCGCGGCTACAAGGTGATCATCACCATGCCCGAAACCATGTCCGTCGAGCGCCGCAAGCTGATGCAGGCATATGGCGCACAGCTCGTGCTCACCGACGGCTCCAAGGGCATGAAGGGCGCTATCGCCAAGGCCGAGGAGCTGCAGAAGGAGACTCCCAACAGCATCATCGCCGGCCAGTTTGTGAACCCCGCCAACCCCGCCATTCACAAGGCCACGACCGGCCCCGAGATCTGGGACGACACCGACGGCAAGGTCGACATCTTCGTCGCCGGCGTTGGCACCGGTGGTACCGTGACCGGCGTGGGCGAGTTCCTCAAGGAGCAGAACCCCGAGATTAAGGTCGTCGCCGTCGAGCCCGCCACCTCCCCGGTGCTCTCCAAGGGCCAGGCCGGCCCGCACAAGATCCAGGGCATCGGTGCCGGCTTTGTGCCCGACGTCCTCGACACCCAGGTCTACGACGAGATCATCCCCGTTGAGAACGACGATGCCTTTGCCACCGGCCGCGCCGTGGGCCACAAGGAGGGCGTGCTCGTGGGCATTTCGTCCGGTGCCGCCGTGTGGGCCGCATTGCAGCTGGCCAAGCGCCCCGAGAACGAGGGTAAGACCATCGTGGCCCTGCTTGCCGACACCGGCGAGCGCTACCTGTCCACGGCACTGTTCCAGGACTAAGGGCCCGTCACTTGTCGATAGGCCCAAGGCACGCCGGTCTACCTTCTCTTCTGGCTGTCTGGGCTCATCCCAACAGGGTGTCCCATATGACGCCCGAACTTGCTACAATGACTGCGGCGCGGAACCAGCCTCCCGCGCCGCTTTTCTTTTTTGGCCACATGCCACCAAGGAGAACCTCCCCATGCACAACAAGCGCGTGCTCGTCGCCATGAGCGGCGGCGTCGATTCCAGCGTGACCGCGTACCTGCTCAAAAGTCAGGGCTACGAATGCGTCGGTGCCACCATGCGCCTCACCTGCCCCGCACCCGATCCCATCACGGGCATGAGCAAGGTCGACCGCGACATCGCCGATGCAAAGGCCGTCGCCGAGCGTCTGGGGATACCCCACCATGTGCTCGACCTGCAGCAGACGTTCGACCGCAACGTTATCGAGCGCTTTGTGAACGCCTACCAGGAGGGGCTGACGCCCAACCCGTGCATTATCTGCAACCGCAACATTAAGTTTGGCGCGCTGCTCGATGCGGCGCTGGATATGGGCTGCGACTGCATCGCCACGGGCCACTATGCCAAAACGAGCCAGACGCCCGACGGCACCTGGCAGCTACATCGCGGCGAGGACCCCAAAAAGGACCAGAGTTACTTTTTGTATTCGCTTACGCAGGAGCGGCTGTCGCGCACGATCTTTCCGCTGGCAGGCCTAGACAAGGAGCGCGACGTACGCCGCATAGCCGCCGAGCAGGGCTTTACCAACGCCCAGAAGGCCGAAAGCGAGGACATCTGCTTTATTCCAGACGGTGACTACGCAGGCTATATCGAGCGTCGCTGCGGACATCCCGCTGCACCGGGCGACATTGTGTGGCGCGACGGCAGCGTGGTCGGGCGCCACAACGGCGCGCTGCGCTACACCATCGGCCAGCGCAAGGGCTTGGGCGTCGCGATGGCGCATCCCGTGTATGTAACGGGCGTCGACGCCGCCAACAACACCGTTCATCTGGGCGAGGCCGAGGACCTGACCGCCGCTGTCCTCACGGCCGATGAGTGGATCTGGAGCGCGCCGGACGCACGCATGGAGGCAGAGCTCGACGCCGGCGGCATTCGCGTAGGTGCCAAGTACCGCTACCGTCAGAAAGACCAGGCAGCGACCCTTACGCGTGACGAAGACGGGCAAATGCTGCTAACTTTTGACGAGCCGCAACGAGCCATCGCCCCCGGCCAAGCCGTCGTCGTCTACCGCGGCGACATCGTCCTGGGCGGCGGTACCGTGACCGGCGCACTTAAGTAGCCGCGGGTTTATCGCCGCACGTGTCGAAGTACCTCAACAGCGGCACTAACCTCGATTATGCGACGCTCGAGGCCGCGGCGAATGGCCTCGAGTCGACCCTCCGCCGTCGCCCATTCGCTCTGCGAAAGAATCTCGATTGCCTCATCAACAAATCCGTTGAGCCGCGATGAATCGAACCAATCGAGCGAGTCCGCAAGCGCCAGCTGGACGGAAGGGTCGGGCCCAAACGGCTTAGCGGAAAACCCAAACTCCCCAGCTGCGAGCACGGCAGTTGGCCCGTTGTACCATAGGCAGTTGCCGCTATCGAACAGCGGAGCAGGCCTTATCTCCAGGGTGTCGACATTGCGGATGATGCCGAAGTTTCGCCAATGGCGGTCGCTGTTGGCCAAAAGGGCATCGCAGACAATCATCTGCGACATAGACCTTCTCACAGCGGCCTCATCGACACCATGCTTGCCAAGGAAGCAACAGTACCGGTCGTACGTCGAGCTTCCTCGCTGGCCGCCAAGGGCGTTCTTAACGTAAACAGCCGGAACATATTCCTCGCGGCCGTCAAGAAAGTCGTCGCACAGACACACAGGGCCATCGAACATTCGCTCAACCGTATAAGGAACAAACTCGCCCTCCGACAGCAAGCGACGATGTAAAGCCGTTGCAACCGCCTCGTTAAAGGGACGCTGATCGTCCATCCCGCACCCTTTAGCCAAAACGCGAATGCCGTTTCGGATCATCCACGATTTAGGGAGCTCGCCCTCGGACGTGTTATCCGGATTTTTAAGACCGATGCCTTCCAGCCAACCCGAACGCTCTTCGGGCGCCGATCGCTCAAATTCGTTCTCAAAGTAATTGATGTTTCGCCATTTAAGTTCGGTGCAATCGGTCGGCCGCAGCCAATAACAATCCGAAAGCGATAGGCCCAGGCACCGAACCGGAACCTCGATGCCACTGGCAATCCCCAGTTCACGATAGCGCGAGACGAGTCCGGGGCGGACGTCAGGCACCGACCGATGGCTCCACCACACGTTGAGCTCCCGTTTATTCACCGTAGGAGAAGAGCTCGAGCACGTGCCAAACGGCATCCTCTGCGCATCGAGGACCTCGGCGATTTCGAAGGGAAACTCACGCGTCGGATCAAATGAGACATGCGCGACCTCATGGTCGGCGGACATCAGCGTAAACTTGCGCCCCACATCGGCCGCAGGACGGCGTCCACGTTTGCGGACCTTTTGATAAGCGACCGCGGAATTGTACTCGACCATCTTCCGTCCGCCCACAATATCGCACGCGAGCGTTCCCGATGAGACAAGTTGAGATATGCGGGCTTTCGTAACGCCCAGCAGGCGGGCAGCATCACCCATAGACAAGTACTCAGACGTATCCATACACTGCATCACCTCGTTAAGTAATTTAAACGTTTAGTTAATAGATTACATATATCATAATACTAAACAACCCAAAGCGAAAAAAGGCCCGAGAAATCGGGCCTTAGCGATTGGTCAGCCGAGTCGCAAGCTACTCCCCTAGCGCTGAACGTAGGCGCGAACCAGCTCGTAGGTGTTACGCACGCCGTCGATGTGGCTGCGCTCGTAGTTGTGGCTCGCGTACACGCCGGGGCCGATCAGACCATGGCGAATGTCGTAGCCGGCCGAGAGCGTGGCCTCGACGTCGGAGCCATAGTGCGGGTACACATCGATGGCGCAATCGAGCTCCAGCTCGCGCGCGATGTTGGACAACGTGGTTACCAAGTCGTAGTTGTACGGACCGCCCGAATCCTTGGCGCAGATCGAAACCATGCGCTCGGTGCAGCCCAGGTCGTCGCCCACGCAGCCCATGTCCACGCTGATCATCTCGCGCGTGTCGGCCGGCACAAAGGCACCGCCGTGGCCGACCTCCTCGTACACCGTAAAGAGCAGCGACACCTTGCGCGAAAGCGTCACCTCGCCAGCGGCGACGGCACGCGCCAAGCCCAGCAAAATGGAGGCCGACAACTTGTCGTCCAAGAAGCGACTCTTGATGTAGCCGCTCTCCGTCACCGTGGTGCGCGGATCCATAGCGATGATGTCGCCGGTTTGAATACCCAGCTCGAGCACATCGTCCTTGCTGTCAACGTTCTCGTCGAGCAGGATTTCCATGTTCTTCTCGATGGTCTTGACCGGCTCATCGGCCACGTGCGCCGAAGGCTCGGTATTGAGGACCACGCCCGTGTAGACATTGCCGTCGCGCGTATAAACGGTGCAGTTCTCGCCATCGGCCGTAGACCACTGATGCCCGCCGAGAGTCGTGGGGCGCAGGCGACCATTGTCCTTAATGGAGCGCACCATGGCGCCCAGGGTATCGACATGGCTCGCCAACACGAGCGGCTCACCCTCACCACCAAGCTCAACGAGCACATTGCCCTTATTGGAGCGCTCGGGCCCAAAGCCCATATCGCGCAACGTCTCCATCAGATAATCAGTCGCCGCACGGGTATAGCCTGTAGGCGAAGCAATAGAAGTCAGCGCCTTCAACTGGTCAGTAATATAGGAGAGCGTAGAATCCATCTTGGACACCAAAGTCACCCTTTCATATCGAATTAAACCCACAGCAACGATACCACCGCGAACCATCTTTTTACCTAGCGAGATGACCCATCGAGCTCTTCAGAACTGCGCCCGCCACGATAACGAGCCGTCGGGCCCCTGCCCGTTAGCCCCACAATCTTTCCGCAGGACGGAGGAAGCCCCCGCCGCACGAAGTGCGCAGCGGGGGCTTCCGACATGTCCGAGGACGATTGTGGGGCTAACGGGCAGGGGCCCGCCGAACCAAGTTAGGCAGCCGGGCAGATCTTCTTGAAGAGCTCGATGACGTCGTCGAGCGTCGCCTCGCGCGGGTTGCCCGGGAAGCAGGCGTCGGCCATGGCGTCCTTGGCCAGGACCTCGATCTCGTCAGCCTTCATGGCCTCGCAGACGTGCGGGATGTTCACGTCGGCAGAGAGCTGCTTGACGGCGGCGATGGCGGCATCGGCGGCCTCGTCGGTGCTCATGCCCGTGGTGTCAACGCCCATGGCAACGGCGACCTTGGCCAGGCGCTCGGTGCAAACCGGCTTGTTGAACTCCATAGCAATCGGCAGCAGCATGGCGCAGGCGACGCCGTGCGGGGTGTCGTAGTGAGCGGACAGGGTGTGAGCCATGGCGTGGTCGATGCCCAGGCCAACATTGGAGAAGCCCATGCCGGCGACATACTGGCCAAGAGCCATGCCCTCGCGGCCGGAGCCGGGCTGACCGGACTTGGCCTCGGCGACGGAGTCGCGCAGGTTCTCGCTGATCAGCTTAATGGCCTCAAAGTGGAACATGTCGGAGAGCTCCCAGGCGCCCTTGGTGGTGTAGCCCTCGATGGCGTGGGTCAGAGCGTCCATGCCGGTGGAAGCAGTCAGGCCGGCGGGCATGGAAGCCATCATGTCGGGGTCGACGACGGCGACCTCGGGGGCGTCGTTGGTGTCGACGCACACGAACTTGCGGACCTTCTCGGGGTCGGTGATGACGTAGTTGATGGTCACCTCAGCGGCAGTACCGGCGGTCGTCGGCACGGCGATGGTGAACACGGCGTGGTTCTTAGTCGGAGCAACGCCCTCGAGGCTACGGACATCGGCGAACTCGGGGTTGTTGATGATGATGCCGATGGCCTTAGCGGTGTCCATGGAGGAGCCGCCACCGATGGTCACGATAGCGTCAGCTTCGGCGGCCTTGAAGGCCTCGACGCCGTCCTTGACGTTCTGGATCGTGGGGTTGGGCTTAATCTCGGAGTAGAGGCTCCAAGCGATGCCGGCGGCGTCGAGCTCGTCGGTCACCTTGGCGGTAACGCCAAACTTGACCAGGTCGGGGTCGGAGCAGACGAAGATCTTCTTGTAGCCGCGACGCTGGAGCTCACCGGGGATCTCCTTGATGGCGCCGGAACCATGATAAGAGATGGTATTGAGAACGAAACGATTAGCCATTGATAGCCTCCCATCGTGTGCGGGGCACCCATTACGCCCCACGCTATGAGTCCCATCCTAACGCTTTTGAAACAAAAAACACGCGAGAACATCAAAATCGTTAAAGCGTTTCAACAGATGATGAAAAATATTGCGGCAAAGGGACAGCCCCTTTGCCGCATTCGGTTACTTTCGGCAGCCCTCTTTCCAAGCCTCGGCCGCAACCTTCCAGCGAAAACGCAAGTCGCGCTCGCGGTCGATGAACATGATGGCAAACGCGACAAACAGCAGCACGCTCGCCACGACGATGGCGTGCAGGCCCATGCGCTCAATACACCAGTTGCCCAACACGGCGCCAAACACAAAGGTAAAGATCACGCCAAAGTACAGCAGGCCGTTTTCCAAAAAGCCGCGCCTGTGGGTGATGATGTAATCGTCCACGTTTTGCAGCGCGTTGCGCAAGTTGCCGATGCACATGGTCGTAGCGATGCCGTGACCGTGAATCTTGCGGAAGCTCTCGACCTGCATGCCGCAGGCAAACGAGGTGAGGCAGTTGGCGAGCAGGTTGAAATTGCCGCCCGGGATAAAGCTCACGCCCAGCAAGATGACGGCTTCAAAGAACACCGTCACCTGACGCCAGTGGATCACGCTGCCAAACCGCTCGTGTACCAGATCGGCAAGCATAATACCCACGGCAAACGACACCACAGGGAAGAAGTAGCGCCCCGCAAGTGCCCAGTTGCCCTCCGAGATGCTCACGCCCACGAGCAGGATGTTGCCCGTCTGTGCGTTGGCGAAAACATGGTCGCGCCCAATGTACGAATACACGTCCATAAAGCCACCGGCGAGCGCCAAGATGATGCCCAGCTCAATAGACTCCGATATCTGTTTGGCACGCTGCATCGTCGTGCATCCTCCTTGTTGACGACTCTCTCGTGCGTTGGCGGAAACATAGCCGCCGTTCATACTGTAACCCATTGACAACATGGCGTGCGCGCGAGACGGCTTCCCCAGCGCGCAGATACACAGTCTGGAAACAAACGGCGGGCTCGGCGCCGACGCCCGACGCCTCGTGTACTCCACCAGTCTTTTTAGCCCCGTCCCAAAAAGACTGGTTACAATTACGTGCAGCATACTAACAACGGGAGGAATCGTGGCAAAAAAGCCCCAGGACGCTCAGCACAACCAGCACGGCAAGCATGCCCAGCGCGGCCAGCAGCAAAAGCGTGGCGGCAAGGCCCAGGGTGGCCACGCCACTCATACCCCGGCAGCACCCGCCCGCCCCTGGCGTCCGGGCCGCGACAAGTTCCTCCCCGTCAGCCGCGCCGACATGGATGCACGCGGTTGGGACCAGTGCGACTTTGTCTACATCTGCGGCGACGCCTACGTGGACCACCCCAGCTTTGGTATGGCCATCATCAGCCGCGTGCTCGACGCGCACGGCTACAAAGTGGGCATCATCTGCCAGCCCGACTGGACCGACCCCGCCAGCATCACGGTGCTCGGCGAACCGCGCCTGGGCTTTCTCGTCAGCGCCGGCAACATGGACTCCATGGTCAACCACTATTCGGTGACCAAGCACCGCCGCCACACCGACGCCTATACCCCCGGCGGCGAGGAAGGTCACCGCCCCAACCGTGCCGTCACGGTCTACGGCAACCTCATCCGTCAGACGTTCAAGGACGCCCCCATCATTATCGGCGGCATCGAGGCGAGCCTGCGCCGCCTGGCCCACTACGACTACTGGCAGGACAAGCTCAAGCGTTCGGTACTGCTCGACTCGGGCGCCGACATCCTCATCTACGGCATGGGCGAGCACGCGATCGTCGAGATCGCCGACGCGCTCGACGCGGGACTGCCCGTCGATCAGATCACCTATATCAATGGCACCGTTTACCGCACAGGCTCGCTCGACGAGGTCTACGACTACGACCTGCTGCCCAGCTGGGACGACCTTACCGCCGACAAGCTCAACTACGCGCGCAGCTTTAACGTGCAGCAGCAAAACATGGACCCCATCACCGGACATCGCCTGGTAGAGCCTTACCCCAACAGCGTCTATGTGGTGCAGAACCCGCCGTCGGCGACGCTCACCACCGATGAGATGGACGAGGTGGCCGAGCTCCCCTACGCACGCGATTGGCATCCCGACTACGACGCGGCGGGCGGCGTGCCGGCCTTTGCCGAGATCAAGTTTTCCATTAGCTCCAACCGCGGGTGCTTTGGTGAGTGCTCGTTTTGCGCGCTCACCTTCCACCAGGGCCGCGTGCTGCAGATGCGCAGCCACGACTCGATCATGCGCGAGGCCGAGCTGCTCACGCGCGACCCGGAGTTTAAGGGCTATATCAACGATGTGGGCGGACCGACGGCAAACTTTAGCCGCCCTGCCTGCGACAAACAGCTCAAGCACGGCGTGTGCAAGAACAAGCGCTGCTTGTGGCCGAGTGTGTGCAAGAACATGGTGGTCGACGAGAGCGGCTACACACAGCTGCTGCGCGACCTGCGTCAGCTGCCGGGCGTCAAAAAGGTCTTTGTGCGCAGCGGCATCCGCTTTGACTACACCATGGCCGACGCCTCGGACGAGTTTTTGCGCGAGCTGCTGGAGCACCATGTCTCGGGCCAGCTGCGCGTAGCACCCGAGCACGTGAGCGACGCGGTGTTGTCCGTGATGGGCAAGCCGAGCCGCGCCGTCTACGACGCGTTCTGCCGTAAATTTGAACGCCTGAACCGCGAATACGGACTCAAACAGTACGTAGTGCCGTACCTAATCTCGAGCCATCCCGGCTCAACGATGAAGGAAGCAGTGGACCTTGCCGAGGCCGTGCGCGACATGGGCTACATGCCCGAACAGGTGCAGGACTTCTACCCCACCCCGTCCACCATGTCAACGTGCATGTACTACACCGGCGTGGATCCGCGCACCATGCAGCCGATCTACGTGGCGCGCGGCCCGCACGAGAAGGCCATGCAGCGTGCGCTCATCCAGTATCGCAAGCCCGAGAATTACAAGCTCGTGCGCGAGGCGCTGGAAAAGGCTGGCCGCCGCGATCTGATTGGCTACACCAAGCATTGTCTGATTCGCCCCGTGCCGCCACGCCCGGGCGAGACGTCTGCTGGCGGCGGGCATGGCACCGGCAAGAAGGGCGGCAAACCGCATGGCGGCGCCGGCAAGGGACCCAAAGGCAGCAAGGGGCACGGCGGCATGTCGCGCGCACAGAACACTGCCGGTCGCAATCGCGCGGCCCAGGGACGGCAGGGCGCCAACGGAGGCGGGCGTCGCAACTAGGGCAGCGGTGCGCTCGCTGCGTCCATCCCACACGCGTGGCGCAGCGAGCGCATTGCCTCAACGAGGATGACGCCGGCGATCGCGACCGTAATTGCCACGTCGAGCGGCGTGTTCACAAACCAGAGCAACGTCATGAGATACGACCCGGCATTAAAGGCAAAGTGCAGCAGGATCGTGTAGCGGAGCTTTCCGGTCGTCACGAGCACCCAACCGAAGATGAGGCCGGCGGCACCCGCGTAGCAACCCTGCGCCCAATTCATGTGCATAAAGCCAAAGATGGCCGCCTGCAGCACAATCGCCGCGGCGATACCCCACGTGCTTGGGGCCGCCCAGGGCACCATGGCGCCGTCCTGCGCGCTCGCACGACGCCGGCGCTTCCAAAGTGGGCGGCACTGCGGATTAAACGCTCGGAGCGAAAACTCAAAAATAATGCCGCGCACCAGCAACTCTTCACAAAATGGGGCGCCGAGCACCGTAGTCAGGACGGCGAGATAGCTGGTGTCGCCCATGCCTGTTTCCTCGACAAGCTCGCTGTAGTCGGCCGCGGCATCGGGCAGCAGCGACAGCACGGCGTCGGTCACGTAGCCAACGACCACCTGCAGGGCCAGGCCAATCACGATAACGCAGGCAATACGTTTCCACGCTCCACGCGCTCCCCCGCCGAGCGGATGCGCGCTTTGCCGGCGTGCCATAAACGAACGCGGCCACAGATAACGCCACCACAGCAGCGCCATCAAAAACGATGCCGTCTGCGCGACGGCCTGAAGCAATTGAATGTCGAGGTCATCGATCGAAAAACCCATGAACACCGATGCGACGCCAAGGGCGGAGAACAAAACGACGCTCAGGGCAATATCGACAGCGACGACGCCAAAACAGGCAAGCGCCCAAATCATCGCATTGAGCATGCCAACCTCCTCCCGACGACTAGTCATTGGGGACGTTCTTCAACGACTAGCTGTTGGGGACAGTCTTTGCCAAAAGCCCCGTTGTGCGAGATGTCAAACGGAAAGGTGCCGCAGCGATTGAACGCGGCGATAAACATGCGGATGGCGTTGGACGGCGTGGTGCCCACGAGCTGAGTTGCCGCCGCGAAGGCTGCCTTCTCCTCGGGCAAGACCTTCGCGACTACGGGGGTCATGTGTTCTGCCATGGCGCTTCCTTTTTGAAACGACGGTGGTGCGAATAGATGCGGGCCACGCGGCTGGGCGACGGGCTGTGAAGGCAACCCGATTGGCCCGCATCTGGAGTTTGTTTCTGCGGCGTTGGTATTACTTGGTATTCCTAAGTATTACCCCGCAGATAGAATACCACACCCGACCCCATGGGGACGGAGGAAAACGAATCATTTTGTTGCTGAGTTAGTATTTAGAGCGTGATGATGTCCGAGATATCGAGGGCTTGAACGTCGGAGGCGTCGTGTGTGGCAAGCAGGAGCATGCGGCCGTCGAGCAGGTCGAGCACGACCTCGGCGCATGCGTCGCGCGCAGCGGTATCTAAACCGGTAAAGGGCTCGTCAAGAATCACCGCGCCGCCCGGGCACAGCAGGGCGCGGGCAATCTCGACACGGTGGCGCTGCCCGCCCGAAAGCTCGACCACGCGCGCATGCACGTCGATTCCCGGCACCAACCGGCGCAGCAAGGTCGTAGCGTTCGAAGCATCCACGCGCGCATCGGCACACACCAGCACGTTATCCAAAGCCGAGCTGCCCTCTACCAAGCGTGCATCCTGAAACACCATCGAGCACGGCGCGCACTCCCCCGCTGCCAACGAAAGCAGCGTCGACTTGCCCATGCCCGAAGCGCCCATCACGCAGATACGCCCACCCGCAGGCACGTTGAGCACCAGACCATCCAGCGCCGGCGCCCAGGGCGCACGATCGCCCACGGCAAGCGCAAGCTCCGCTGCGGCGTCATCGCTCGCAGCCCCCGCACGCCCGCGCAGTCCATGCCCATGCGCCCGCACGGCCGCGCGCCACGCCACGGGTCCCGAAACCCGCAGCAGCCACACCAGCACGCGCTCACACGCCCACGAGGCGGCAACGACCAGCACGGTCCACGCCAGCAAATCAGCCGTCTCAATCAAAAGCTTTGCCTGATAGATGCGCTCGCCCACGGTGCCCACCGCCATGCCGATCAGCTCGGCTGCCACGCCGGCCTTCCAGCTCATGCCGATCACGGCGCGGGCGCACGAAAGCACAAACGGCAGGACTTCGCGCCAGGTATGGGCGCAAAACAGGCGCCAGCCGCGCACGCCATGCAGACGGAACATCTGCTCCAGCGGTTTATTCACCTGTGCCAAGCCCTCGGCCAGCGAAAAATACACGCCCGGCAGCGCCATCAAAAAGACCGCGGCGATGCTCGCGCGCGCCGATCCCAACCAAATAAGCAGCAGGACCACCACGCAGGCAACCGGCGTCGCCTTAACAAACGAAAGTGCCGGAGCCACCAGGCGCGCAAACGCCCGCAACCGTGACGAAATCCCGGCAAGCACGCCACCACACACCGCGGCAAGCGCCAGCCCGCCCAGTATCCGCGCGCCCGAGCCCACCAAAATCGCCCAGGTACCGCCATCGCACACCAGGCGCAGCAGCGCCAAGGCAACAGCACCCGGCCCCGGCAAGATCAGTGGCTGCGCCACCAGCACCGCCGCGAAGACCCACACGGCAAGCCAAAAGGCGGCGACGGCACCTGCTGCCGCCACCGCCTTCATACGCTCTGTCATTTGTCGAGCAAACGCACGCACGGGCTACTCCATGTAGTAGAAATCGTCAGCCGGAAGTTTGCCACCCACGGCGCTCGCGTCCGCGTCGGACAGCACCTGCAGATACCCACTAAGTGCCGCCTTCATATCCTTGCCCGTCTGGCACACGAGCATGCACCCGGGAATCGCCTTCTCGGCGATCTTGGCGTTGTCCACGATGCCGGCATCGACCACGGCCTGCGCCCAGTCTGCCGGCGCCGCATTGACAGCCTTAACGCTCGCCGCATGGCAGCTCAGGAACTCCGCCACGGCCTCGGGATGTTCCTCGGCAAACGCGCGGCGCACCACGGTCACGCCCGTCAGCAGGCGCGAACCCGTGTCACCCGCCAGCTCATCCCACACATCGGTCAGACTTACCGGCGCTGACAGCTTGCCTTCGCTCTTGGCGATGGCAGCGGTCTTGAACGGCTCCGGCAGCACGCCCACGGCAGACGGGTCGGCAAGCAGGGCCGACAGCACCTCGGTGGGCTCGCTCTTAAACTCGAGCGTCACCTGGCCGGTCAGGCCCGCGCGCTCCAGCAGGAAGTTCATGACGTACTCTGGCGTGGTGCCCTTGCCCGTCATGTAGACGGTGCGACCCGCCAGATCGCCAAACGAGGCCACATCCGCGTCGCCCGTCACCACATTCAGCACACCCAGCGTGTTGATGTCGATGACCCGCACCGCACCCTCGGTCTTGTTGTAGAGCACGCTCGCCACGTTGGCGGGCACCAGGGCAATGTCGATATCGCCCTGAATGACCTTGGGCACGATCTCGTCGGCGGCAGTGTTGATCGCAAAGTCGAACTCATTGTCCGTCTCGCCATCGACCGCCCGGTCCATAAACTGCACCAGACCAATCGAGGTCGGACCCTTGAGCGAGGCGACGTGCACCTCAACCGGCTCGGCAGCGGCACCGTCAGCAGCAGACCCGGCAGCCGAGCCCGCGGC
>UQNC01000039.1 GCA_900542175.1 uncultured Collinsella sp. | reverse complement strand
ACGAGCCGGAGAGCACTTAATGTGCTCTCCGTGCGAGCAGGACTGTCCGAGCAGGCGACCAAACCCCGCGCCCCGTCCCGGCGAGCGCTCGGGGACCGGTAGCTTACAGGTGGCTGATGATCAGTTCCATCTTGCCTTCGAGGTCGATGGAGCTGACGGTGCTCGGGGCTAGCAGGTGGCTTCCCTTGTGGACGGGGTCGCCGCAGACGGTGCCTTCGCCGTCGATGACCGACAGGCACATGAAGGGCCAGCGCTGCTCGAGGGTCTTGCTGCCGTCGACGCGCACGCGATCGACGGTGTAGCAGGGGTTGGACTCGAGCTCGGTCACGCCATCGACCTCGGGCGCGGTCACCGTGCCGTCGGTCGGAGCCTGCGCGTTAAAGTCGATGCAATCGAGGCTCTGCTCAATGTGCAGCGGGCGCAGCTTGCCGTCGGTGCCGGGGCGGTCGTAGTCGTACAGGCGATACGTCACGTCGCTCGATTGCTGCGTCTCTAAAATGAGCGTGCCGGTCTTGATGGCGTGCACGGTACCGGAATCAATCTGGAAAAAGTCACCCTTGTGAATCGGCAGCACGTTGAGCATGTCGTCCCAGTGGCCGTCTTCGATCATCTGTGCGGCCTCGGCACGATCCTTGGCGCGCTGCCCGACGATAATCGTGGCGCCGGGCTCGCAGTCCAGCACGTACCAGCACTCGGTCTTGCCCAGGCTACCGTTCTCATGCTCGGCGGCATACTCGTCGTTGGGATGAATCTGGATCGAAAGGTCGTCCTTGGCGTCCAGGATCTTAATGAGCAGCGGGAACTCCTTGCCCTCGCAGTTGCCAAAGAGCTCGCGGTGCTCGGCCCACAGCCATGACAGTGTGTGGCCGGCATACGGGCCCTCCGCGATCTGGCAGTCGCCGTTGGGGTGTGCCGAGATGGCCCAGCACTCACCGATGGGACCCTCGGGAATGTCGTAACCAAATACGGTTTCGAGCTGGCGGCCGCCCCAGATCTTCTCGTGAAAGATCGGCGTCAGTTTAATCAAATCGGACATGTTCATACCCCCATGGTGTTGCGCGGCCGCCCACTCTAAACGAGCCGTAACGAGCGCCCGCATGACTACAAAAACCTATGCCAACGTTACGTTGTGCAGCTCAAAGCGGTCGCCGACGTTGCGCGAAATCGAGTACTCAAAGGCGTTGCCGCCATCCAAAAAGCCAATCTGGTTGAGTTCGAGCAGGGGAGCGCCGGGTTTGGTGCCCAGACGCTCGGCCTCTTCCTCGGTTGCCGCCACGGCGCGGATGGTGCGGTGGAAGCTCGAAATCTTCAGCCCGCATTGCTCGCGGATAAAGCTATAGACCGATCCGTATAGGTCCTTCTTTTTAAGGCCCGGTATCAGCTCGAGAGGCATGTAGGTGTACTCGATGACGATGGGCTTCTCGTCGACCTGGCGCACGCGCACGATGTGATAGGCAAAGTCGTCCTCGGCAATTCCCAGCTGAGTTGCGACGTCCGCTGGTGGATTGACAATCGAGAAATCGTAGACCACCGAGGTCACCTTCTCCCCGCGGTGCTCATACGAAAAGCCCTGGGCGCGGTCGTTTTTGCCCTGGAAAAACGCCTGGTCGGGAAGACCCGCCGTGTCCTTAACGTAGGTGCCCGACCCGCGACGGCTGGTAACAAGACCCTCCTCGGTGATCTGCTCGATCGCGCGCTTGACGGTGATCTTGGAAACGCTATAGAGCTCGCAGAACTCAACGACGGTGGGTAGCTTGTCGCCCGGTTTAAGAGCGCCGTCCTCGATGCTTCGACGGATATCTGCAGCTATCGCCTCGTATTTGGGAATCATGGAACCTCCTTTCCGGCTTGATTGAGTACAGAAGAAAGTATAGTCAACACCTAAGCATCCCTATTGCGTGCTTGAAAAGTTCGAGAAAGGTTTAATTAAAAAACGCTTCTCTTTAAAAACTAGAGCGCTCTAAATGAATATGCACTCGAATAATGTGGTATTGAGCAAATTGATTGGCTCGAGGACGGGGCTGGGCTGTTTTGCCGCCCAGCGAACCGAATCTCATGCTTTGAGTTTCCCCAGATAAAACCCGCCAAAACAAACCTGTCCCTTTTTGGCAGGTTTTTGCCTGGGGAGCGGTACCATACAAGCAATGTTTAAACGAGAAAGGCGGGCTCCCATGGAACCTAAGCAGTACTACATCGGCATCGACGTTGGCGGCACTTCGGTTAAGGAAGGCCTGTTCGACGAGGACGGCAACCTGCTTGCCAAGGCCAGCGTGCCCACGCCTCCTATCGTTGACGCCGCGGGCTTTGCCGCGGTGACCGAGGCTATCGATCAGGTGATCGCCAAGGCACAGATTCCGCGCGCCTTTGTGGCGGGCATTGGTCTGGCCGTTCCGTGCCCCATCCCGGCTTCGGGCGATGCCAAGGTCAAGGCCAACATTGCTATCAACCTGCCTGAACTGAGGATTGCCATCCAGGAGCACTGTCCCGACGCGGTCGTTAAGTACGAAAACGATGCCAACGCCGCTGCTATGGGCGAGGCCTGGCTCGGCTCTGCCAAGGGCGTACAGAACGTGGTGATGGTCACCATCGGTACCGGCGTGGGCGGTGGCGTTATCGTTAACGGCGACGTGGTATCGGGCGTTGTGGGTGCCGGCGGCGAGATTGGCCACATGTGCCTGAACCCCGAAGAGGAGCGCACCTGCGGCTGCGGCGGCCATGGCCACCTGGAGCAGTATTCCAGCGCCACCGGTGTGGTGAGCAACTACCTTGCCGAGTGCGAGAAAGCGGGCGTCGAGCCCATCGAGCTCACCGGGCCTTCTGATTCCAAGGACGTGTTCCAAGCCTGCCGCGAGGGCGACAAGCTCGCGCTGGCAGCTGCCGATACCATGGCCGACTATCTCGGCCGCGCCCTGGCGCTTATTGCCAACGTGGTCGATCCCGAGATGTTCCTGATCGGCGGCGGTGCTTCCGCTTCGGCCGATGTCTACCTCGACAAGGTCCGCGAGCACTTTAAGCAGTACGCGCTCTCCGCCTCGCGCGAGACGCCCATTAAGGTCGCTTCGCTCGGCAACGACGCCGGCATCATCGGTGCCGCTTACGTAGCCCTGCGCGCCGCCGGTAAATAGCTGGTGCGGGGGCAGGTGGTGAAAGGGGGACAGGCTTCGTCCCTGACCTCGCCTCAGCGCTTGCCCCAAATTGTGCCGCGACCCTTCCGTCTCATAAGGTTCGGCGTCAGCGTGCTACCATAGCTACGTCCAAGTACACATATCAAGTGGAGGATATCCATGGCAAACGTTCTTGTCTTTGGTCACCAGAACCCCGATAACGACGCCATCATGAGCGCCGTCGTCCTGTCCCAGCTACTCAACCAGGTTGAGTATGCCGGCAACACCTACGAGGCCTGCGCCCTTGGTCAGCTTCCGGCCGAGTCCGCCAAGCTGCTTGCCGACGCCGGCATTGCCGAGCCCCGCGTGATCGAGTCCGTCGAGGCCGGCCAGCTCGTCGTCCTCACCGACCACAACGAGTCCGCCCAGTCTGTCGCCGGCCTTAAGGACGCCACGGTCTTTGGCGTCGTCGATCATCACCGCATCGGCGATTTCGAGACCGCCGGCCCGCTGCACTACATCTGCCTGCCCTGGGGTTCCAGCTGCACCATCGTCACCAAGCTCGCCGGCGTGCTCGGCGTTGAGCTTTCCGACGTCCAGGCCAAGCTGCTGCTCTCGGCCATGATGACCGACACGCTCATGCTCAAGAGTCCCACCACCACCGATGTCGACCGCGCTGTCGCCGCCAAGCTCGGCGAGCAGGTGGGTGTCGACCCGGTCAAGTTTGGCATGGAGGTCTTCCTCACCCGTCCGTCCGGCTCCTTCACCGCAGCCGAGATGGTCGGCAACGACATCAAGATGTTCGAGCCCGCCGGCAAGAAGCTGCTCATCGGCCAGTACGAGACCGTCGACAAGAGTCGTGCGCTCGGCATGATCGACGAGATTCGCGAGGCCATGCGTGCCTACGCCGCCGAGAAGGGTGCCGATGGCATTGTCCTGTGCATCACCGACATCATGGAGGAGGGCTCGCAGGTCCTGCTCGAGGGCGAGACCGAGGCCGCTCAGAAGGGCCTGGGCATTGCCGACGAGCACGACGGCGTCTGGATGCCGGGTGTCCTCTCCCGTAAGAAGCAGGTCGCTGCCCCCATCATGGCCGGCTGCTAGGTTTAGTCGACCAAACGCCACGACCGGATCGCGGACGTCCCGCGCTCCGGTCGTTTTTTGTGCACGGCGCCGCGTCGTCTCTTGGACAGACGTGCCCGTGCCGTTGAGCAAATAATGTTCAACCTGTGGTTCCGCTTTTCGGCCACGCCTGCGTGCTTGTCGTGCAGGGTAGGCTAGATGCAAGCGTAATACGTTAGAGCGCGGCGCCGCCACTTGGGCGGGCCGTGCTTTTTTAAGACGGGAGCTTTCCCGAGAAAGGAGCCGCCCATGGCAGCAACTGAGCAGCTGTTCAACGTTCGTGAGCGCAAGCGCTTTGAACGTCACGACATTTGGGAGCGCATCGCCGAGAACGGCACGATTTCCGCCGCCGTCATGGTCTTCGCCGCTATCGCCGCCGTTATCTGCGCCAACACCGATGCCTACGAGGCCATCCATCACTTTTTGGAGACCCCGCTGTATGTGGGCCTGGGCAACCTTACGGCTGGTCTCACCGTTGAGCTTTTCGTCAACGACTTCCTCATGGCGATTTTCTTTTTGTTGGTGGGCATCGAGCTTAAGTACGAGATGACGGTCGGTGAGCTCAAGAATCCGCGTCAGGCCATGCTTCCCATGCTGGCGGCCGTGGGCGGCGTTGTCGTTCCCGCCTGCATCTACCTGATCTTTAACCATGCCGGCGCCCGCAACGGTTGGGCCATCCCCATGGCAACCGATATTGCCTTTGCGCTGGGCGTGCTGTCGCTTTTGGGCAATCGCGTGCCCAACGGCGTGCGCGTGTTCTTCTCGACGCTCGCCATCGCCGACGACCTCATCTCCATCGCCGCCATCGCCATCTTCTACGGTCAGAGCCCCAATCCGTTTTGGTTGGGCGCCGCCGCGCTTGTGACCTGCGCGCTCGTGTGGCTCAACAAGACGCAGCACTACCGCCTTGCCCCGTATTCGGTACTGGGTCTGCTGCTGTGGTTCTGCATGTTCAAGAGCGGCGTGCACGCTACGCTTGCTGGCGTCATCTTGGCCTTTACCATCCCGGCCAAGTGCGGTGTCAAGCTCGATAGCCTCACCGATTGGCTGGGCGAGTGCCTGCCGCTGCTCGATGATCGCTACGACGACGAGGCGCACATCCTGGGCCAGCATGACTTTACCGTCTCGACCACCAAGGTCGAGCGCGTCATGCACCGCGTGACCCCGCCGCTCATCCGCATGGAGCGTCTGATCTCCACGCCGGTCAACTTCGTGATCCTGCCGATCTTTGCGTTCGTGAACGCGCAGGTTCGCCTGGTGGGCGTGGACATGAGCACGCTGCTCACCGACCCGGTGACGCTCGGCGTGTACTTTGGCATGCTGCTGGGCAAGCCGATCGGTATCTTTGGCATGACGTTTGCCCTGGTTAAACTCAAGATTTCCGAGTTGCCGCATAATGTCAACTGGCACATGATCGCCGGTGTGGGCATTCTGGGCGGTATCGGCTTTACCATGTCGATCCTCATCAGCGGCCTTGCCTTCCCGACGGCCCAGTTTGAGGTTCTAGCTGCCAAGGCCGCCATCCTTGCCGGTTCGGTCACCGCTGCCGTGCTCGGCATGATCTACATGAGCGTGGTCTGCAAGCACCCCGCGCCCAAAGACGAGTAAGAGCGCGAAAACCGGCTCCAGAACCGATTCGGGCGCGTTCAAAATGCGGATTCGGGCGGTGCTTGCCGCCTGCCAGACACGCCAGTGGTCAAAAAACGCCGTTTGTGAGTACTGTCACAAACGGCGTATCATTTTAGGTGCGGAAAATAATGAACAAAGTTATAAGAACTGTACGTTAATGAGTGACCATCGACTTCCAATTTGGCGCTAGCTGACGGTGATTAGGAAGTTTCAAGTCGAGTTTTGCCGATTTCGACCAAGAATCGCTGCTACTAAAAAGGTAACAGTACTCATATTTGCCCTTTTTTGGCCACAAGCCCTAAAACAAGCCTCGCCAAGGTCGGGAAGCGGGCCAAATCGCCGGCCTCGAGGCTTATTCCACCGTTCCGTAGACGGCGCCCCAGCCGTGGGCGGCTAGGGCCGAGTTAAGCTGGTCACACAGCGACTGGCGGTCGTAATAGCCGGGCGGTAGCAGGTTGACGATTTCCATGAGATCGGGTGCCAGGTCCAAGATCTCGGCCTGCACGATTAGGTCAAGCCGGTCGATGGCGTGGCGGTCGTAAAACAGTCCGTCGACCAGGCGCTGCAGGTCACCGAATTCCTCGGCCTGGAACAATCCGTACTCCATAGTGCCTCCTTGGGCGCCCCACGCCGGCATGCGCGGCGATTCGTAATTTATTGCGATGGACTTAATCTATCACGGCTTCATAACGTTGCGGCGGTGGCGGTCTATACTTAGACGAACTGCAACGTCCCGCTTCGCGAAAGGTCGCACCCATGCAGACGATCTACCAGAAGATGGAAACCACCGAACTCGATGCCGCCATCGAGGCGCTCAAGGCCGAGGTCGCCGAGGTCAAGGCCAAGGGTCTGGCGCTCGATATGGCCCGCGGCAAGCCGTCGCCCTCCCAGGTGGACATCTCGCGCCCCATGCTCGATATCCTCAATGCCGATGCCGATCTGCACGACGGCAGCGTCGACTGCTCCAACTACGGCTGCTTCGAGGGTATTCCTTCGGCACGCAAGTTGGCAGGGGAGTTCCTGGGCTGCCCCGCCGAGCAGACACTCGTGCTGGGTTCGTCGAGCCTTTTGATCGAGCATGACATCGCCGGCATGTTCTGGCGCTGTGGCTCGTGCGGCAGCGAGCCCTGGGACGCCTACGAGGCCGCGCACGACGGCAAGAAGGTCAAGTTCCTGTGCCCCGTTCCCGGCTACGATCGCCACTTTGGCATCACCGCCGACTTGGGCATCGAGAACGTCCCCGTCGCGATGACCGACAACGGCCCCGACATGGCCGAGGTTGAGCGCCTGGTTGCCACCGACGACTCCATCAAGGGCATCTGGTGCGTGCCCAAGTATTCCAACCCCACGGGCATCACATTTAGCGAGGACACCGTGCGTCGCCTGGTCGAGATGCCCACGGCCGCGCCCGATTTCCGCATCTTCTGGGACAACGCCTACTGCGTGCACGACCTGTACGACGAGACCGACGAGCTCGCCAACATCTTCGATCTTGCCCGCGCGGCGGGCACCGAGGACCGCGTGGTGGCCTTTGCCTCGACGTCCAAGATCACCTTCCCGGGTGCCGGCATCGGCTTTATCGGTGCGAGCCCCGCGGTCATCGCCGAGTTCTCCAAGCGCCTCAAGGCCGGCCTGATCAGCGCCGACAAACTCAACCAGCTGCGTCACGTGCGTTTCCTCCCCACCATCGAGGCGGTCAAGGAGCACATGAAAAAGCATGCCGAGTTCCTGCGCCCGCGCTTTGAGTCCGTCGAGCGCAAGCTCACCGAGGGCTTGGGCGACACGGGTTGTGCCACCTGGACGCATCCCCGCGGCGGCTACTTTGTGAGCTTCGATGGTCCCGAGGGCTCGGCCCAGAAGGTCGCCGCGCTTTGCGCCGACCTGGGCGTCAAGCTCACGCCGGCAGGTGCTACCTGGCCCTATGGCAAGGACCCGCGCGACACCAACATCCGCATCGCGCCGAGCTATCCCACGGTCGAGGACCTAGAGGCCGCGCTCGATGTGCTGGTGCTGGCCGTTAAGCTTGTCGCTGCCGAGCTTGCGCGTGCCGAGCGCGCCTAACGCGCGGCTTCCCGTACTATCCGCACTTTCGATACGTAAAGGAGCGTATACATGGATTTGGGTATTTCCACCAACCCCACGCCAGAGCTCTACACCATTAAGGTGACCGGTGAGATCGATATCTCTAACGCCGATAGCCTGCGCAATGCCATCGACCTGGCACTCGAGCAGCCCACCGAGGCCGTTGAGCTCGATTTTGCCCAGGTGAGCTACATCGATTCGACGGGCATTGGCGTGCTCGTGGGCGCCGCGCACCACGCGGTTGACCACGGCAAGCGCTTTAGCTGCACCAATGTGCAGCCCCCGGTGATGCGCGTGGTTCAGCTGTTGGGTGTCGACCAGGAGATTTCGATCACCGCTGCATAATCTTTGCCCCAAAAGGGCGTGCCGTTTGGCATATGTTTGTGATGCGCTCGGACGTTTTGGCGTCCGGGCGCTATACTTGACCGAATGAATAGACGAGTTCCGGCCGAATGGCGCGGTGCGGGCTCGAATCACATCGAGCCTTGGAGGTATGTGTGTTTGGTATTGGAGAAGGTGAGCTGGCAATCATCGTGGTCTTCGGCTTTTTGCTGTTTGGCCCGGATAAGCTCCCGCAGATGGGCCGTACGATCGGCCGTGCCATCCGTCAGTTCCGCGAGACGCAGGAAAAGATGACGGCGGTTGTCCAGTCCGAGATCATCGATCCGGTAAGCGAGGCCGCTTCGGCTCCGGTCAAGCCCAAGAAGGCTGCCGTCGATGACGATTCCGATGCGGACGAGGATGCCGCCGAGACGGTAGCGCCCGCCAAGAAGGAGACCTTTGCCGAGCGTCGTGCCCGCCTTGCTGCCGAGAAGGCCGCGAGCGAGGGTGCTGCTGAGGGCGAAGGCGCTGTTGATGAGGTCGAGGGTACAGAGCCTGCCGCTGCCGCCGAGCCTGTCGTCGAGCCCGAGCCTGCTGCAGAACCGGAGCCCGAGCCCGAGCCGGTAGAGCCCACGACGGCCGACCTCTACGCCCGTCGTCCCCGCAAGCGCAAGGCCGTCGTCGACCAGCTCGCCCGCGAGCTCGAGGCCGAGGACGACGCCGCTGCCGCCGACGCCCCGAAGGGAGGCGATGAGTAATGCCTATCGGACCTGCGCGTATGCCGCTCTTCGATCACCTGGGAGAGCTCCGTCGCCGCCTGACCATCGTGGTCGTGTCGGTGTTTGCCGCCGCCATCGTGCTGTATTTCGCCACGCCCGTGGTGCTCGACATCCTGGAAGACCCCATCCGTTCCTTTGTGCCGGACGGTAAGTTCTACATCACCACCACGCTCGGCGGCTTTGGCCTGCGCTTCTCGCTGGCCATCAAGATGGCCGTGGTCATGTGCACGCCCATGATCATCTGGCAGATTCTGGCATTTTTCCTGCCGGCACTGCGTCCCAACGAGCGCAAATGGGTCGTGCCCACGGTGCTCGCCTCGACGGTGCTGTTCTTCCTGGGCGCCATCTTCTGCTATTTCATCATCATCCCGGCGGGCTTTGAGTGGCTTATCGGCGAGACCTCGGCCGTCGCCACGGCGCTGCCCGACCTGGAGAACTACGTCAACATGGAGCTGCTCTTTATGATCGGCTTTGGCGTGGCGTTTGAGCTGCCGCTCATCATCTTCTACCTGTCCGTTTTCCACATCGTGTCCTACGCGGCCTTCCGCGGCGCCTGGCGCTACGTGTACGTGGGCCTGCTTGTGGGCTCGGCTGTGATTACGCCCGACGGCTCGCCCGTTACGCTGGGCCTCATGTATGGTGCCCTGCTCTCGCTCTACGAGATTTCGCTCGCCATTGCCCGCGTGGTCATTACCGCGCGCGAGGGCAAGGAGGGCTTGTTTGTGAGCCGTCTGGACCTGTTCTCGGACGATGAGGACGACGAGGAGTAAATCGGTATGCACGAGGTTGGCATTGTCAACGGCATACTCGATACAGTGATTCGCGCGGCGCGTGGGGCGGGGGCCTCGCGCGCCGTTTTGGTAACGCTGCGTATCGGGGATATGACCGAAGTTGTGCGCGAGGCGCTCGACTTTGCGTGGGAGACATTTCGCGATGAGGACCCGCTCACGCGAGGCTGCGAGCTTGCCGTGGAGGAAGTCCATCCACAAAGCGAGTGTCTGGACTGCGGGGAGGTCTTTGAGCACGATCGCTTCCATTGCCGCTGTCCCCAATGTGGCGGCGCCAACGTGCGCCTGCTGCACGGCCGCGAACTCGACATCGCAAGTATCGAAATCGAAACCCCCGACGATTAGCCCATCAGCCACCTGGGGACGGGGTATAAAGGGGCAAAAGTAAGGAGCGCTGAGTATGGCTGAGAAAACGATTGATATCGCGTCGCCGATCCTGTCGCGCAATGAGCGCCTGGCAGATCAGCTGCGTCAGCGATTTAATGAGGCAGGCACCTATGTGATCAACGTCTTGTCGAGCCCTGGCTCGGGCAAGACCACCACGATCCTGGGCACCAACGAGCGCCTGCGTGACAAGGCGGGCCTGCGCTGCGCCGTCATCGAGGGCGACATCGCCTCGGACGTCGACGCCATCACCATGAAGGAAGCCGGCATGCCTGCCATCCAGATCAACACGGGGGGCCTGTGCCACCTCGAGGGCAACATGATCATGGAGGCCGTCGACGCGTTCGACCAGGCTGTGGGTCTGGAAAACATCGACGTCATCTTTATCGAAAATGTGGGCAACCTGGTCTGCCCGGTCGACTTTGACCTGGGCGAGAACCTGTCCATCATGATTCTTTCGGTGCCCGAGGGCGACGACAAGCCCATCAAGTACCCGGGCATCTTCCAACACGCCGGCGCGCAGCTGCTCAACAAGGTCGACGTGGCTCCGGCTTTCGATTTTGACATGGATAGGTATACTAAGACACTCGATGACCTCAATCCGCAGGCGCCGCGGTTTGCCGTGAGCGCGCGCAAGGGCGAGGGCATGGATGCCTGGTGCGATTGGCTCATCGGGCAGATCGAGCAAGCAAGGGCGTAAGTCGGCCGCCATACGGGCGGGCGTAGCCGCAGAGATACGAGATAGGAGCCTCTTTTGAAGCTCATCATCGCCGAGAAAAACGACGCCGCGCGTCAGATCGCCGAGCGTCTGTCCACGGGTAAGCCCAAAAAGGACAAGGTGTACAACACCGCCATCTACCGCTTTGAGTGGAAGGGCGAGGAGTGCGTGACGATCGGCCTTGCCGGTCACATCCTTGCGCCTGATTTTTGCGACAGCGTGCTGTTCGATAAAAAGCTGGGCTGGTATTCGGTCACCGAGGACGGCGAGATACTGCCGGCCGACATGCCCGATGGCCTGGCGCGTCCGCCTTACGACACCAAGCGTAAGCCGTTCCTTGCCGATGGCATCTCCATTAAGGGCTGGAAGCTCGAGAGTCTGCCTTACCTCACCTGGGCGCCCGTCATTAAGTTGCCGGCTGAGAAAGAGCTCATTCGCTCGCTTAAGAACCTCGCCAAAAAGTCCGACAGCGTCATCATTGCCACGGACTTCGATCGCGAGGGCGAGCTGATCGGTTCGGACGCCCTCAACAAGGTGCGCGAGGTGGCGCCCGACTTGCCGGTCGCCCGCGCCCAGTATTCTTCGTTTACCAAGGCCGAGATCACGCAGGCCTTCGATAACCTTGTCTCGCTCGACCAGAACCTGGCCGACGCCGGCGAGAGCCGTCAGCACATCGACCTCATTTGGGGTGCGGTGCTCACGCGCTACCTGACGCTCGCCAAGTTTGGCGGCTTTGGCAACGTGCGTTCCGCCGGCCGCGTGCAGACGCCGACGCTTGCCCTGGTGGTCGAGCGCGAACGCGAGCGCATGGCGTTTGTGCCCGAGGACTATTGGCAGATTCGCGGCATGGGCGCCGCGCAAGGCGCTGCCGAGGACGATCGCTTTAAGATCGCGCACAAGACGGCGCGCTTTACCGACAAGGATGCTGCTGAGACGGCGTACGGTCACGTTGACGGTGCCAAGACGGCAACCGTCGCCGCGGTGACCAAGCGCTCGCGCAAGCAGCAGCCGCCCACGCCGTTTGCGACCACCTCGCTGCAGGCTGCCGCCGCAGCCGAGGGTATCTCGCCTGCGCGTACCATGCGCATCGCCGAGTCCCTCTACATGGCGGGCCTCATCAGCTACCCGCGTGTCGACAACACCGTGTACCCCGCGACGCTCGATCTGGGCGCCGTGGTGAGCGACCTGGCAAAGATCAACCCGGCGCTGGCGCCCGTGTGCAAAAAGGTGCTCGCCGGCCCTATGAAGCCCACGCGCGGCAAAGTCGAGACCACCGACCACCCGCCTATCTATCCCACGGGCGAGGGCGATCCGTCCACGCTCGACGGCGGCCAACGCAAGCTCTACGACCTCATCGCCCGCCGCTTCCTAGCGACGCTTATGGGTCCCGCGACCATCGAAAACACTAAGCTCGAGCTCGACGTGAACGGTGAGCCGTTCGTGGCTTCGGGCGATGTGCTCGTGACCCCGGGTTTCCGCGAGGCGTACCCGTACGGACTCAAGCGCGACGAGCAGATGCCGCCGCTAGAGCAGGGTGACACGGTCGACGTGTTCGACATTAAGCTTGAGGCCAAGCAGACCGAGCCGCCCGCGCGCTACGGCCAGGGCAAGCTCGTGCAGGAGATGGAAAAGCGCGGCCTGGGCACCAAGTCCACGCGCGCGAGCATCATCGAGCGCCTGTATGCCGTGCGCTATCTCAAAAACGATCCCGTTGAGCCGAGCCAGCTGGGCATCGCCATCATCGACGCGCTGACGCAGTTTGCCCCGCGCATAACGAGCCCCGATATGACCAGCGAGCTCGACGGCGACATGACTCGCGTCGAGCGCGGCGAGGACACCGAAGAGCATGTCGTGACGCACTCGCGTGCGCTGCTGGCCGGCGTGCTCGACGAGCTGCTCAAGCATACGCAGGAGCTCGGCGACGCCATCAGCGACGCCGTCACGGCTGATGCGCGCGTGGGCGCCTGCCCCAAGTGCGGCAAGGACCTGGTTATGAAGACGAGCGCCAAGACCCGTGGCAGCTTTATCGGCTGCATGGGCTGGCCCGACTGCGACGTGACCTATCCGGTCCCGAGCGGCGTCAAGGTGAGCCCGCTCGAGGGCGAGGCCGCCGTGTGCCCCGAGTGCGGTGCGCCGCGCATCAAGTGTCAGCCGTTCCGCCAGAAGGCTTTCGAGATCTGCGTGAACCCGAGGTGCCCCACCAACTACGAGCCTGACCTTAAGGTGGGCGAGTGCAAGGTGTGCGCCGAGGCCGGACGCCATGGCGACCTGATCGCGCACAAGAGCGAGAAGAGCGGCAAGCGCTTTATCCGCTGCACCAACTACGATGACTGTGGCGTGAGCTATCCTCTACCGGCGCGCGGTAAGCTCGAGGCGACGGGTGAGACCTGCCCCGAGTGCGGCGCTCCCATCGTGGTGGTCAACACGGCGCGCGGCCCGTGGCGCATCTGCGTGAACATGGACTGCCCGACCAAGGAGAAGAAGCCCGCCCGCGGCCGCAAGACCGCGACTAAGGCGAGCTCGGCAAAGAAGACGACGGCGGCCAAGAAGACCACGGCTAAGAAAGCCACTGCCGCCAAGAAGACGACCGCGAAGAAGTCGACTGCCAAGAAAGCAGCCTCCGACAAGTAACGGCGCAGTCGAAACAGTGCCCAAAAACGAGCGAGGGTCCCATGATCCTCGCTCGTTTTTTTGACCGGCAGTTAGGGACGTTCCTTTTCTGCCGGCAGTTTAGGAACGTCCCTAACTGCCGGCTCGGGAACGACAAAGCGCTAGTTCACCTCGACAGGCTTAGCGCCGGGATAGCGCTCCTCAAAGTCTAGGCGGTACTTATTGTCATTGGTGCCCGCCACGTTGTCGCGCGACAGCGGCGCCACGATCTCATTCTTGTGGTCCGCAGGCTTGGCGTATTTCAGGCTGATCTCCCAGGCATCACAGATTGCGTCAATGCGGTGATCCAGGTCGTCGTACAGGGCGATGATATCCTTCCAGGAGCTGTAGTTCTTGGAGCTCGTCGGGACGTCCAGGTCCTCGACGATGTCGTAATACTGCTCGATGGTGTCCTCCGTGCGCTCGGCGACGTCGGCGAGATTTTGACGGGTGGTTCGATCCTCTTCCAGATAGTTGCCGTTGAAGTTCTGCGCGCAGCCACGGACCTGGCTGTCGAGATCTTCGAGCAGGTCGTAGTATTCGCTCAGGCGACGGTAGAGGTTCTGCTCGGAGAGCGTTGCTTCGCCGCCATCCTCGTCGTCATCGTCATCATCGTCGTACAGGCTGTTGGGATTGCCGAGAGGCTTTAGGTCATCGTCGTCGACGTCATGGTGCAGCTTAGCTACCTCGGCAGTCGTCTGCGTGGCGGCGTTGTCGAACGGTCTGATCGCAAAGAAGATGACCAGGGCGATGATGATCGCCACCAGCACAACGATAACGGCGATAAGCGGCCCGGTGCCGCTTTTTTTGGGAACGGGGGTCTGTGGCGAAGCGGGCGCGTATGCGGGAGCCGGCTGCTGTTGGGGCGAGCCGCTCGCGACGGGTATGCGCTGCGTGGTCTCGACGGCTTCGGTCCTTGCGGCGGGGTCGGGGCTATAGGCGAGGGGGTCGTCCGCCTTGGCTTGCGGCGTATCAAGGGAGCCGGTCTGCTCAAAAGCGGGCTGGCTATCGCTCGCGGCTGTTTGCTCAACGGGTGCACCGCACGAGGTGCAGAACTTGGCATTATCTTCAAGAAGCTTGCCGCACGAGGCGCAATACCGAGACATTGCCACTCCTTTCGCCACATTTCAATGCAATACGACGATTATACCCAGCATCCAAAATTCCCCATCATACGTTGCGGTGAAATAGGGACTGTTTGGCGGTCTCAGAGCTTCAATCAGTCCCTATTTAACCGCAACTCTGGAAAGGCGCCTTTAGCCATTGGGGACGTGCCGAGCACTGGGGTATCATGGCTTGGTTGCTATAACTCGCATTTACGCGCCTTGTAGGAAGGGGCTGCGCCCATGGCTTTTGAGCCTGCTCAACATAGCTTTATCACGCTCGAGGGCGTCGACGGTGCCGGCAAGTCCACGCAGGCGCGCCTGCTTGCCCGGGCGCTCGACCTTGCCGGCTACCAGGTTGTGACCCTGCGTGAGCCGGGCGGCACTGCCATCAGCGAAAAGATTCGCGCCCTGCTGCTCGACCCTGCCAACACGACGATGGGCGATACCTGCGAGCTGTTGCTCTACGAGGCTGCGCGTGCCCAGCTGGTGCACGAGGTCATCGCGCCCGCCCTCGCTGCCGGCAAGGTGGTCCTGTGCGATCGCTTCTACGATTCCACGACCTGCTACCAGGCGTTTGCCGATGGCCTCGATCGCCAGATAGTGCGCGACGCCAACAACCTGGCCGTCGCGGGTACGCACCCGGCGCTCACACTCGTCTATCACATCGCGCCCGAGCAGGCGGCGCTGCGCATGGCAGCCCGTGGCGCGGCAGATCGCATGGAGGCAAAAGGCGTGGCATTCCAGGAGCGTGTCTACCAGGGCTTTTGCGCAATCGCTGCCGAGGAGCCAAACCGCGTAAAGCTCATCGACGCCACTGCGACCGTCGAGGAAGTCTTCGAGAAGACGGTCGAGCAGGTTCGCGCGTATGGTCTCGACATTCCGCAGGAAGCCGTTGCCGCCGCGCTTGCCAAGGAGGCCGAGTAGCATGGCCCCCGCTCAGGCAAGCCTGCTGGCCAAGCTCGACACCCAAGAGCGCGTGCGCGACTTTTTGACCAATGCCGTCGCTAGCGGTCGCGCGTCGCACGCCTACCTGTTTTTGGGCGCGCCCGGCGCGGGCAAGCTCGACGCCGCGTGGGCGCTCGCCCAAGCCTTCCTGTGCGAGCAGGACGGCTGCGGCGCATGCGACAGCTGCGTGCGCGTCTCTCGACATACGCATCCCGACGTGCACTATTACACGCCCGAGAGCGCCACGGGTTACCTCATCGCCCAGACCCGCGAGCTGCTCGACGACGTGCCGCTGGCGCCCATCCGCGCCAAGGCAAAGGTCTACATCATCGACCGTGCCGAGCAGCTGCGCGCCAACACCGCCAACGCGCTGCTCAAAACGCTCGAGGAGCCGCCCGAGGGCGTCATGTTCATCCTGTTGGGTACCTCGGCAGACGTGATGCTGCCCACCATCGTGAGCCGCTGCCAGTGTGTGCCGTTTCGGCTGGTGTCTCCCACCGTGGCCGCGCAGGTCGTGAGCCGCGCCACCGGGCAGGATCCCGCGCGCTGCCGCATGGCCGTCGCCGTGGCGGGAAGCCCCACGCGTGGTATCGAGTTCCTCAAGAGCGCCGAGCGCCAGGACGCCCGTCGCCAGATGATCCGTGCCATCGACTCACTCATTGCCGCCGACGAGGCCGATGTACTCAGCCGTGCCAAGTCGCTCATCGTCGCCGTCAAGGCGCCGTTGGCCGAGGTCAAGTCCACGCAGGAAAAGGTGCTCGAGCAAAATGCCGACTACCTGTCGCGTGGAGCATTGAAGCAGCTTGAGGACCGCAACAAGCGCGAACTCAACGCGCGCGAGCGTTCGGGTATCATGGAAGCGCTGGCGAGCGCGCGGACGCTCATGCGCGACGTGCTGCTGACGCTTCAGGATGAGGCGGCCGACGTCGTGAACGAGGATGTGCGCGACACGATCGGTCGGCTTGCCGCCGCGACCAATGTTGCGGGTGCCACCCAGGCGCTCGAAGCGGTCGCAACCGCCGAGCGCAACATCGCCAGAAACGTTACTCCCCAGCTGGCCATCGAGGTCATGCTGTTCGATATCAGGAAGGCACTGAAATGCCGTTAGTCGTACCCGTTAAGTTTACCTACGCCTCGCGCGACCTGTGGTTCGACCCGCAGGATTTGGATATCCTCGAGGCCGATTATGCCATCTGCTCCACCGAGCGCGGAACCGAGATCGGCCTGGTCACGGCCGATCCCTTCGAGGTACCGCAGGACGAGATCGGCCAGCCGCTCAAGCCCGTGCTGCGCGTGGCGAGCGACATCGACCTGCAGCTTGCCGATGATCTGGCCATCCAGGGCGACGAGGCCATGGTCGATTTCCGTCGCCTGGTCAAGGAGCTCGACCTCGAGATGAAGCCGGTCGGCGTGGAGTACCTGTTTGGCGGCGAGAAGGCCGTGTTCTATTTTGCGGCCGAGGAGCGCGTCGATTTTCGTCAGCTCGTCAAGGACCTTTCCTCGACGCTGCACATTCGCGTCGACATGCGCCAGATCGGCGTGCGCGACGAGACCCGCCTGGTGGGCGGCTATGCCCAGTGCGGACAGGAGCTCTGTTGCACGCGCTTTGGCGGACAGTTTGAGCCCGTCTCGATCCGCATGGCAAAAGAGCAGGACCTGCCGCTCAACTCGTCCAAGATCAGCGGCGTGTGCGGCCGCCTGATGTGCTGCCTGCGCTACGAGTTCGAGGCCTACAAGGACTTTAAGAGCCGCGCGCCCAAAAAGAAGACGCTCATCGATACGCCGCTCGGCAAGGCGCGTATTCAGGAATATGACACGCCGCGTGAGCAGCTGGTGCTGCGCCTGGAGAACGGCAAAGTCTTTAAGGTCAACCTGGCCGATATGACCTGCTCGGAGGGCTGCAAGAAGAAGGCTGCCGAGCAGGGCTGCAATTGCCGCCCCGACTGCGTGACGCGCGATGTGCTCGAGCGCATCGAGTCGCCCGAGATGCGCCTGGCGCTCATGGAGCTCGACCGCGAGAACGGCGTCGACGTGGGCGATGGCCTGTCGAGCGCCGACCGTCTGGCCGGTACGTCGATGCCCAAGCGTCGTCGTCGCGATGCCGAATCCGATGCTCGCGCCGGTCAGAGCCAGGGCGAGAGCCGTGGCCGCGGAAAGGGCCGTGGCAATGCCGCAACGCCTGAGGCCGAGGAGGCCGCTGGCGGCCGTCGCCGCCGCAAGC
>UQNC01000038.1 GCA_900542175.1 uncultured Collinsella sp. | reverse complement strand
CGCGCCCTCCCCCGCCGCACTCGCCGTGGGTTCGGTCGCGCTCGATCCCGACCGCCGCGAAGTCACGGTCGGCGGCTCGCCCATCGCGCTCACGGCCCGCGAGTTCGACGTCCTCGCCCTGCTTATGACGCATGCCGAAACCGTGCTCACGCGCGAGCGCATCGCGCACGAGGCGCTGGGCTACGAATACGTAGGCGACACCAACAACGTCGACGTGCACATCGCGCACCTGCGCGCCAAGATCGAAGACGCCGGCGGTGCCCGCATCATCCAGACCGTGCGCGGGGTGGGCTATGTCTGCCGCGCGTAATGCCGAGGCCAAGCGCGTCACCTCCATCGCCCGCGCCATCAACTGGAGCTATATGTGGCGCCGCCTGATGAGCTACGTCTGGCTCGATCTGTTGCTGTTGGTTATTGCGGTGGCGATCCTCGTCTATGGATACAACCAGACGCTGCCCAACGGCGCGTTTACCGCAGGATGGATCCCCAGCGCCACCGTTCGCAGCATGTCGCTGACGCCCGCGCGCGGCTGGGACCTGACAACGCTCACCTATACCGTCGAGCTTGCGCGTACCACCAAGACTTTCCCCCTCGCGCAGGACCTCGTCACGCTATGGCCTCTCTACCTTGTAGTTGTGGGTTGGCAGGTCATCAGCGTGCTCAACATGCTCGGCGGCGCCCGCCGCGTGCGCCGCACCATGGCGCCGCTCAACGATCTGGCCCTGCGCGTGGACGAACTCGGCCGCATGCAGCTCTCCGGCGGCAAGATGGAAACGCTCGAGCAGGCCATCGAGCGCGCAAGCGTCGACTCGCCGAGCGTCACCACCGGCGACGCCGACCTGGCAAGCATCGAGGTCGCGCTCAACCGCCTGCTGCGCCAGATGCAAGAGGCCAAGCTGCAGCAGATGCGCTTTGTCAACGACGCGAGCCACGAGCTGCGCACGCCCATCGCGGTGATTCAGGGCTACGTGAACATGCTCGACCGCTGGGGCAAAGACGACCCGGACGTGCTGGCAGAATCCATCGCGTCCCTCAAGGCCGAAAGCGAGCACATGCAAGAGCTCGTGGAACAGCTGCTGTTTTTGGCACGCGGCGACGCCGGACGCACGGTCCTGCGGCGTGCGAATACCAACCTGGCCGCGCTGGTCGGCGAGGTATGCGAGGAGTCACAGATGATCGATGCCGCGCACACGTATCGACTGGCGTACGACGCTGCGCTTGTCAGCGACCCGCGCTGCGACGCGCCCGTTGACGTGGCGCTCGTGAAGCAGGCTCTGCGCGTGATCGTGCAAAACGCCGCCAAGTATTCGGACGCAGGCACGCCCATCTCGTTTGGCGTAGCGCCGGATGCGGGCGCAGGCACGATCGACATAAGTGTTGAGGACGAGGGTATCGGCATGAACCAGGAATCCGCAGCTCACGCGTTTGAACGGTTCTACCGCGCCGACAACGCACGCGATGCCGGCGCGCAGGGCTCGGGTCTGGGGCTTGCCATTGCCAAGTGGATCGTCGATAGCCATGGTGGTGTCATTGGCGTGACCTCAGTCGAGGGCGTCGGCAGCCGCTTTACGATTCGCCTGCCGCGGTAGGAAGCCCCTCGGCATAAAAAAGGGATAGGGCCAGGCGGCTCTATCCCTTTTTGCTAGCTATAGCAGCCTGTGCGCTACTCGCGGCACAGATGCACGGCGAAGCCGGCGAACTCGCGCTTAAAGTACACGAGCCTGGTGCCGCCGTCGGGCAGCAGCACGCGCGACTCCTCGTTGACCTCGAGCCCGCGCTCGGCAAACCACTTCTCGGCCGCATCGATGTCGTTGACGGCAAAGCCAATGTGGCCCTTGGTGCCACGACCGTTCTGCTTCATGACCTCGATCAGCGAATCGTTAAAGTACGAAACCGGGGTCTCGATAACGGGTAGGCCCATCATCGTCGAGAACAGCTCCGCGATCTCCAGGGCATCGGCCGGGTCGGTGGCGTTAATGCCCACGTGGGCGACGCGCATGCCAAAGAGCTCTACCGGGTTGGCGTTCTGCTCATTCATTACAGGCAGCGCCTACTGAGCCATAACGTCGAGAACGGCCTTCTCGGCAGCGACGCGGTTCATGCCGGTCATGAAGGGCACGCCGCTCACGTACGGGCAGGTGAGGCCCTCGGGGGCAACGGTGGTGGCGATCAGCAGGTCGGCGCCCTCGTCGCAAGCGTCCTTGGCCTCGGAGATGGCACACTGCACGATCTCATACTTGCCGGCATAACCATTGGCGTCGAGCATGGTGGCGACCTTCTGGGCAACAAGCGTGGAAGTAGCAGCGCCAGCACCGCAAGCCAAAACGATCTTCTTCATAGGTAATGTCTCCCTTCATGGTTTACTTTAGGTAAGTGTACCGCAGCGAGCGATGGCACTCAGCCTCGATGAGCTTTTATGCCAGTTTGCTTGCGCGCTGCGTATAATACATCTAGTACGTGTTGTCATACCGCTCGCTTTATGAGCGACTAAGGATCCTAACATGCCCGATTCCCGCACACTCTGGACCGCCGTCGTTATCATCTGTATCGCCGTGTCGGTGTTCTTTAGCGTCAAAAAACGCACCACGTTCAAGCGTCTGCAGCAGCTTATGGCTGCCAAGCAGTGGGACGAGTTCGATCGTTTGCTCGACGGCAAACTCACCAGCATGCTGTACCCGCGCTACAACCGCGACTACCTGCGTCTGAACTCCTATCTGCTGCGCGAGGACCACAAGCGCGCCGATGAGATGTTCGATTTGCTGCTGGGGCTCAATCTGCCCAAGATGCAGCGCGTCGACCTGGTGATTAAGGCCTTTAACTACTATGCTGGCCAGGAGGACCGCAAAAAGTCCAAGGAGCTTCTGCACGAGATCAAGGGCTTTGAGGGCGGTCAAGCCGAGGCGGTTGCACACGAGTGTCAGCTGATGTACGACACGATGATCCTCAAGCGCCACAACGACATCCCCGAGCTGGAGCGCATGCTCAAGGACGCCGGCGATGACCCGGTCAAGCGCTGCCGACTGGAGTACCTGCTGGCCCTGCAGTACCAAAACAAGGGCGACGAGGCAAAGTTCCAAGAGTTCCTCGAGAAGTCGGGCCAACACTCGATGGCCGTCAACGCGTAACGAACGGCTTGTGCTAGACTTCTAGTCTCACGGGGGCGTGGCGGAATTGGCATACGCAGGAGACTTAAAATCTCTCGCCGCAAGGATTGTGGGTTCGAGTCCCACCGCCCCTACCATATGGCTTTTACGGGCCCGTGTCCCTTTGAGATGCGGGCTCGTTTCTTTTGGATGCCGGTGGGACTCGAACCCGCGAGGGGGCGAGCGTCAAGCGGACGCGCAGCGTCCGTAGCGAGCCGGCGAGGGCGCCGACAGGCGGCCGAAGCCGGTGCGCATTTGCGCAGCAAATGCGCGGACGTCCCACCGCCCCTACCATGTAGTGCTTACGAGCCCGTGTCCCCCAGGGATGCGGGCTCGTTTCCTTTAGGTGCCGTCAACTGCAGAGCAGCTCATTTGGGACAGAGCTTTTTTGACTACTTTTAAAGGGTGCTCAGGCTCGGGGTCCAGGCGATGGTGGGGGTCGCGCCGTCGAGAACCTCGTTGATGGTGGCAGCCATACCGGCGAGCAGGCTGTTCTCGCTTACGGTGAGCGTGTCGTAGCCGCCGGCTCGCATAAGCTCGCGAATCACCACGGCACCAGCCAAGATCACGCCCGCGCGTTTGGGCTGTACACCCGGTAGCGCGGCGATGCCTTCCGCGTCCAACACAGACATGCGCTCGATAGCGGCCGAGACCTGCTCCAGCGACAGCTCGCGTAGGTGCACAAAGCTCGAATCGTACGGTTCCAGCTCGTGGACCAGAGCCACCAGCGTAGTCACCGTGCCGCCCACCGCGACTAAGCGTTCGGCGCGCTCAAAGTCGCTGGGCAGGCCTTCAAAATAGGCGGCAAACTGCTCGCCTGCCCACGCGGCAGCGGCAGCAAGCTCGCCATCCGCGGGCGGCAACGCGGAGAAAAAGCGCTCCGTCACGCGGCGACAACCGATGTCCAGCGAGCGCGTTCCCTCCAGCGCAAAGACGCCGCGCTCCGGCGCGTACACGCCAGTCGCGAGCTCCGTGGATCCGCCGCCCGAATCGGCAACAATGATGCGCTCGCCGGCAAAGTCGTGCGCCACGCCGAAAAACGTCAGGCGCGCCTCGACCTCGCCCGGAATCACCTGTGGCTCAAGCCCCAGATCGCGCAGGCCGTCCAACAGCAGCGCGGCATTGGACGCATCGCGCGCGGCACTCGTACACGTGGTGCAGACGCACACGGCCCCAAAGGCACGGGCCTCGTCCACAAACATGTGACACGCAGCGAGCACACGCTCGACAGCCGCCTTGCAAAAGCGCCCCGTCGTGTCCACGCCCTCGCCCAGGTCGGTAATCTCGGTATGCTTGGACGATTCCACAATCGCTCCGCCCTCGACCTGGGCCAACACCAGTCGCGACGACACCGTTCCCAGGTCGATCGCGGCTACCTTATAGCGTTTGCAATTTGTCATTGCGGGCTCCCCTCCGGGCGCTATTTGCCGTTGGACACGACCGTCTGACCCTCGACGCCGTTAAACCCAAACAGCATGTCGAGCGCCTGGATGTACCACGGCGCGTCCTTGCCGACTTCTTCGATTTCCTTGGCCACTTCGCTGGCCTTCTTGGCGTTTGAGGACTTTTTGCTCGACGACGAGTCCGAATCGTCGTCCAAACCTAGCACGTCAATCTTCTTCTCGCCGGGCATCACCAGGCCCAGGTCCTCGGACGCCGCGTCCTTGATACCCTCCTCCGAGAGCAGCTTGTCGACGCTTTTTTGCAGCTCATCATTGTATTGCTGGCGAATCTCGACCTGCTTGGCCAAGATATCGCTCGAACGCTTTGCCACGTACAGATCGCGCACGGGGAAATACAGGCTCACGAGCACCAGCGCCACCACGATACCGATAAACAGCGGACGCAGAGGGCCATGCGTAAAGTCATAGATCGCCTTGACAACCGCGTTATCGTTGGCGTAATGCATAAAGTCCGAGCCCGAAAGACGGTTCGAGGGCCTACTCGATTTGTCGTGTGCTTGAGTCGAGGGACGCGACGCATGCGACGAACGTGCCGGGCGCACCGGTCCATCTGCCAAGGTATTTGATTGAGCATTGGGGCGCGAGGTACTTGCCGGGCGCTGCGTGGAGCGGTCGGCGCCGGCATAAGCGGACCCACCGAGCTGCACCGTGCGCGCACGGCGAGGCGACGGCTCGCGCGAACCGGCGGAATAGTACCTGTTGTCGTAAATCTGATCCATGTGCGCCTTGTGCGGTTGAGGTTTGTTTGCGCTAAGTCCTTTAGTTATAGCACGAGCATGCGCACCGCCTTCGCCAGCCTTTGCTCGACATAAAAAAGGCGCTGAGCCATACGGCCCAGCGCCCGATAGCGCTCTGTAGCATCTAACTGAAGCGGGGCAAAGCCGAGTCTGTCCCTCCCCGCCAAGCTCGTCTGTTTATCGAATGTTGTAGAACGCGGCCTTGCCGGCGTAGTGCGCGCTGCCCTCAAGCTCGTCCTCGATGCGGATGAGCTGGTTGTACTTGGCGATACGGTCGCTGCGGCACGGGGCGCCCGACTTGATCTGGCCGGCGTTGACGCCCACGACCAGGTCGGCGATCGTGGAGTCCTCGGTCTCGCCGGAGCGGTGGCTCACGATGCAGGCGTAACCGGCCTCCTTGGCGGTCTCGATGGCCTCGAGCGACTCGGTGAGCGTACCGATCTGGTTGACCTTGACCAGAATCGCGTTGGCGGCGCCCAGCTCAATGCCCTTCTTAAGGCGCTCGGTGTTGGTGACAAACAGGTCGTCGCCCACCAGCTGCACCTTGTTGCCAATGCGACGGGTAAGCTCAACCCAGCCGTCCCAATCCTCCTCGGCCATGCCGTCTTCAATGGAGATGATGGGGTAGGTATCGACGAGCTTCTCCCAGTAATCGACCATCTGGGCGCTCGTATACTCAACACCCTCGCCCTTGAGCTCGTACATGCCGGTCTCGGCGTTGTAGAACTCGGTCGAGGCCGGATCCATGGCGTACATGAAGTCGACGCCAGGCTTAAAGCCGGCCTTCTCCACGGCCTTGGTGATGTACTCGAACGGCTCGGCATTGGTCTTGAGGTTGGGGGCAAAGCCACCCTCGTCGCCCACGCCGCCGCCAAGGCCCGCCTCGTGCAGCACGCCCTTGAGGGTGTGGTAGACCTCGGCACACCAACGCAGACCCTCGGCAAAGCTCGGGGCGCCCACCGGCATGATCATGAACTCCTGGAAGTCGACGTTATTGTCGGCATGCACGCCGCCGTTGAGGATGTTCATCATGGGCGTGGGCAGCAGATGAGCGTTGACGCCGCCCAGGTACTGGTACAGCGACAGGCCCGCCGACTCGGCAGCGGCGCGGGCAACGGCCAGCGACACGCCCAGGATGGCGTTGGCACCGAGCTTGGTCTTGTTGGGGGTACCGTCCGCGGCGATCAGCGCGGCATCGACGGCGCGCTGGTCGAAGGCGTCGAGGCCCACGACGGCGTTAGCGCACTCGTTGTTGACGTGCTCGACGGCCTGCGAAACGCCCTTGCCCAGGTAGCGGCCCTTGTCGCCATCGCGCAGTTCGCAGGCCTCAAAGGCGCCGGTCGAAGCACCCGAAGGCACCATTGCGCGGCCAAAGCTGCCGTCCTCGAGCACGACCTCGACCTCGACGGTGGGATTGCCGCGGCTGTCGAGCACCTCACGACCGTAGACGTCCAAAATATCGCTCATGTTGTCTCCCTCTCACTTGGAAACATAGTGGATGCAAGCGACCGGCTGACCGTGCACCGTCGGTGCGCCTCCGTAAGTTAGCCATGTCGCACTTTTTGCATTATGCCCTAAGTTAACCGAGGGATACACTTGATTTTCGAAAAATTTAGCGGGAACGATGAGGCGTGTCAGCCCGTCGTTCCCGCAGTCTTACTCCTCCGCCTTTGCGGCATCCCACAGGTCGTTAAGGCCGTGGGTCGAAAGCTCGGCAAGATCCACGTGGGCGTCAGCCGCCATCTGCTCCATCGCAGCCCAGCGGCGGCGGAACTTGGCCGTGCTCGCGCGCAGGGCACTCTCGGCGTCAATCCCCTCTTTGCGCGCAACGTTGACTAGGGCAAAGAGCAGGTCGCCAAACTCCATCTCGCGCTCGGGCGAGCCGGGCTCCTCGGCCTCAAACTCGGCACGCTCCTCGGCGACCTCGTCCCACACATCCTGGACCGTCTCCCACTCAAAGCCCACGGCCGCCGCCTTGCGCGACACCTTCTGAGCTTGCATCAGCGCCGGCAGGTGCGTGGGCACGCCGTCGAGCAGGCCTTCGGGCGCAGCCTCGTCCGCCGCCACAGCCTTGTCCTTGGCAGCCTTCTCGGCAAGCTTGACCTCGTCCCAAATCTTGAGCACCTCGTCGGAGCTGTCAGCATCCGCATCGCCAAAGACGTGCGGATGGCGACGGATGAGCTTGGCGTCGATATCGTGCGCCACGTCGGTCAGCGTAAACTCTCCGGCGTCCGCCGCGATCTGCGCATGCAGTACGACCTGCATGAGCACGTCGCCCAGCTCCTCGCGCAGATGCGTGGCATCGTCGGCCTCGATGCAGTCGAGCGCCTCATAGGCCTCCTCGATCATATTTTTGCCAATGCTGCGGTGCGTCTGCTCGCGGTCCCACGGGCAGCCGTCGGGCTGACGCAGGCGCCAAATGGTCTGCACCAGATGCTGCAGCTCGGCCGACGCGTCGACCAGCGTGGACAGGTCGCGCGAGCCCTCGGCATTTTGCTGAGCCATGTGCTGCGCCATGGTTATTCCTCCTCCAGGATCACGTGACGGAACGCGCCGCCCTCGTAGATGCCGTAGCTGTGCGTACCGTCCTTGGGAATGCTCACGCTGCCGGGGTTGAAGAGCCACAGGCCCGGGTGCGCCTCGCTTGCCTCGTTAACCTTGATATGCGTGTGGCCGTAGACGAGCGCGGAGCCTTCGGGCAGCGCGGGCACGTGGTCGACGCTGTTGTGCATACCGGCGCCAAAAACGTGGCCGTGTGTCAAGAACAGCTCGCGGCCGGCCTCGTCGAACAACGTGGCGTAGTTGGCCATGACGGGAAAGTCGAGCACCATCTGGTCGACCTCGGCGTCGCAGTTGCCGCGCACCGCGATGATGCGGTCGGCCAGGGCGTTGAGCAGCGGAATCACGCGCTTGGGGGCGTAGTCGCGCGGCAGGTCGTTACGCGGGCCGTGGTAGAGCAGGTCGCCCAGCAGCACGATGCGGTCGGGCTGCTCGGATTCGATGGCAGCGCAGAGGCGCTCGGCCCAGTATGCCGAGCCATGGATGTCGGAGGCGATGAGGTATTTCATGGGGAGTCCTTTCGAAGCGGAGTTGATGGGGGCTGAATACGGGGTCCGGCGGATGTGGAGCCCATCTACCGTGTTACTCAAATCGCAGCGCCGCGCTCTGAGCCGCCTGCATCACGCGTTGGAGCGGCGCGCCATGCTCGCGGGCAAGGCGGGCGCAATCCTCGTATTCGGGAGCCGCGCGCTCGCTGCCGTCGGGCAGAGTCGCCACCTTAACGGATACCTCGCCCCAAGGCGTCGTCACCTGCTCGAATCGGCGCGGCAGGCAAACGCGTTCCATCACCTGGCGACGAACGGCGTTGGTCGTGGTTTCCAAAAAGATAATCGTCTGCAGGCGTTCGATATCCTCATGCGAGCAAATCACCTGCAACTGCCATCCGGGGCGGCCCTTTTTGCAGTAGAGGGGCAGCCAGTGCACCTCGCGGGCGCCGGCCTCGTGCAGGCGGTCGGCGGCGTAGGCGAGCACCTCGGGCGACGCGTCATCGATGTCGCACTCCAGCTTGACGATAGTTTCGGGCGCATCGGTCTCGCGGGACAGCGGAGATGTACTTCCACGTTGCATACGGTCCGGATCCTTTCCGCACGGGCTCGTTTTATTCACCCAAACGCTAGCACATCGGACGTGGCGCAGGCGTGACTTTCGTCCGTCGCCGCCCTCGCCCCTATCCAAACATGTACGTCAGCCTCCAAACATGTCATTTTTTATCGGTTTTGGAGGCTGACGTACACGTTTTGGAGCGGGGCCGCACACGATCGGAATTGGGCCCGCACTCCGTCCACCACAAAGTTCGCCGCACTCAACAATTTTGAACTTTCTACGCAGTTCATCGGCCAAAAAATTACCCTCGGCATACTTATCCGCTGCATGATGTTACTCTAGTTGCATTTGGCTAACTAAGCGGCTGCCGAGGACCCCGCCTGGCACCGTTACGGCATAGGAGGTTTCATGTTCGAGAAGCGGCTCTTCTCCCTGGTTCCGCAGGCAACGCCCTACATTATGGCAAGCGTCCTGTTTAAGTGGA
The DNA here is from genome assembly GCA_900542175.1 of uncultured Collinsella sp. Taxonomy (GTDB): domain Bacteria; phylum Actinomycetota; class Coriobacteriia; order Coriobacteriales; family Coriobacteriaceae; genus Collinsella. The sequence continues at coordinate 8,448 of UQNC01000038.1, read as the reverse complement.
TCGCGCTCATGGCAAACATCACGGTGATGTGGATGCTTGCGCGCATCTTGGGCGGCATCGTCACGGACGGCCTTTCGGCCGCGCTCGCCGTCGATGCCCTCGCACAGGCAGCCTTGCCGCTCGCCGCCGCCATCATCATGCGCGCCGCCTCCATCTACCTGGCCCAACGCGCCGGCGACAAGGCCGCGTTCGAGGCCGTCCGCCGCGTGCGCTCGCTCGTCTACGACAAGCTCACCGCACTCGGCCCCTCCTACACCGAGACCGTCCCCACCGCCGAGGCCGTCCAGACCAGCGTCGAGGGCGCCACGCAACTCCAGGTGTACTTTGGCGGTTACCTGCCGCAGCTCTTCTTTGCCGGCTTGGCACCCATCACGCTGTTTGTACTGCTCGTGGGCCAGGCGGGTCTTCCCGCCGCGCTGCTGCTCGCCTGCGTTCCGGTCATCCCCGTCTCCATCATGATGGTCATGCGCAACGCCAAAAAGATCGGTGCCGAGTACTGGGGCAGCTATGTCGATCTTGGCGGCATGTTCCTGGAGGCCGTGCAGGGTCTCACCACCCTTAAGGTCTACCAGGCCGATCGCAGCTGGCACGAGCGCATCAACGCCGAGTCCGAGCGTTTCCGCACAGCGACCATGCGCCTGCTGGTAATGCAGCTGCGCTCCATTTGCGTTATGGACCTGGTCGTCTATATGGGCGCCGCGCTCGGCATTATCGTGGCCGCGCTGCAGCTCGCCACGGGCAAGATCGGCTTTGAGGCGGCCTTCCTCATTGTCTTTCTGTCGCAGGAGTTCTTTTTGCCCATGCGCCGCCTGGGATCGCTGTTCCACACGGCCATGAACGGCATGGCCGCCTCGCGCCGCATGTTTGGCATTTTGGATACGCCCGAGCCCGAGCGCGGCGATGTTGAGCTTGACGGTCGCGGCGATATCGAACTCGCGGGCGTGAGCTATGCATACGGCGACCGCACGGTGCTGGACAGCGTCAGCGCGACCATTGCACACGGCTCGCTCGTGGCACTCGTGGGCGAAAGCGGCGGCGGCAAGTCCACGCTCGCGGGGATTATCGCGGGCCGCAAGGGTGCCTACCGTGGCAGCGTTCGCATCGGCGGCGTCGAGCTGCGCGATGCCACGGCTGCCTCACTCATGCGCGCCGTCACCCTGGTGCCCACCAACGGCTACCTGTTTGCCGGCACCCTGCGCGACAACCTGCTGCTCGCCCAGCCCAACGCCACCGATACCGAGCTTTTGCGCGCGCTCGACCGCACGCGCGTGGCGGCCTTTGTGCAGGCCAACGGCGGGCTCGACATGGTGATTAACGAGGGCGGCACCAACCTTTCGGGCGGCCAGCGCCAGCGCGTGTGCATGGCCCGCGCCCTGCTGCACGACTCGCCCATCTATGTGTTTGACGAGGCTACGAGCAACGTCGATGCCGCAAGTGAGGCCGCGATCGGCGAGGTCATCGCGTCGCTTGCCGGCGGGCACACTGTAATTGTGGTGGCACACCGCCTATCGACGATCGTAGACGCCGATCAGATCCTGGTGCTGGAGCGTGGCCGTATTGCCGAGCACGGAACTCACGGCGAGCTCTTGGCCACCGCGGACGCCTACGCGCGTATGTGGAACAGCCAGGAGCAGCTCTCGGCATATGCGTATGCGGAGGGTGGTGCCGAGGATGCCGGCGCGGTTGAGGCTGTTGACAGCAGCGCTGCCTGTGCCGATGACCTCAACGGTGCTGGCTCGTCTTCCGCTGCCGCGGCCACTGACTCCGGCCGCGCCCGTCGCTCGGCACCGTCCATCATGTGGCGCATGATGGGGCTCGTCCGACCGCTTGCCGGCTGGCTTGTGCTAGCCGTCGCGCTGGGCAGCATTGGCATGCTCACCGCCGCGTTCGTGCCGGCCTTTGGCGCCCTTGGCCTTATGGCCGCGCTGGGCCGCAACGCCTTGGGGCTTGGTCTGATCGCAGCATGCGCGGCCTGTGCCGCCTGCGGCATCGCACGCGGGCCGCTCCACTACGGCGAGCAGCTCTGCAACCATTACATCGCATTCCGTCTGCTCGCACACATTCGCGACCTGGTGTTTGGCGCCCTGCGCCAGCTCGCCCCCGCCAAGCTCGAGGGCCGCGGCAAGGGCGAGCTCGTGAGCCTGGTCACCTCGGATATCGAGCTGCTCGAGGTCTTCTACGCGCACACCATCTCGCCCATTGCTATAGCTCTGGTCTGCACCGTTGTGTTTGAGGGCTTTTTGCTGGCTGTGAGCCCCGAGCTCGCGGGCATCGCGCTCGTGGCCTACGCGGTCCTGGGCGTGCTGCTGCCCCTGGTCTCGGCCAAGGCATGCGGCACCACCGGCCGCCAGAGCCGCGAGGGCGCCGGTAAGCTGGGCGCCTTTGTACTCGACAGTCTGCGCGGCGCGGGCGAGACCATCCAGTTTGCCGGTGGCACCGATCGCAGCCGTGCCCTGGGCAAGCTGACCGAGCAAGTCGGCGCCGTGGACGCGCGCCTCAAGCGCCGCCAGGCGGTCAGCGAGGCCGTAGCCGATGCGCTTATTCTTGCGGCTAATCTGGTGATGCTCGGGCGTGCGCTGCAGCTGGTGGCTGCGGGAACGATTGACTTTGCCGCAGCGTTTGTCGCCGTCTTTACCTTTGTGTCGTCGTTTGGCTCGGTGATGGCCGTGAGCCGCCTGGGCGCCTCACTGCAGGAGACGCTCGCCTCGGGCGCACGCGTGCTCGATTTGCTCGACGAGCAGCCCCAGTGCGCCGAGGTCGCCGATGGACAGAACGTTGAGTTTGCCGGCGCCGCAGCCGAGCATGTGAGCTTTAGCTATGCGGGCGGCGTGGACGCGGGCGCCACAGAGCAGGTCGCGAACGACACCGCTGCGAGTCTCATCCTCGACGACGTGACCTGCACCTTTGCGCCCGGTACCATGACCTGCATCATGGGGCGCTCGGGCTCGGGCAAGTCGACGCTGCTTAAGCTGCTCATGCGCTTTTGGGACCCCGCAGCCGGCACCATCACGGTGAGCGGCGTCGATGCCCGCCGCATCAACACGGCGAGTCTGCGCAGCCACGAGGCCCATATGACCCAGGACACACATCTGTTCTGCGGCACCGTGCGCGAGAACCTGCTGGTCGCGCGCGCCGGCGCCACCGATGCCGAGCTGCTCGACGCTTGCCGCTCCGCCTCACTCACCACGCTCATCGACCGTCTGCCGCAGGGACTCGACACGCCCGTTGCCGAGCTGGGCGACTCGCTTTCTGGCGGCGAGCGCCAGCGCATCGGCCTTGCGCGCATCTTCCTCAACGACGCACCCTTCATCTTGCTCGACGAACCCACCAGCGCGCTCGATGCTCTCAACGAGGCGTCCGTGATGCAAGCAGTCGACGAGCTCAAGCGCCGCGGCAAGACCATTGTGCTCGTGAGCCACCGTGCCAGCACCTGCGCGTTTGCCGATTTCTCGCTTTCGGTCGAGCACGGGAGGCTGAGCTAATGGCGCGCCCGGTCGACACACCGGAGCTAGCACGCAAACGTGAGCGTGAGGCCCAAATGGTGTCGCAGATGATTGCGCTATGGTGTCGTGGGCATCATGGCGGCGGGCATGCGGTCGAACAGGCTGGCGACGATGAGTCCGTGCGCGTGAAGCTCGGCCTTCGGACCATTACGCTCTGCCCCGAATGCACCGAGCTGCAGAAATACGCCATCGCGCGCATTGAGCACTGCCCGCACATGGGCACCAAGACATTTTGCTCGGCCTGTCCTTCGCATTGTTACCGGCCTGCCATACGCGAGAAGATCCGCGAGGTCATGCGCTGGTCGGGACCGCGTATGATCCGCTATCGCCCCATCACCGCCGTGAGACACGCAATGGTAACAGTGCAGGCCAAACGCGCGGCGGCACGAAGCAAGTAGTCGCCGGCGCCGGCACGCGCCGCGCAGTCTTTCCGGTCGATTTCGAGCTCCGGCGTGCGCGGCGTGTTGAGAGCTGCACCATTACAATGGAGCGGATTCACCAAATGCAAAGGAGTCGCCATGCCCGCCTGCCCGCTGGTCGATTGCCATACCCACACCTCGTTCTCGGACGGGCACGCCTCGTTTGAGGACAACGTCCGTGCCGCCGCTGCTGCCGGATGCCGTGTCATGGTCTCGACCGACCACCTCACCCTGCCTGCCAGTATGGATGCTAACTGCGAGGTGCAGGTCGTCGAGGGCGACTTGCCGGCACATCGTCTGGCCTTTGAGGACGCCCGCAAACTCGCCGCGCAGATTGCGCCAGAGCTCACCTTTATCTACGGTTTTGAATGCGATTGGTACGAGGGCTGCGAGCCCTTGGTAGAGCACTGGTCCCAGGGCGCCGTCGTACGTCTGGGCAGCGTGCACTGGATTGGCAACCCGGGCGATATTGCGGCAGGCGCCGCGGGCACGGCAGGGACAGAGGACGTCGCGCGCCCCGATACACCCGATTCCCTATGCGGTTGGATCGACGACGATACCAACCTGCATGTTTGGGAAAACTTAGGCGTACGCGGCGTATGGGAACACTACGTCGACGACTGGTGCCGCGCTTGCGAAAGCTCGCTTAACTTTGACGTGATGGCCCACCCCGACCTGGTCATGCGCTTTTCGAAGGACGGCTTTGCACCCGACTTTGACCCCGCGCCGTTTTGGCAGCAGATGGCCGAGTGCGCCCACGATACGGGTCGCCGCGTTGAGGTCTCGACCGCCGCACCGCGCAAGGGGCTCGACGATTACTACCCCGCGACCGGGCTTTTGCGTCGCTTCGCCCACGCCGAGGTGCCGATTACTTTTGGCTCGGACGCGCACCGCGCCTGCGACATCTGCTGGAACATCCGCGAGGCTCAGGCCCACGCCTACGACTGCGGCTATCGAACCTTCGACATCCCCCACCTCACCGGAGAATGGGAATCCACGCCCCTCGCCTAGCCATCCCCTCATAAGTTGCGGTGAAATAGTTCCTGTTTATGGCCCTAAGACCGTCAAACAAGAACTATTCCACCGCAACTTCTATTTCATTGGCAACTCCCGAAAGACTGCCCCAAACGACTAGTCGTTTAAGAACGTCCCCAATGACTAGTGGCGGCGAGCGTTGAGTTCGCCGGCCAGCTCGTCGAGGGTGATACCGTAGCGTTCGAGCGTTACGAGCAGGTGGTAGACCAGGTCGCCGGCTTCGTAGCGGATGTGGTCGTGGTCTTTGTCCTTGCAGGCCATGATTACCTCGCTCGCCTCCTCGGCAAGCTTCTTGAGCAGTTCGTCCTCGACGTCGGTCAGCAGACGGGCGGTATAGCTCTCCTCCGGCGACGCATCGCGACGACCGTGAATCACCTCGGCCAGTCCCGTCAGCGTCTCGCCGATATTTCCCGGCTGCACGTTAGCTGTTCTGACTCCCATGGTTATTTCCTCTCGTTACCGCAGCGTAAAGTAGGTACCGGTCTCATCGAACCGAGGCTTTGCGCCCTTTTTCTCAAAAAACTCAACGATGACGGCATGGGCCTCATCGAGCCTTTCCTTCTCGGCCTCGAGCCAAAGCGACTGCGCCCCGCAGGCATCGGTCAGGTGCACGCGGCACGGCACGCCCGCGCGGAGGAGCTCGGCGTTGCAGTCGGCAACTTCGAACGGCGTCACGACCTTCATCGCGTTCCCCCTTCCACGCGCTTAAAGAAGCAGGTACGGTTGCCGGTATGGCAGGCCGGGCCCGGAGAGTCGACCTTGACCAGCAGTGTATCGCTATCGCAGTCGGCCCAGAGCTCCTTGACCTCTTGCATGTTGCCGCTCGTCGCGCCCTTGTTCCAGAGCTCCTGGCGGCTGCGGCTCCAAAACCACGTGGTACCGGTCTTGAGCGTCAGCCCCACCGATTCCTCGTTCATCCAAGCAACCATAAGCACCTCACCGGTGTCATACTGCTGAACCACACAAGGAATCAGCCCGCGGGCGTCGTACGTAAGTTTTGAAGGATCGGTTATCTCTTCCATTTCTCTCCCAAAATTCAAACTTCGCAGGTCGGCGAGGGTTGTCCAGGTGCCCGAGATTCCGAGCGACAAGCCCGACGACGCGTACTTAAGTACGCGAGGAGGGTTGGAGCCGGAAGGTCGGGCGCCTGGGCAAGCCGCAGCGCTAGAAGTCCAACCTGACAGGGATGCCTTGAGAGGCCATATACTCCTTCACCTGGCGAATGCTGAAGGTTCCAAAGTGAAAGACGCTCGCCGCCAGCACGGCATCGGCCTCGCCCTCAATCACACCCTCGGCAAAATGCTCGAGCGCGCCCACGCCGCCGCTCGCAATCACCGGAATTGGCACCGCGCGGGCCACGGCGCGGGTGAGTGCCAGGTCGAAGCCGGCCTTGGTGCCGTCGCGGTCCATGCTGGTCAGCAGGATTTCACCGGCGCCGCGGCGAGCTGCCTCCTCGCCCCACGCCACCGCGTCGATACCCGTGGCGTTGCGACCGCCCGCCGTGAAGACCTCCCACCTATCGGCGTCCGGCTCCCCGGGCAGGCCCACACGCTTAGCATCGATCGCCACGACCACGGCCTGGCTGCCAAACACCGCGGCAGCTTGGCTGATCAGCGACGGGTCGCGCACGGCGGCAGAGTTGAGCGACACCTTGTCGGCACCGGCCGCCACCATGGTTCGCATGCCCGCCAGGTCGCGGAAACCGCCGCCCACGGTATAGGGAATAGCGAGCTCCTCGGCCGCGTGCGCCGCCATCTCGATGGTCGTTGCGCGGTTGTCGCTCGTGGCGGTAATGTCCAGGAAGACGACCTCGTCTGCACCTTCGCGATCGTAGGCACGGGCCAGCTCCACCGGGTCGCCCGCATCGCGCAGGCTCACAAAGTTGACGCCCTTGACCACGCGGCCGTCCTTAACGTCCAGGCAGGGAATGACGCGTTTGGTAAGCATGGGCTACTCCTCCCCTCGCGCGGCGGCCAGCGCCTGTACCAGCGTAAAGTTGCCCTCGTAGAGCGCGCGACCGGTGATGGCGCCCTCAATAGCGCCCTCGCCCACCGCGGCGAGCGCACGGATATCGTCGAGCGTCGAGATGCCGCCCGAGGCCACGACGGAAAAGCCCGCGACCTCGGCCACATGGCGATACGCCGCCACGTCGATGCCCGTCTGCATGCCATCGCGCGCGATGTCGGTATACACCAGATGCTTAAAGCCCAGCTCGGTGAGCTGCGCCACGGCGTCGTCGAGCGCCACACCCGCGCCGTCGCGCCAACCATTCACCTTGACCTGGCCGTCACGGGCGGCAATGTCTGCCACCAGTAACTCGCCAAAGCCTTGGGCCGCCACCTCGGCAAAACCCGGCTCGGTCACCAGCACGGTGCCCAGCGCAATGCGGCGAGCGCCATAGCCGGCCAGCTCGTCGATGCGTGCAAGCGAACGGACGCCGCCGCCCACGTCCACGGACAGACCGTCGATGCCGCAGATGGCCTTAATCGCTGCCGAGTTGGCAGCGCACGCGTCCTCGTCCTCGCCAAAGGCAGCGGACAGGTCGACGACGTGCACCCAGCTCGCACCCTGCTCGGCAAAGGAGCGGGCAACGGCCACGGGGTCGTCGGAATATACCTTGCAGCGGCTCCGGTCGCCGCGCTCCAGGCGCACGACCTTGCCGCCGATCAAATCGATTGCAGGAAACAGAATCATCGGCCGGCCCCCTCGACGATACTCACGAAGTTCTTAAGGATGCGCTGACCCAGCGCAGAGGATTTCTCGGGATGGAACTGGCAGCCCCACACATTGCCGTGACGAACGATGCACGGGAAGCTCCGCGTGTAGTGCGTGCGCGCCAGGACATCGGCGGCATCGGCATCGTCAGCCACTGCATAGCTGTGGGTGAAGTACATATTGGCGCCCTCGGCAAAACCGGCGAGCAGCGGATCGGCCGCACCGGCGGGCGTCATGTGCACCTGGTCCCACCCCACGTGCGGCACCTTCAGACGGCTCGACTCCAGACGCGTGCACGAGCCGCGCATGATGCCCAGCCCATCGACCCAGGGACCGCCAGCCTGCTCGGAGGCGTCGTCGTCCGCGTCCGCGCCCTCGTCCGCGGGTACGCCCTCGTCGCCACGCTCAAAAAAAAAGTTGAAGGCCCAGGCAGATGCCGAGCAGCGGAGTTCCGGCGGCGACGGCGTCGAGCACCGCGTCCGCCTCGCCGCTCTGACGCATAAAGGCGATCGCGTCGTAGAACGCGCCCACGCCCGGGATGACCAGGCCGTCAGCGTTGCGGATTTGCTCCGGATCGTCCGACGTGCAGGCAGCGGCACCGGCGCGCGCAAGCCCGCGCACGGCGCTCGACAAGTTGCCCTTGTGGTAGTCGACCACCACGATCTTCGGTTCGCCCACGCGACCCCTCCTCCTCATCTTGTCCGAAAACCACCACAAAGGGGACAGTGAACTGCCTCCCATTTCTTGGACATCGGGAAATGGGAGGTTTTCCATGA
>UQNC01000037.1 GCA_900542175.1 uncultured Collinsella sp. | reverse complement strand
TAAAGAAGGCCAAGATTCGGGACGCAGTTCAATTTAAGTCTGTCCCCAATGAGTGGGTGGAAGATTGCGGGTTCTTTACGGGAATGTAGTGCGGGCTGCGGAAACGCGGTTCTTTCCGTACAATAGTTCAACTCGTGTAAACGCAGGGAAGGGACATTCATGGCAGACATGATCGAGATCAAGCATCTCAACAAGTACTTTGGCGACCTGCATGTGCTCAAAGATATCAATCTCACCGTCAAGCGCGGCGAGAAACTCGTAATGATCGGGCCTTCCGGCTCGGGTAAGTCGACGCTCATCCGTTGCGTCGATTATCTGGAGGAGCCCACGTCGGGCGAGGTCGTCATCGACGGTACGCCGCTCACCAAAAAGAACCACCTGGAGATGGCTCGCAAGTATAGTTCCATGGTGTTTCAGCAGTTCAACCTGTATCCCAACATGACGGTGCTCGGCAACCTGACGCTCGCGCCCATCAAGCTGCAAAAGAAGAGCAAGGAGGAGGCGACCGAGATCGCCATCGCCGCGCTCAAGCGCGTCGGCATGGCGCATAAGGCCGGCGAGTATCCGCAGAATCTCTCGGGCGGTCAGCAGCAGCGCATCGCCATCGCCCGTGCCCTGTGCACCAAGCAACCCATCATCCTGTTTGACGAACCGACCTCGGCGCTCGACCCCGAGATGGTCCAGGAGGTTCTGGACGTTATGATTGAGCTCGCGCAGGAGGACATCACCATGATCTGCGTGACGCACGAGATGGGCTTTGCGCGCCAGGTGGCCGACCGCGTCATCTTTATGGAGGACGGCCGCATTCTGGAGGAGGGCACGCCCGAGCACTTCTTCGATAACCCCGAGAACCCGCGCTGCCGCGAGTTCCTGTCCAAGATTCTGCACTAGGCGCGGTGATGGACATGACGGATATGACGAGGGCGGCCGTGTCGCGCCGTCGCTTTTTGCAGCTGGCTGGCGCCGGCATGCTTGCGCTGACGGGGACTGCGCTTACCGGTTGCGGCAACTCCACCAGCGGCGAGGGTTCCGACAAGGGGTCCAAGCTTGCGGCCATCAAGTCGCGTGGCCATCTGAATGCCGGCGTTAAGAAGGACGTTCCCGGCTATGGCTATTACGACACCGCTAAGGGTCGCTTTGAGGGCATGGAAGTCGATTTGTGCTACCAGATCGCCGCGGCCGTCTTTGGCGTGAGCTACAAGGAGGCCCGCGCCCAGGAGCTTGTCGAGTTTACCGATGTAACGCCCAAGACGCGCGGCCCGCTGATCGATAACGGCCAGCTCGATGTGGTCGCGGCGACCTACACCATCACCGACGAGCGCAAAAAGAGCTGGGATTTCTCGACGCCGTATCGCACCGACTACGTGGGACTCATGGTCAAGAAGCGTTCGGGCTTTACCTCGATTGAGGACCTGGACGGCAAGGTCATCGGCGTGAGCCAGGGTGCCACCACGCAGGGTCTGATCGAGCAGATGATCAAGGACAACGGCTTTAGCTGCAAGCCCGAGTTTAGGGCCTTTAGCGGCTACCCCATCATCAAGAGTTCGCTCGACGCCGGCAATATCGACGTCTTTGCCATGGACCGCTCCACGCTGGCCGGTTACATGAACGAGACCGTTGAGCTGCTGCAGCCCGAGGTCAAGTTTGGCGAGCAGGGCTACGGCGTGGCGACCAAGAAGGGCTGCGACCTTTCGGCCGTGGTCGATCAGGTGATTTGCGATCGCCTGGCCGACGGCTGGCTCGACCGAGAGGTCAAGACCTGGGGTCTTGTATAGGCGCATCGTCCAAGGAAGGAATCAAATGCTCGAAGGATTATTTGACGCCGACCGTTGGTCGACGACATTTCAAAACATGGGGCCCTTCTGGGAGGGCTTTGGCGTGACGCTGCAGGTGGTCGTTGCCGGTCTGCTGTTGTCGCTGGTGCTGGGCACGCTGCTGGGTGTGTTCTCTACCACTCGTTCGCGCGTGCTGCGCGCCATAAGCCGCGTGTACGTGGAGTTTTACCAGAACACCCCGTTGCCCGTGCAGGTGCTCTTTATGTACATGGCCGGTCCGCAGTTTTTGCAGGCCATAACCGGTGCCGACCAGCCGGTGCGTATCGCGCCGTTCGTGTTGGGCTTCTTGGGCGTGGGCCTGTATCACGCGGCCTACATTTCGGAGGTCATCCGCACCGGTATCGAGGCGGTTCCGCGCGGTCAGATGGAGGCGGCCCAGAGCCAGGGCTTCACCCGGGCGCAGGCGTACTGGTACATCGTGCTGCCCCAGACATTCAAGATCATTCTGCCGCCGCTGTGTAACCAGGCGCTCAACTTGGTCAAGAACACGTCGGTGCTGGCGCTTGTGGCCGGCGGCGACCTTATGTACCGTTCCGACAACTTTGTGAGTCTGTACGGTTACCTGCAGGGATACATCGTCTGCTGCCTTATGTACTTCATCATCTGCTTTCCGCTCGCCATGCTGGTGCAGTGGCTCGAGCGCCGCTCCAAGGAGCGTCCGCGTGGCGTGAGCCTGGCCGAGCTGGGGCTCGACAACGTAGAGGAGGCCTAGCGCATGGAAATCTTCAACGCGACCAACCTGCTCTACATTTGGGGCGGCTTTGTTAAGACAATCGAGATCTCGGCGCTGTCAATCTTTTTCTCGCTCATCTTTGGCACGGTGCTGGCGCTTGTTAAAAGCTATGCGCCCCGCCCGTTCCGTATTTTGGTGAGCGCCTATATCGAGCTGTTCCGTTGCACGCCGAACCTGCTGTGGATTCTGTTTATCTACTTTACGGTGCAGGGTTTGGACATTGTGATTTCGACCATCGCCTTTACGCTGTTTACCAGCGCCGTTATGGCCGAGATTGTGCGCGGCGGTCTCAACTCGATTCCGCGCGGCCAGTTTGAGGCAGCGCAGAGCCAGGGTTTTGGCTTCTTTGCCACCATGCGCTACATCATTCTGCCGCAGACGTTTAAGACGATCATTCCGGCGCTGTTTAGCCAGTGCACGACCGTCATCAAGGACAGCTCGTATCTTTCGGGTATTAACGTGGCCGAGCTCATGTACACGGCAAACGTCGTGATGGCCCATGCGATCGACCTGTCGCAGGTGCTTATGCTCTACGGCCTGGTGTTTGCGATGTACTTTGTGCTCAACTTTGGTATCTCGCTGCTGGTGAGGGCGTATCAACGCCGTATTGTGGCCGCATAGTCCTGCTTCCCCAAGCACGGCACCTTGCCCCTCAATCGTCGCTTGCGTACATTTAGTACGCGGCGCTCCTCTTTCGGGGCAATCTGCCGCACTTGGGAAACCGGGACGGTCGTAAGTGACAAAATGGGAATCAGGAATCGCCTATTTCTCATTTGTTAGAAAGGAATCGCGATGAGCGATCTGGAGAATAAGAAGAATCCTGTGGTCATTACCATCGCGCGCGACTTTGGCGCCGAGGGCCACGAGATTGGTCGCATGCTTGCCGACGAGTTGGGGATTCCGCTGTACGATAACGAGCTGCTGGTACGTGCGTCGCTGCGCGCGGGCGAGTCACTCGACAAGATGGCCGCTTACGACGAACGCCTGGCCGTGGAGAACATGGCGTTTCTGCCCGACCGCTACGATGCGCGTTCGTACTCGGACAAGTTGTTCCAAAAGATGAGCCAGGTGATCTTGGACCTGGGCGAGACCGAGAGCTGCATTATCGAGGGTCGTCTGTCCGATTATCTGCTGCGCAACAATCCCAACCACATCGCCGTGCTGGTGACCGCTCCTTTTGAGGACCGCGTCGAGATCGTGCGCAAGAAGCGTGGCCTCAACAAAAAGAAGGGCGCCAAGCTGGTCAAGCAGCAGCAGAAGGCACGCGAGGCATTTTACAAGCGCTACAGCGCCGGCAAGTGGAAGATGACGAGCGGTAAAGACATCGTCGTCAACCGCGCCAAGCTGGGCCGCGAAGGCTGCAAAGACGTTATCGCCGCTGCCTACCGCTACAAAGTCGCCCAGCTCGAAGGCTAGCCGACCAAACCCCCACAAAGGGGACAGGCACCTTTGTGGGGGTTTTGTTTTAGGCCGAGGGAAAGGCCTTGGCGGCAGTGCCTATCCTCGGCTTTTGCAAAATCTCGATCTGTAACACCAAGCCAGCGAAAATGGCTCTAACTGTTACAGATTTAGATGAACCGTTCGGCCGTCAGCCCAACGTCTTGATCTGTAACACCAGGCGGCATATTTGGTCTCTAACTGTTACAGATTGAGATGCGGCGTGGGCGGCCGGCACAATATCTCGATCTGTAACAACTGCAGGGCTCAACGGACTCCAGCTGTTACAGATTGAGACAAAACGACCGGGCAAGTCCCCAACCACCACAAAGGTGCCTGCCCCATCGTGGTGGTTGGGGCGGCCGGCATAGAAAAAAGTCCCCGCCGGGCGTGTGCTCGACGGGGACTTTGCCGTTTGATGGCTAGTGCTGCAGGTGATTACTCGCCCAGCAGGCTCTTGGTGATCGAAGCGGCGGCCTTCTTGCCGGCGCCCATCGCCAGAATGACCGTAGCGGCACCGGTGACGATGTCGCCGCCGGCCCAGATGCGGGGATCGGTGGTCTGGCCGGTCTCCTCGTCGGCGACGATGTAGCCCCACTTGTTGAGCTCCATCTTGCCGCCGATCTTGGCAGCGAAGGGGTTGGCGTTGGTGCCGATAGCCGAGATCGCGACGTCGCAGGGGATCTCCTCGATGGCGCCCTCGATGGGCACCGGGCGACGGCGGCCGGACTCGTCGGGCTCGCCGAGCTCCATCTTCTGGACCTTGACGGCGCACACGGAGCCGTCCTCGCCAGCGACAAACTCGAGCGGGGAGACGAGCGGCAGAACCTCGACGCCCTCGGCCTTAGCATGGTGCAGCTCGGCGCGACGGCAGGGCATCTCGTCCTCGGTACGACGGTAGGCGATGATGGCGTGCTCGGCGCCCAGGCGCTTGGCGGTACGGACGGCGTCCATGGCCACGTTGCCGCCGCCAAAGACAACGACGTTCTTGCCGTGCTTGGTGGGGGTGTCGTACTCGGGGAACTTGTTGGCCTTCATCAGGTTCACGCGGGTGAGGTACTCGTTCGCGAAGAAGACGTTGGGCAGGTTCTCGCCGGGGACGTTGAGGAACTTGGGCAGGCCAGCGCCGGTCGCCACGTAGATAGCGTCGAAGCCCTGCTCGAACAGCTCCTCGGCCGTGGCCATGTTGCCCACGACGGAGTTGTACTCAAACTTGACGCCCATGTCCTCCAGGCCGTCAATCTCGCGCTTGACGACTGCCTTGGGCAGACGGAACTCGGGGATGCCGTAGACCAGCACGCCGCCGCCGGTGAAGAAGGCCTCGAAGACGGTGACGTCAAAGCCGTTACGGGCGAGCTCGCCGGCGCAGGTGATGCCGGACGGGCCGGAGCCGACGACAGCGACCTTCTTGCCGTTCTTGGGGGCCATCTTGGGCGTGGAGGCGAGCTCGGGGCGGTCACCCAGGAAGCGCTCGAGCTGGCCGATGGCCACGGGCTCGGACTTCTTGCCACGGATGCACTTGCCCTCGCACTGGTTCTCCTGCGGGCAGACGCGGCCGCAGATGGCGGGAAGCATGGAGTCCTCGCGAATGGTATCGAGAGCGCCGCCGAAGTCCTTCGCGCGGATCTGCTCGATAAAGCGGGGAATGTTGATGTTGACGGGGCAGCCCTCAACACAGAACGGCTTCTTGCAGTTGAGGCAGCGCTCGGCCTCGGCCAGCGCCATCTCTTCGGTGAAGCCCTTGTCGACGGGGCGGAAGTCGCAGGCGCGCTCGGCAGCAGGCTCCTCGTTATCGGGGGTGCGGGGCGACTTCATATCGGCAACGAAACGACCGTTAACTAGTGGCATGCGCAGCTCTTTTCCTCATAGGCCTTGAGGGACTCGCCCTCTTCGGAACGGTAAGCGGCCTGGCGGGCGCGAAGGTCATCCCAGTCGACCAGGGTGGCATCGAAGTCGGGGCCGTCGACGCAAGCGAACTTGGTCACGCCGCCCACCTCGACGCGGCAGCAGCCGCACATGCCGGTGCCGTCAACCATGATGGGGTTGAGGGACGCGGTGATGGGGGTGTCGTACTTCTGGGCGGTGAGGGTCGAGAACTTCATCATCGGAACGGGGCCGACGCAGAAGACCTGGCTCACGGCCTTGTCCTGCAGCAGGCGCTCCAGCGGAGCGGTGACAACGCCCTGCTCGCCGTAGGAACCGTCATCGGTGGTGATGTGGATGTGGTCCTCGTCGAGGAGCTCGCGGAACTGGTCCTCCATGAGCAGGAGGTCCTTGGTGCGGGCGCCCATGATGGCGTGCACCTCGTGACCGGTCTCGACCAGGTGCTTGGCGACCGGGAAGGCAATTGCCAGGCCGACGCCGCCGCCAATGACGGCGCAGGGGCCCTCGGCCATCTCGGTGGGAACGCCCAGCGGGCCCACGACGTCGCGCAGCGACTCGCCGGCCTCGTAGGTGGACAGCATCTCGGTGGTCTTGCCGATCACCATGAAGATGAACTCGACCCAGCCCTCGTCACCGTTCCAGCCGGCCAGGGTAAACGGGACGCGCTCGCCCGTCTCGTTGGCGCGGACCATGAGGAACTGTCCAGCGTGCGCATGCTTGGCGATTGCAGGCGCCTCGATGCGGAACTTGAACACCTTCTCCGAGAACTGCGTCTTCTCCAGGATCTTATACATAGAACCCCTCTCTTGTTAGGGCTGCCGAACCGTGCCTCCACGGAAATGGACGGTAGCCCGAATAAAACCGTACGCGCACAGGCGTTGTGCAGACATACGGTGCAAATTATACCCTCATGGACATGCCGTTTACGTGTATCTTCGGCGGTTGGGAAAAGGGTTTATCCACTTCGACCTACCAAATAGGGATAGGTTTATTTTGGTCGGTTTTATCAGGCAAAACGGCAAAGGGGGCCGGCCTCGGGTTGTGATGAGGCCGGCCCCCTTTGGGGTGTTATGCGTGTATGGCAGCGCGGGGTTTATTGCGATGCGGCCACCGGGGCGTTTCTGTAGATAAAACCTGCCAAAATAAACATCCCTAAATGGTAGGTTTTAGTGCTTGCCGTTGGAGGAAGCGGCGCCGTTGACGTGGTCGCGGGCATAGATCACGCCGTGCACGATGGCGAGGCCCGCGGCGTCGGCCGCGCGGGCGCAGGTGTCCTGGAAATCCTCGGCCTCGCGGGCACGCAGCTGCTTGAGCACGTAGTCGGTCACGGCCATCTTGCCGGGAGGGTTGCCGATGCCGGTGCGGATACGGCTAAAGTCGCGGCTGCCCATCTTGTCGATGATGGAGCGCAGGCCGTTGTGACCGGCATGGCCTCCGCCCACCTTGACGCGCACGTCACCGGCGGGAATGTCGAGCTCGTCGTGGATGACGAGCAGCTCCTCGGCCTTGATCTTGTACTCGCGGCAGAGCTTGGAGATGGGTCCGCCCGAGGTGTTCATGTACGACTGAGGCTTGACCAGTACAATCTGGCGCTTGCCGCCCTCTTCCTCGGGATCGTTGATGTTGATGAGCGCGACCTCGGCGCCGGCCTGGTTTTTCCAGTACGTGACACCGGCCTGACGGGCCAGCTCATCGATCGCCTTAAAGCCGGCGTTGTGGCGGGTTTCGGCATATTCCTCGCCCGGGTTGCCAAGCCCGGCAACCATGCGAATCTTAAGCGGCTGTGCAGCTGCCATGTTCATCCTTTCGTTGATTTGTCGCCTGCTATGGTGAGCGACCCTGTTGCCGCTGTCAAATGGAGGGTAATTGAGGGCGTTTGGGGGCGTTTGGACGGACGTCGAAATCCGAGGTGGACAGTTAGTTCAGATACGTATAAGTTCTGAGGACTCGAATTACTCAATTCAATGCCGATACGTTGTTTTGGAGCTTTAGTTAGTCCATATGGCGTTGTTTTGAAGTCTACCCTGCCTTCAAATAGGGCGAATGGTATAGAGATAGCTGCAAAACAGTCTAATTCAATGCGTCCATTTATACGTATTTGAACTAACTGCCCAGCCCTGCTCGACGGCGCACGGGTGATTCGCCGTTTAGACCGGCGCGAGGCCGGTTCCGGCCCGCAGAGCGTTGAGCCAAGCGGCCTGACGCTTGCGATAGCCCTTGATACGGTACCGGAATCGGACTCCTGTGAGTCGATGCATCGTTTGGGCGAAGGCTTCGAGTGCAACAAGGTCTTTCATTTGGTCGCGATTGATAACCAGGACGTGGATGCCCATGGCCTTGAGGCCATTATTTCGATTGCCATCGTGGATGCGAGCGTTTTGAAGCTCATGCCCAATTCCGTTGTATTCGTTGTCGACTCCGGCTGCCGGGCAATATAGGTCGCAGATGGCATAGAGGATGCCCGAGGACATGTTGACCGCAAGAGTATCGAAGTCGATTCGATGGTTGAGTAGCAGGCCTCCCATGGGCAGGCTGCAACATCCGAATCCGCCAAAGCGCATGGGCGCTCCGAGAACGGCAAACATTAGGGATTCGGCTGGGGATGCGGATCCAGCCCGGGCGAGTTTGACTGCCGTGCGAAACGAGGCGTATGAGCTACTTTTGGCGAACCGTGCGACCGCCTCGAGCTCTTCGATGGTCGTGGCGGGATCGCATTTGTAGTGCGCCTGTTCATAGCGGGTTTCGTTCTGTTGTTCGGCCGCTGACTGGTTGCCCAGGCAATCAAGATCGCCCGTCGCTTCGTAGCCATCGCCCTTGGGCCAGATGTCGTCATGGGCAATGGGGTATGTTGCCCCGGGAGGAAGGGAGTAAGTTCCGACCAGTTCCATGAGAAGCATCAAGGTTTTGGCGACTGATTCATTTTTAGAACAAAGCATGGCTGTCATGGCAGGAGACGTTGCGTAGATGTCGGCCTCGACGTGCATAATTGCACCTTCAGGAAGCGGAGCGGAGAGAATATGCTGAAGAAGTCGCTTGTCGGGGCGTCGGTTGCCTTCGTTTGAAACGAGAAGATCGAGCAGCTCGGAATCATCTTCATTCCAGGCGTCGAGTATCGAAAGTGCGCCAAAGTCTATCGCGTCATTATTGGGAATGCAGCTAGCCAAGGCCTGTGCTTGCTGTTCACTATCAATGGAGCTCCAGGGTAGGGCAGAGTACGCCCGTCGTGCGCGACGAATTGCGCGGAGGGCGGAGAAATGTGAAATCACGGTCGTCATAGCTATAACGTACTAAGTTGGCGGCAGAATGCGACCGCCATACCGTTCTTTTCGCTCAGCGGGGTGCTGGGCGCCATGAACGGCCGGGTGTTAGGAAATCGGTGGAATCGGTTGAGGGGATTGCAGGAAATTGAGCTCTGCCGAGAAGGTTGACGATGGCTACTGGACAGTTAGTTCAGATACGTATAAGGCGGCGGGCGTTCGAGGTGTTTCTAAGGGCCTTCGAGGGCGATTTGAAGATAATATATGCGGCGGTTGTACTCGAAAACGATGAGCTTCGGGCGGCATGGCATCCGCCGGGGAGCTCAGAAGGCTCCGAACGGACCTTTGGAGCTTTAAAAAATACGTATCTGAACTAACTGTCCAGGGCGGATTGGCGAGGAATAGAAAAAGGGTCGGAAGCGAGCTTCCGACCCTTTAAAAACATCAAAGATGATGCGATACGCGTTGGACTACAGCGCGAAGTCGCCGCCGACGAGCGTGGAGACGGGCTCCTCGTGGTAAACGGCGGAGATGGCCTGAGCGAACTCCTCGGCGACCGAGATGGTCTTGATCTTGCCGCCAACCTCGACGGGGATGGCGTCGGTGACGACGCACTCGACGATGGGGGCATCGTTCAGGCGCTCGATGGCCGGACCGGAGAAGATGCCGTGGGTGGCGCAGACGTAGATGTCGCCGGCGCCCATAGCCTTGAGCTCCTTGACGTTGGCGCACAGGGTGCCAGCGGTGTCGATCATGTCGTCGTTGATGATGCAGGTCTTGCCCTTGATGTCACCGATGATGCCCATGACCTCGGCGGCGTTGTGGCGCGGACGGCCCTTGTGGGCGATGGCCAGGTCGCAGCCGAGCATGTCGGACAGCTTCTTGGCGGCCTTGGCGCGACCCACGTCGGGGGAGACGACAACCAGGTTGTCGGTGTCGAAGTGCATGTCGTTGTAGTACTGGCCAAACAGCGGCAGTGCGGACAGGTGGTTAACCGGGATATCGAAGAAGCCCTGGATCTGGCCCTGGTGCAGGTCGAGGGTGATGATGCGGTTGACGCCGGCACGCTCGAGCAGGTTGGCGACGAGGCGGGCGGTGATGGGCTCGCGCGGGCCGGCCTTGCGGTCCTGGCGGGCATAGCCGTAGTGGGTGATAACGGCGGTGATGGAGCGGGCGGATGCGCGCTTGGCAGCGTCGGTGGCGATGAGCAGCTCCATGAGCATGTCGTTGACGTTGCCGCCGGCCACGGACTGAATCAGGAAGACGTCGGCGCCGCGGACGGTCTCGTCGTAGCGGGCGTAAATCTCACCATTGGCGAACTGCTTTAGCGTAAGGCCCGAAAGCTCGACCCCAAGGTACTCAGCAATCTTCTGAGCGAGGGGACGGTTGGAGGAACCGGAATACACGCGGATGGACTTGCGCATATTCTCCGACTTCTCGGGATCATTAATCGGCATTACCCTTCTCCTTTATACATCGAATGCCATATAGATGCCTTGTTGCATTGTAACCGCGCGGCGGGGTTTATCGGGTCCTGATAACGTCTTTACCGCCAACGGACACGAACCGACCACTCATCCGGTTGCGCAGGTCACGATAGAAAAAGGAGCCGCCCCCATGGAGCAGCTCCTTTTGTGCTTGGTAAAACGTTATACCTCGTCGTCCTCGTGCAGACGGCGGCGATAATCGGCGGCCCAGCCCTCAATATTTACCTGACGGGCGCGGCCCAGGCCGAGTGCGTCAGCCGGGACCGGATCGGTGATGACGGAGCCGGCGGCCACGAGCGCGCCGTCGCCGATCTGGGCGGGCGCGACCATCATGGTGTCGGAGCCAATGAAGGCGTCCTTGCCGATGACGGTCTTGTGCTTGTGGACGCCGTCGTAGTTGCAGGTGATGGAGCCCGCGCCCACGTTGACGCCGGGGCCCATGGTGGTGTCGCCGATGTAGGACAGGTGCGGCACCTTGGAACCCTCGCCGATCGTGGACTTCTTGATCTCCACGTGCGTGCCGGCCTTGGATCCGTCGAGCATGTGGGTGCCCGGGCGCAGGTAGGCGCGCGGGCCGCAGTCGACGCCATTCTCGATGACGGCCTCGATGGCGATGGTCTCATCGATGGTGCAGCCGCTGCCGACGGTGCTGTCGGTGAGGCGGCTGTTGGGGCCGAGCTGGCACTCCTCGCCCACGGTGACGTGGCCGATCAGGTGCGTCTGCGGCCACACGACGGTGTCGCGGCCGATGGTGGCGTCGGGGCCGATCCAAGCCTGCGTGGGGTCGATGAACGTGACGCCCTCGGCCATCCAGTGCTCGTTGATGCGGTCGCGCGCGATGGCGGTAAGCTGCGCGAGCTGGATGCGGCTGTTGACGCCCAGGCCGTCGCGGTAGTCGTCGCAGTGGAAGATGGAGACTGCCTGGCCGTGACCCTTGAGGATTTCGAGCATGTCGGGCAGGTAGTACTCGGACTGCGCGTTGTCGTTGCCGATCTCGTTAATGTGGGCGGCGAGCTGCGCGCCGTCGAAGGCGTAGCAGCCGGCGTTGCACTCGAGTAGCTCGGCGGCCTGCTCGGGCGTGCAGTCCTTCTGCTCGATGATGCGCTCGATCTGACCATCGGCGCCCAGCTTGATGCGGCCGTAGCCAAAAGGATCGGGCGGGGTCATGGTCATGACGGTGCAGGCGAGCTCGCCGGTGGCGACGGTCTGTGCGAACTTGGCGACGGTGTCGGCGGTGATGAGCGGCAGGTCGCCGTTGAGCACGACGACGGGGCCTTGCGTGATGCCGCAGGCCTCGAGCGCGACCTTTACGGCGTGGCCGGTGCCCAGGCGCTCGGTCTGCTCGACGCACTCGACTTTGGTGGCGCTGTTGGCGTAGGCGCCGTCGATGAGGGCGCGCATCTCGTCGGCGTGGCTGCCGATGACGACCACGACGCGGCTGCAGCCGGCCTTGATGGTGGCGTCGACGATCCACTGGACCATGGGCTTACCCAGGATCTTGTGCGAAACCTTGCAGTGGTTCGACTTCATGCGGGTGCCCTCGCCGGCAGCGAGGATAATTGCGGTTGCGTCCATGTGATCTCCTGTTACGTTATAGAGACGTGTGTTTGGAAACGATACACGGCGCAATATGATACCGCAGGCATATGACGAGCGCGTAACGTTTGGGCCGCGGCGGCTGGGTTTGTGGTTCCGGCGCGGCGGTTGCGCTGCTTGTGCGGTGTTTGCGGCGCTGCGGCATTGGTATTTGGGTGAGAGGGCGGGTGCCCGTGGACAATATGCGAGAGAGGTCGGCCATCGAGCCCGTCGCGGCATTCTCGATGTCGCACCCGGCGGTGCCTGCGCTCTACATGGCGCTAACGCTGGGACTCACCATGTTCTCGATGCAACCGGTGCTGATCGCGCTGTCGCTCGCAGGCGGGCTGGCATACGGCTTTGCGACCCGCGGGGCTGCTCGCACACTGAACGCGCTTCGCTGGCAGCTGCCGGTGATTTTGATCATTGCGCTGGTCAACCCGCTGTTTAGCGCCTCGGGCTCGACGGAGTTGTTCCGCATCGGCATGCGCGCAGTGTATTTGGAGAGCATGGTATACGGCCTGTGTATGGGCGGGCTGTTTGTGGCGAGCGTGCTGTGGTTTGAGGCTGCGGCGTCGATGCTCGAATACGACAAGGTGCTCGCGTTGCTGGGCAACGCCGCGCCGGTGCTCGCGCTCATGATCTCGATGTGCATGCGGCTTATCCCGCAGTTTTTGCGCCGCGGCCGCACGGTGCTGGCGGTGCAGGACGCGATCGATGTGCCGGGCCGCGCGCCGGCCGACCCCGTGCGTTCGCGTTTGCGGGCATCGAGTGTGTTGATGGGCTGGGGCATGGAAGATTCGCTGGAGCGCGCGGACGCCATGCGCTCCCGTGGGTGGGGCGCCGCGACGCGTCGAACGACGTATGCGCGGTATCGACTGGGGCGCAGCGACGTTGCCGCGCTGGTTGGGCTTGCGTTGTTTGGCGTGGCCACGGCGGCAGTGGCGTGGACCGCGACGACGCAGTATTCGTTTTATCCGCAGCTCTCGGTGCCGGCGCCGTGGCCGGGCTATGTCGTGTACGCTGCCTGGATGGTGCTGCCTTGCGCGTTGCATGCGATTGATGAGAAGAGGTTTGGTTGATGGCTCGGTTTGATAGGAGCTCGGCGGCGGGTGTGGCATATGGCTCGGCCACGCCGGCGATTGAGGTGCGAGGCCTTAGTTTTGCCTATCCCGGGGCCGAGGCACCGGTGCTCGAGGGACTTGATTGGCGTGTTTCCCAAGGTGCGTTTGCGCTGCTTGTTGGCGGTACCGGGTCGGGCAAATCGACGCTGCTGTCGCTGCTCAAGCCCGAGATCGCTCCGGCGGGCGAGCGCACTGGTGATGCGCGCGTGCTGGGCGAGAACGTTGCCGACATGGACGTGCGGGCATCGGCGGAGCGCGTGAGCTATGTGTTCCAGGATCCCGAGAACCAGATCGTGTGCGAAACCGTGTGGCACGAGATGGCGTTTGGCCTGGAAAACTTGGGGCTAGCACGTGATGAGATGCGCCGTCGCGTAGCTGAGACCAGCTATTTCTTTGGTCTTGAGGACTGGCTTCATCGCGATACCGATACGCTTTCGGGCGGCCGCAAGCAGCTGCTGTCGCTTGCCGCCGTCCTGGCGCTGTGTCCGCGTGTGCTGCTACTCGACGAGCCCACGTCTCAGCTCGATCCCGTTGCCGAGAAGAATTTTCTGCACGCGCTGTTTCGTGTGAATCGCGAGCTGGGCTGCACGGTTGTTGTGGCTACGCATCAACCGCGCCCAATGCTCGAGTATGCGACGTGTGCGTACCGGATTGAGGACGGTCGCGTGCGCGAGGTGGCGGATATGGCTTCTTTGGGGCGTCGAGAATCGCTGTTTTCCGACGACATGTTGGGGTGGGGTGCCGTCCGATGTGCAAAAAACGGAGTATTCAGCAGGCGTGAGGACAATTTGGGCTCTCTGGAGCCGCCCGGGGACGTATCGAGCGCGAAAAAAAGTTCGGAATTGGACAAATCGTCCGAATTTGTGGCGCAAACGTCGCTCGAGAACGGCTCGGAAGCCTTCCCGCGCACGGATGGGAGCAGAATACTCCAAAAAATGCACGGCGGGTCGGCTACCACCCTGGCAGGGAGCTGGTTTCGCTACGATCGCGCGGGCGGTTGGGTTCTGCGCGGGCTCGACGTGGCGTTTTCGGCCGGTGCGCTGCATGCGATCGTGGGCGGCAACGGATGCGGTAAGTCGACGATGCTCTCGGTGCTGGCGAAGACCGCCAAGCTGCAGCGCGGTCGCATGGTGCGCGGAGCGGCCTCGGCGGCGCTGCTGCCTCAGAACCCCAAAGCATTGCTGGTTGCCGAGACGGTTCGCGATGAGCTGATGGAATGGGCCTCGACCTGCGGATATGACGAGAACTTGGCGCGGGAGCGTGCGGCGAGCTTGGGGCTGTCAGGTCTGGATGGGCGCCATCCGTACGATCTTTCGGGCGGACAGCGTCAGCTGCTTGCGTTGGCAAAGCTGCTGTTGATCGGCCCCGAACTGCTATTGCTCGATGAGCCCACCAAGGGTTTGGACCTGGCCAGCCGCCGCATCATCGCCCGCGCCCTGCGCGACCATGCGCAGGCTGGCGGCACCGTCGTCATGGCGACGCACGACCTGGACTTTGCCGAGCAGGTTGCCGATGACATTTCCATGATGTTTGATGGCGAGATCGCCTGCATGGAGCCGCCGACCGACTTCTTTGCCGACAACGTGTTTTATAGGGCGTGATGGGATGGCGGATTATCGCATCGTGCGCCTACTCGCAAAACTGGAGATACCGCTGCTGCTGGCGGTGCCAGCCGTGATGGCTGCGGCGTTGCTGGCGGGCGTTGAACAGGCGGCACTTGCCATGCTTGTCGTGGTGGCGCTGGTGCTCGCGCTGTTCTTTGCGGGCTACGAGGCGTCGCGCCCGGGCTTACGCCAGATTATGCCAACGCTGGTTCTGGCGGCGTTGGCTGCGGCGGGGCGCATTCTGTTTGGCCCCATTCCCGACTTTAAACCGGTGAGTGCCATCGCCATTATTGCGGGGGCGACGCTTGGTCGCCGCAATGGTTTTATGGTTGGCGCGTTGGCGGCGCTGACCAGCAATTTCTTTTTTGGACAGGGCATGTGGACGCCGTGGCAGATGTATGCCTGGGGCCTGGTTGGCTATGTTGGCGGCGCGCTGGCGCATGCGGGTGCGTTCGACCGCGCCGACGGCACCGTGCGTATGCCGGCGCTGCTGACCTACGGCTTTGCTTCGGGTTTGCTGTACGGCGTTGTGATCAACGCCTACGACATTATCGGTTTTGTTCAACCGCTCACGTGGGCGGGTGCCATGGCGCGTCTTGCCACCGCCGTACCGTTCGATATCACGCACGGCCTTGCGACCTGCGTGTTTTTGGTCGCCCTGTACAAGCCTTGGTGTCGCCGCATCAACCGAGTCGTCGTGAAGTACGGACTGTAGGGCTGGTTGCGCCGGGGCGGGAATCAATACTGCCGAAGTGCCATTTTAAAACTATGCCGGTTTACGGGGCCAGATTGGCACAAGCAGACCATGCCGGCTATTTTTGAAATAGAGCAAGCCGTTTACCTGCGGTTTTATTATTTCGGAATTGCGTATGGTTGGGGGTTCGCGATTTAGCCCCGTAAACTGGCATAGTTTTGGAATGGCCGGCTGATATGACGGGCGTCGTGACCCTCAAGAGCCAAATTGATCCGTTTTCTTCCGTCTCCAGACGTCCCCGGGGAATCAGCTGAACTCGCCCGCCACGAAATCAGCCTATCTACTACGTTTGACCCGACACCCCCAAACACAACCGCGTTTTATGAAAAACCGCAGGCTTTCTACCTGCGGTTTTCTTTTTGCGTTGTTCGCTGTGGTTGAGGGTGGTGGCTTAAACGTAGTAGATGGGCGTGTTTCGTGGCGGATGGGTCACGTGGATACCACCACGAGGCCCAAAATGATTCGTTTTCCTCCGTCCCCAGGGGATCAGCTGGGGCTAGAGCTCTAGCGTGAGGGTGACGGGGCAGTGGTCGCTGCCGAAGATGTCGCCGCGGATGCCGGTGTCGCGTACGTTGTCGGCGATTGCGTCGCTTACCAGGAAGTAGTCGATGCGCCAGCCGGCGTTGTTCTTGCGGGCATTAAAGCGATAGCTCCACCAGCTGTAGACGCCCTCGACGTCGGGGTTTGCCGCGCGCCAGGTATCGGTAAAGCCGGCGTTGAGCAGCTCGGTAAACTTGCCGCGCTCCTCGTCCGAAAAGCCGGCGTTGCCGCGGTTGGACTTGGGGTTCTTAAGGTCGATCTCCTCGTGCGCCACGTTAAAGTCGCCGCAGGTCACGACGGGTTTGCCGGTCTCGCGCTCGAGCGCGTTCAAAAAGCCGCGGTAAGCATCGTCCCAGGCCATGCGCACGTCGATGCGGGCGAGTTCGTTTTGCGCGTTGGGAGTGTAGACATCCACAAACCAGAACTTGTCGAACTCCAGCGCGCAGACGCGGCCCTCGGTTGCGGCTTGGGCGACGAGTACGGCCGCCTCGTTCTCGCCGGCGTAGGGTAGCAGTGCGTCGGCGTGCAGCACGCGCAGCGGTTCCTGGCGGCTAAAGACCGCAGTGCCCGAATAGCCTTTACGCTCGGCGTAGCTCCAGATTTGGTGATAGCCAGGCAGATCGATATCGACCTGGCCCTCCTGCAGCTTTGTCTCCTGCAGCGCCAAGATATCGACGTCGAGTTCTTGCGCGATCTGAATAAAGCTCGGGTCCTTTTTGAGCACGGCGCGCAGGCCGTTAACGTTCCACGAGGCGAAAGTGTAAGTCTGAGGCATGGTGTCCTTTCGACGGGGTTGGCAGGCTTAAGATTAGCGCAACAGGGGCGGGGTGGGCTCCGCGCATGCTGACTTAAAGGCTGCATGCTGGGACGTCGCTCAACGCTGCCCGACTAACAAGGACGGAGGACTCATATGACGCAGGCAATATCGGACCCCAGGCAGGCCTCCGCCGCGCTGGCGGATCTGTTTGACACCCACAAGCGCGTGGTCTTCTTTGGCGGCGCTGGTGTTTCCACGGCAAGTGGCATCCCCGATTTCCGCAGCGTGGACGGCCTGTATCACCAGCAGTTTGCCTATCCGCCCGAGACCATGCTGTCGCATAGCTTTTACGAGGCGCATCCGGCCGAGTTCTTCGACTTCTACCGCACCAAGATGATCGCGCTTGGCGCCAAGCCCAATCGCTGCCACACCAAGCTGGCCGAGCTGGAGCGCGCCGGCAAGCTAAATGCCGTGGTGACGCAAAATATCGACGGCCTGCATCAGATGGCCGGCTCACGGCGCGTGTTTGAGCTGCACGGATCGGTCCATCGCAACATTTGCCAGTCGTGTAGCGCGGTCTATAGCGCCGAGTGGATTTGCTCGCGCGAGCACGAGGACGCCGCGGGCGTGCCTGCGTGCCCCGCGTGCGGCGGCCGCATCAAGCCCGATGTAGTGCTCTACGAGGAGCCGCTCGACGAGCACGTGCTGACCGGTGCCGTTGCCGCCATCGCCGCGGCCGATGCCCTTATTGTGGGCGGGACCTCGCTCGTGGTGTATCCGGCGGCAGGCCTTACGCGTTACTTTACCGGCGATACGCTGGCTATATGCAACCTTGCTCCCACCGATCAGGATGCAAATGCCGACCTGCTGATTTCTTGCGACATCGCGGCCGCGTTTGCGTTCTAGCCCGCGCGCGCGGATACAATAGAAAGACTGAGTGCAAAGCGACCCCGCCGCCAGCTCCCCAAGCTCGGCGGCGTGGGCATTTTAGGAGGATGTTCATGGCGAACGACAGCAAGACATGGCGGTGCGGAAAGTATGAGCTCAGCTTTGACCGTCCGCGCATCATGGGCGTCCTCAACGTGACGCCCGATTCGTTTAGCGACGGCGGGGAGCACTTCGACCCGGATGCCGCCATCGAGTACGGCCTGGCGATGCTTGACGCCGGCGCCGACATCATCGACGTGGGCGGTGAGTCCACGCGCCCCGGCTTTACCCCGGTTAATCCCGACGAGGAGGCTCGCCGCGTGCTGCCCGTGGTGCGCGCGCTGGCCAAAGAGGGCGCCATCGTCTCGATCGACACGCGCCACGTGGCGGTTGCCAAGGCGGCCGTGCGCTGCGGCGCCTCGATCGTCAACGACGTGACGGGCTTCACCGACCCCAAGATGGTCGAGTTTGTTAAGACGAGCACCTGCGGCGTCATCGTGATGCATGCCGGCGAGGTCGCCGCGC
The DNA here is from genome assembly GCA_900542175.1 of uncultured Collinsella sp. Taxonomy (GTDB): domain Bacteria; phylum Actinomycetota; class Coriobacteriia; order Coriobacteriales; family Coriobacteriaceae; genus Collinsella. Next base: position 165 of record UQNC01000037.1, on the reverse strand, counting down.
CTACACGCACGCACGCAACGGTGCAGCTCGATACCTCGGCTGCGGCGTTTGTTGCCGAGAAGGCGCGCGAGGCGGCTGCCGAGGCCGCGCGTGAGGCTGAGAAGCCGGCTCGCCGCCGTCGCGGCAAGTTGCTGGGCGAGCCTAAGCCGGAGGCCAAGCTTCCGG
>UQNC01000036.1 GCA_900542175.1 uncultured Collinsella sp. | reverse complement strand
GGTTGCCCCCATACGGACCTGAACCGTACGCGTCTGCCAATTCCGCCACGCCCGCGTGCAGGAATTAGAATAACGGAGCGCCACCGCGAACGCAAGAACTATTTTTGAAAAAGTTTGCAGGCATTTTCCCAAGCGGCATGCGCGATTGTTTCGGCGTCCTCACCAGTGCGATCGACACGGTCGTTAACCAGCGCGTTTGCCGTAATGGAGATCATTGCGGGCTCGCATTCAAGACCGCGGATGGGCTCCGGAGCCATATACGGGCAATCCGTCTCGAACAAAATTCGATCGAGTGGGGTTGCCGCAAATGCCTCGCGCACGTCGTCGTTGCGCTTAAAGGTGGCCGCACCACCATAGGCGATATAGCAGCCCAGCTCCACAAAGCGCTCCATCGTGGCGCGGTCCTCGCCAAAACAGTGCAGCACACAACCGGCCTGGGGCACGCCCACCTCACGAAGCACGTTGTAGGCGTCCACGTGCGAGGTACGCTCCTGGTCCATGTCCTCGTGACGCAGATGCAGCTCCACCGGCACGTTACGACACACGGCAAGCTCGAGCTGGCGCGCCATGCAATCAATCTGCACGCTGTGGGGCGCCGGCGTGATGTCGTCGTCGTAATCCATGTGGTAGTCCAGACCGATTTCGCCAATACCGGCACACAAAGGGTCATCAAGCGCAGCAACAACCTGCGCGTGAATGTCGTCGGTATAGTCCGGCGCGCCATACGGATGCACGCCGGCAAGATACTTGATCTGCGGGATATCCTGCATCGGCAGAATTTCGCGCACGAGCCAGTCGCTATAGTCCGTCACGCTGCGCTTGTCGGCGATGGGGTCGAAGACCGTCACCAACAGGTCGATGCCTGCCGCCTTGGCACGCACGAGTGTCTCGGGCACATCCTTGCCCCAGAACGAAAGCAGATGCGCATGTGTGTCGGCAAGCGGTGCCAAGGGCACGGGACAAGCAACCGTCTTCTTTTTCTTGGTAAACGTCACGCGTTCGGCATTAAGCGTCATGGGAAAGCTCCCGAGCCAGGCACACAAAGTCGGCGACGCCGAGCGTCTCGGCGCGCGTGGTGGGTGCGATACCGCAAGCCTCAAAGGCGGCATCGAGCACGTCCTTGGCAAAGCCGTTGGCGCTCATGGAATTGCGGATGGTCTTGCGACGCTGAGCAAATGCAGCGTCAATCACGCGGGCCACAAATTCGCGATCGAGTCCTTCGGGCACCACACCGTCAACACGGTCGATACGCACGACGGCCGAGTCCACGTGTGGCGCCGGCATAAAGCAACGCGGCGGCACCTCAAAGCGACCCGTTACCTGCGCATACAGGCCAAGCTTTGCCGTATAGCCGCCATAGGTCTTGTTGCCCGGCACTGCGGCAATGCGATCGGCAACCTCCTTTTGCACCATGACGACGGCGCGCTTGAGCGCCGGCATCGTCTGGAAAAATTGCAAAATGATCGTCGCCGCCACGTTATAGGGCAAGTTCGCGACAAATACCGTGGGCTCGCCGCCGGCGGCCTGCTCAATCTGCTCCGGGCCAACCTTAAGCGCGTCGCCCATGATAAAGCGGAAGTTGGCATAGTCGGCGGCATGGGCGTCGAGCACCGGTTCGAGCTCAGGATCGGCCTCAATGGACGTAACGCACGCCGCTTCCTGCAGCAACGCAAGTGTCAACGTACCGCAACCCGGACCCACCTCGAGTACGCGCTCGTCACCTGCAAGCTCGGCAAGCTCGCAGATACGCTCGATCACATGATTGTCGATTAGAAAGTTCTGGCCCAGGCGATGCTTGGTCGCAAGGCCAAACTCCTCCAGCAGCTCCCTGGTGGCCGTGGGGTTTGCCAAAGGCGAAGTTGTCATGGTTGCCTCCTTAGCATGATGGCGGCGTCTTGAAACAAAAGGGCATGGACCGTGGCGGCCATGCCCTTACAGCTAAACAGCAAATTGCCGATATGGCGCTCGCGCGGTCTCTACGCCAGACGCGGGAACAGCGGATCGCCCTTCTCGACGGGCTGACCACCGGCAAGCAGGCCCCAAGTGCAAATGCCCTTGAGGTCGTCGCTCGCGGCCTCGCCCTCACAGGACAAGCGGCGCAGAGCCTCGGCAGAAGTCTGGGGCATGAGCGGCATCAGCAGGTGGGCGGCGATGCGGATGGCCTCGAGCAGGTTGTAGATCACAAATGCCAGCTCGTCAGCTTTGGCCTCGTCCTTGGCAAGCGCCCAGGGCTCGGAGTCCTCGATGTAGTGGTTGGCGGCATGGATGAGCTCCATAACCTCATCCTTGGCTCCACCGTAATCGAGCACGTCCATCTTGGCCATGTAGCGCTCGACCAAACCGTCGGCAATCTTTGCCAGCGGGTTATCGAACGCGTCGGCAGACGCCGGTTTAGCCGGGGCGCAGCCGTCAAAGTACTTTGCGCTCATGTTGAGCGAGCGCGAGATGAGGTTCCCCCAGCTGTTGGCCAGATCGGCGTTGTAGACCTGCTCCATACGATCGAAGCTGATGGCGCCGTCGGTGCCGGGGACCACGTCGGTCATAAAGTAATAGCGGTAGCCCTCGACGCCCAGCATGTCGATAACATCCTGCGGAGCGATGGCGTTGCCGCGGCTCTTGGACATCTTCTCGGCCTTACCGGTCTCGGCATTGCGCACGGTCAGGAAGCCGTGGGCAAAGACGTGCTCGGGCAGGGCCTCGCCGATGGCCATGAGCATCGCGGGCCAAATGACGCAGTGGAAGCGGATGATGTCCTTACCCACGATGTGGAACTGCGCGGGCCAGCGATAGGCCAGCTCGGCACGGGCCTCGTCGGTGTCGACACCGTAGCCGACGGCCGTCATATAGTTGAGCAACGCATCGAACCACACGTAGGTCACGTGACCCTCGTCAAACGGGACCTGAATGCCCCAGTCAAAGCTCGTGCGGCTCACGGAAAGGTCGTTAAGGCCGCCCTCGACAAAGCTACGTACCTCGTTCATGCGGAACGCAGGCTCGACAAAGTCGGGGTGCTCGTCATAGAGCTTGAGAAGCTTGTCCTGGAAGGCGGAAAGCTTAAAGAAGTAGGACTCCTCCTGCACGCGCTCAAGCGGACGGTGGCAGTCGGGGCACAGGTGCTGGCCAACGCTGCCGTACTCCTCGTCGCCCTTCTGGACCTGCGTATCGGTGAAGTAGGTCTCGTCAGGCACGCAATACCAACCGTCGTAGCTGCCCTTATACAGATAGCCGGACTCCTTCATGCGCTCCCACAGGTACTGCACGGCATGATGCTGGCGCGGCTCGGTGGTGCGGATGAAGTCGTCGTTGGAGATCTCGAGCTTGCTCCAAAGCTCCTTGAAGTGCGGGGCCTGGCTATCGGTCCACTCCTGCGGCGTCATGCCATGCTTGGCTGCGGCCTCGGCGACCTTCTCGCCGTGCTCGTCCATGCCGGTCAGGAACTTGACGTTATAGCCGGCGGAACGGCGATAGCGAGCCTGAACGTCGGCGATGATGGTGGAATAAGCCGTGCCCAGGTGCGGATCGGCGTTGACGTAGTAGATGGGCGTCGTGATAAAGAACGAAGGCTTGCTTTGATCCATGGGGTTTGTCCTCCAGAAAAACGTTGCATACAGAGGATGATTCTAGCGCAAGGGCTGGATATCCTCCATCTATTGCATATCGAGCACCATGGCATAGACATCGCGCTTGCGGCGCGAATACTTCTGAGACAGGCGCTTGGCCACCGCAGACGCGGGCTCCCCCTCCTCGAGCGCGGCGCGGATATCCTCGCGCAGGGCCTCGTCGGGATCCGCTGCCGCAGCGCCGACCGGCACGATACCGGCCTCCTCATCCTCGCTCGGCGGCGCGATGACCAGCGCGATCTCGCCCTTTACCTCGCCGCGAGCACGCAGCTCCTCGGCAAGCTGGGCAGCGGGCCCGCGCAAGACCTCCTCGTGCAGCTTGGTGAGTTCGCGGCAGACGGCAACCTCACGCTGGGGAAAGACCTCCGTCACGGCCTCGAGCGTCGCCACGATGCGATGTGGAGACTCGTAGAAGATGAGTGCGCCGGGCACCACGGCAAGGCGCTGCAAACGGCGCACGCGGTCGCCGTGCTTTCGGCCCAAAAAGCCCTCGAAGAAAAAATGCTCGCAAGGAATACCGGACGAAACGAGCGCCGTGACGCAAGCAGAGGGCCCGGGAATAACTTCGACGGGCACATCGGCCTCACGCGCCGCCTCGACCAGCGCCTGGCCGGGATCGGACACGCTCGGCATGCCGGCGTCCGAGGCAAAAGCGAGGGTCTCCCCCGCCAGCAGACGGTCGACCAGGCCGGCGGCGCGGCTGGCGATCACATTCTCGTCGCAACGGACAAGCGGCTTGGAAATGCCCAGGTGCATCAGTAGCTTTGACGTCACACGCGTGTCTTCGCAGCAGATGGCATCAGCAGCGGCAAAGGCCTCACCAACGCGCGGGGACAGGTCGCCCAGGTTGCCGATGGGCGTGCCGACCACATAGAGTTTGCCCGTATGGGCGCTGTTTTGCGTCATATCAACCTATTCAATCATGCCGCGCTCGAGCGTACCGAGCGCCGCGCGGGCGTCCCATGCTGCAATGCGCTTCTCGGTCTTCCACGTTTGGAAGAACCAACCGGCAGCCGGCGCAAACGAAGCCAGCTGGTTGGCGATAAACACGCGCTCGTAGGCATTGCGGCCCTCGGGCGTAACCGACGAGTTGGCAAAGATCGCCGCACCCGACCATTCGCCCACCAGCACGGGGAACCCAGTCGAAATCGCCTCTTTAAGCTCGCGCTTGTTACGCGAAATCGCCGTCGTCAGCCCGCGGGGGCTCGTGATGTCGAGCGCATACTCGTCACGGTAATGGTACAGGTGAAGGTCCATGTAGACGTTCTTGTACTTGGCGCCGCGCATAAAATGCTTCCACTCGTTGGGATGCCCCGACGACGAGAAGACGACGATCTTATCCTCGGGCATATACGAACGGACGAGCTCGTAGGCGTCGCGATAGAAGTTGCGCAGGTAGTGCGCCGGAATGCCATCCGTCATGGTGAAGAGGCTCTTGCGGACACTCATCTGCGGCGTGTCCAGCAGCTCAATGCCCAGCAGGCTCTCGGCCTCGCCGTAGCGATCGGCCAGGCGCTCGAGCACGTCGAGCGCGACATGACGGCCGTTGGTGGACGAATGCCACTCGGCGACAGCCTCCGGCGTGGCGGGCGAATCGTTGGAATCGCCCTGGCCACCGGGCACAGTTGCCAGATCAAGCAGCACGCGGATGTCGTACTTGGCAGCCCACTCAATTGCACGGTCGATGTAGTCGACAACCGAGATGTAGGACGCATCGGACTCCTGCGAGCCAAAGGCATACCAGGGCACCGGCAGACGCACGGCATTGAGACCGATCTGCGCCATGCGACGGAAATCGTCCTCGCTCACAAACGTCTCGTAATGACGGCGCATGCGCTCGTTATAGGCGGCGGTGCCCATGGCCTCCTGCAGCTCGGCCGCGTTGGATGCACCGGTCGCCGCGTATAGCGACGGGGTCACCCAAGGCTCGGGAATAAACCAGCCAGAGAGATTAACGCCGAGTATCCTCTCCATCACTGCCCCCTTCGGATCGTGCAGGCCGAGCCTGCATCGTATTGCATAGGAAAAGTATCGTTTTGAGTATACCCGCGCGTGCGGACAGACGACCGAACGGTCTGTAAAGTGGCGCAAAAGCGGGAGGAATATCTGGGCGGGCCCGAGATGGCGCGCCGAGATGTACATATGCGCCGGAAGTAGGCGGCCGGAAAGCGCATCCCGTTTTTCGCAAAAGACTGGGATGCATTTTCCGTTCGAGGCCTCAATCGGAAAATGCATCCCGTTCTGAGCGCGAGATCTGGGACGCAGTTTCCGCCAAAGGCCGCAAAAGGAAAGCACGTCCCATTCTGACGCCGGATTCCGGGTCGCGCTTTCCCAAGCGACATCAAAGCGGAAAACGCATCCCACTCTGAAGCGGGACTGCGGACGAAAAGTTGGACCGTTGAGGTCCGGAACGTGGAGTGGGAAGGATAAACTGGACTTTCTTTTAAGGATCCTCAAGCGTATTGCCGCTCGTATTCCACTGGAGACATGTAGCCCAGGGTGGAATGCATGCGCACCCTATTGTAATAGAGCTCTATGTACTTGAAGATGTCCTGCTTGGCCTCGTCCCTCGTCCCATAGCCCCTCTCTTCCACCAATTCCCTTTTCAGCGTCTTGAAGAACGACTCGGCCACCGCGTTGTCCAGCGGCGTGCCGGGCCTTGATACCGACTGGACTATGCCATGCGAGTCCAGACACCGCTGGAAGGAACGGGAGGTGTACTGCGCGCCCCGATCGTCATGGAAGACGAGGCTGCCGTCATCTGGCGGGCCCTCCCTGCCGACCGCCTGCTCCATCGCGTCGATCGCGACCTTCTCGGTGATGCGCTCGGACATCGACCAGCCCACGACCTTGCGGGAGAAGGCGTCTATCACGGCTGCGAGATAGAGCCACCCTTCTCTTGTGGGTATGTAGGTGATGTCGCCCACCCAAAGCCTGTTGCGCTCGCCCACGGTGAAAGCGCGCTCTACCAGGTTCAACCGAGGGTCTCCCGGCCCGACCTTCTTCTGGATGCGGTGTTTTCGGGTCGCGCCCTTTCCGGCAAGCCCGAGCTTCTGCATGATGCGGAGCACGCGCTTCTCGCTCACGACGATGCCGCTTTTTCGCAGTTCGCGGTTGATGCGCCGGTAGCCGTAACGGCCCTTGTGCCGCTCGAAGGCCTCGACGACGAAACCTTCGATCGCCTCCCGCTCTATCTGGGCGTCGGACTTCTTCCGGCCGAGATACTCGTAGAAACCGGATTTCGAGACTTTCATCAGCCCGCATGCCTTCTTGATGGGGCCGATCTCGCCCCTATGCTCTTTGAGGAACTCGAACCTCACGCATGGTCTTGACTCAAGAAGGCCCGGAAATTTTTTAGTATCTCGTTCTCGCGCTCGAGCTCCTCGACCTTCTTCTTGAGCTTCACGATCTCGTAGTCCTTGTTGATCTTCGGGGAGCCGTTTCCGGGGAACGCGCCGTCTCCCATCTCCTCGTATTCGCGGGCCCACCTTCTCAGCGTCGAATCCTTTATGCCGAGTTCCTCCGATAGGCCTTTGACCGTCATTTCCCCGGACAGGACCACCTTTGCCGCCGAGACCTTGAACTGCCTGTCGTATCGCTTTCTTCTTTGGGTCATCTTGAACACCTTTCGCTCTTAACTAGGTGTCCAATTCATCATACCCACTCCAACGGCCGCGATTTAGCGGTCCAGGAAATCGTCCGCAGTCCCAGCCAAATTCCGGGACGCAATTTCCGCAGAGCCCTCGATAAAAGAAAAGGACCCCTTTGCAGAGGTCCTAGTCAATTCAAGGTGGCGGGGAAGGGAATCGCGTCCGCGCGCTGCGCGGACGGACCGCTGCGGCGCTTACGCGCCTTGCGAGCTGCGCTGGCAAACGCTTACGCGTTTACTCAGCTCCGCGCCCTCACGGGGTTCGATTCCATGTGGGGGCTGCATAAAAGAAAAGGACCCCTTTGCAGAGGTCCTAGTCAATTCAAGGTGGCGGGGAAGGGAATCGAACCCCTGACACGAGGATTTTCAGTCCTCTGCTCTACCAACTGAGCTACCCAGCCATTTGAGGTGTGCCTTGTTTCAAGGCTTGATTAGTATAACCAAGGACGCGTTCCGGTCAACCGAGAATTTTAAAAAAGTTTTTGAGCACAGCCTCGGTTCTATAAATCGGCACGTCAGAGGCATCAGCCGGCAGCAAGAAGTTTTTCACTCAGAGCCGCACGGGCAAACTCACTTGGCGTCATCCCCTCGGCAGCCGCCCGTCGACGAATGGCCTCCTTCATTCCCAGAGGAATCTTGACCGACAGCGTTGCCGTCCCCTCACCTGAGAGCGGGGGCCGTCCATGCACGATCCCACCAACGGTGTGTTCGCCATCCGGAAACTCTCCGCGCTCGTACGACTCGCACCACGCGTCAATCATTTCATCCGTTACAACCTGACCATTAGCGGCCGTATACGTCTTGCCCATCATCGACCCCTTTGCCGAGCCTGTTCAATCTCCTGCCAAAATTTCTTCTGGACTGGAGACAAGGCATGAATGATAAGCCACCCACGGACAAGCTCGACCGCGACAAGCTCCACGCTTCGTCCGTCCGGGAGCCATCCAATCGCAAGCCATCTCGGCGGCTCGTCCTTCGACTCGCGACGAATGCACTCAGTAACCGCAAGCCAAGCGCTAAGCACCTGCTTTTCCGTCAGGTGCTTTTTAGCGTTGGGATGGATCTCAACATCCATGCATCTTCTCCTCCATCTTACCCAATTTCGTATGACGAAAGTCTGCTGTCGCCAATCTCTTACGCCGGCACTTGTTGGAGGGCGGGAGGTGTAGCGAGGATTGAAGGGCGTTCCAATACCGCCCAGGCGCCGGGGCAGGAGCGCATACACCAGGGATATACGTTTTCGTAGCGCGCGAGGATATTGCCGCGTGCATCGATGAAGGCGATGTCGATGGGATAGACCATAAAACACGTATGGACCGAAGAGCAGCGTGGAAACGCCATGACGAGCGGCAGGCCGTTGGCGGCAACCGGACGCCGTCCCAGCATGCCGCGCAGACGCACGACAAACGACTCCGCCACCGCAAACTCGGCCGGCGTCCAACCCAGCCTATTGAGTGCCCGCGCGTAGGCGATGTAGGACGAGACCGCGGTCACATGACCACCCCCGGACGCCATGGATCGACCGTCACCACACGCTCGTGCGACAACGTTGTCGGCGCCCCCAGCGGAACGCCAGCGATGCTGAGAGAAGTCGGCCACGGCTCATAGTGCATGGTGCAGGTGTAGGTCCTAAACGTACCGGATAGGGAGAGCAGGCCACCATCCGATGCCTCCGCACCTTGCTCGCTCGACACTTCGATCTGCAAGTCATAGCCTTCCATGGCATTCAGAATTTGAGTCCGAACCGTCGCCGAGGCATCGGCAGAGCTCTCGTCACCCTCCCCGCCCGGCGCCACAGCGTGCGCCAGCACGATGTCGGGCACCACGCGGTCGAAGCGCGCGACAGCGCTGGCAAAGATCATGACGTTGTACACGATGAGTGCCAGCACCAGCAAAACGGGCGTAACCACTGCCATCTCAACCGTCGCTTGGGCGCGCTCCTCGCGCAGACGCATGCGGATACTCATTACGACCCACCGCCCAGAGCGCCAACCAGCGTGGCGACATCGACGGTGAGCGGGATGGAGCCGCCGCCGGGCAGAGGAATCTCCGCAAGTGTGAACACCGTACCGCTAATGGTGCGTTCGACTTGATATTCCAACGCCTCGCAAAGCACCTTGGGATCGGTCACGCCCAACGGAATACTTCGCAGTTTGTCTTGCGCTTGAGAGAGACCCGCAATGTCAGACCCCGGACTCTTAATGACATTGGCGGAATCGGTCAACACCGGCTTTCGCAGGCGCAAGTCGCACGGCTCCAGGCCCAACGCCGCCACGGACGCCGAAACGGTATCGCCGAGCCACGATGCGATGGAGCCCAACGCGCCGCTGCCCCCTCCTAGGCCCTTAATCATCTCGTCCATAAGTTCGTCGGCCGAACCTTGGATGTCTCCGTATCCCACAAGCAGCCGTCCCCAAACATCCATGACGCCATCGAGTACGCCGGCAACGCCACCCGAGCGTCCCTTCAATGTCGAGAAAAATCGCGAAAGCACGTTGTTTTGCGCCGTCGCCTCATCGGGCGCCAGCACCGCGGCAGAGATGGCACCGCGATCGCCAAGCCTGACTGCCGTGTTAAACGAAGAGTTAAGTTGATCGAGGCTGGTGATATCACCCGAAACCGCAAAGGCAGCCACGCCGTTGCGACCGGGCGGAGCGATACGCGGACGTTCGCCCGAAAGCGTTTTAATGGCCTGGTCAAACGCATTGCTCGCACGGTCGGCCTCATCCTCGGTCTGACGCATGAGCTCAAGCTCTTTGTTCCGACATTTGACGTATTCCTCCAAGGCCTTTTTGAACTCGTCGAAGTGATATTCGAAGCCGTTTTCGATAGAGGTTGAAGGCGCCGCAACAGCACCAAGCGACAAAACGCCAAAATGGCATTTGCTGCATTTATCCTGTCCATCGTAATCGGCAACCGAAGCAAATCCGCTCGGCGTCCCTTTCTTATAGTTAGGGCAGGTCGTCCCGTAATGCAGATACGCCTTGTCATCGTTCACGCTCGTCGGCCACACCGCATCGGTATAGAGCTCCGTCGCCCGAACCTCATCAGAGTTGCGCGGCAGCAGCGGAATATAGGAGGAAACCCTGTCTCCGTTCTCGGTTATATGTGCCCGATCGACCTCCGCGCTCGCATAGGTATAAAACGCCTTACGCGCCGCAGACTCTGCCTTCATCTCGACACTCGAGCCGTGGGGCTTCTCATTTGTCAGACGCCAGTGGTAGTAGTCCTTCGCGCGATCAAGGGCAACTTGGGGCTCCCACGTAACGCTCGATGAGTAATGCGGATTTTGAACACCGGGGAGATCCGTTAGGCTTTTCGCACGCTCCCACATGCAAGAACAGCTGCCGACCGAGCCCTTGTCAGACCCACCACAATCCGCCAGCCAAGCACGCTCTTTAGCCTTCGCCGTGTCCTCAGAAGCCTTCCGCAGCTCCTCGGCCGCACACTCTAAATCATCTGATGTGTCTTTAATGGTATCGGTCGAGATCTCTGATCCTTTGAGCGCAGCGAAGTCAGACTCGGATGTCCTGGGCACGGCAAGCGCCGTACCGGTATAGGTCACACTATCGGTATCCTGCGCCGACACCGCCTGCGTGGCACGCGCGGCGATCAGATACGGCAGAGCCGTCTCGATTTTCTGTAAGCCTTCCGATGCGCTTTTGGCAAACTTGTTGCGCGTTTTAATGATCTCAATCCCAGTGTCGACCATATTGCCGGCAACCGGCTCGGCACCCGGGATGAGGATGGCGACCAGGCCCGTCCCGATCGTGGCAAACCCCGCCAGCCCCAGACTCAAGATGCTCGCATCAACCACCGTGGCAGCCGTGTGATAGGACGACACTACGTTGGCACCCGCCAGCGCGCCGCTATCAGCCGCCACCTGGGTATCCCCGGCACGCGACATGCTCCATATCGTCGCGGTCGACGAAAACAACAATGTGAGCACCACTAGGATGACCACGGCAGAAGAAAGCGTGGTATAGGCGCCGTCTTCGATAAACAGATCGACACCGGCTCGACCCATAAAGCCGCCTCGCTTGCGATGGCAGCTCGGACGGTGCGTCAAAACGCGTCTAGACCAGAAACACTTAATCCCATGCAGCAATCCACGAATCATAATCTCCCTCCAGCCATTCGGGACGCGATTGATACGAGACATCGACCTTGAGCTCAACGTAGCCGCCCTCGGCGGTACCACCCATAGCCTGCGCAAACGCACCGATCACAGGCAACGGCTTGACCTCGCCGGAAACGGACACGGACGAGACGCCACCCGCACCGGCCCGGCCAAGCTCGATATCCCACGACAACGGCCCGCCGGCATGAAAGATCGAAACGTTGGGCACTGCGGCAAGTCGGCGGCGGGTGAACTCCTTAAGATCGTCGTCCTCCGCCGTCGTCGTGGTCATGAGCCGCGCGGTCTCGGCGGCGGCAGACTCCATGACCGCGCGCGTATAAAGCAGGCACACTGGTTGCAGTGCGAGAAGGATGAGCGTCAGAAACGTCGGCAGCAAAAAAGCGGCCTCGACCGTAGACTGCGCCCGGTCCTCGCGCGCGATATCAATACAACGCGATGTCCTTAGCGCCCGCAGCGGCGTCGATAACCGACGTCGAGGCAACGCCATGGGATGCCGCCCGCTCAACCAGCGCCGCCAAGCGTCCATCGGTGCCAGCACGCCAAAGTCCCGCAATCGCCAGCACGATCGATAGCAGCGCCACCGTGACGATGGCGTATTCCACAGTCGCTTGGGCAACCTCTTCACGCAGAACGCCATGCATTTCACGATCCCTCCTTTGAGCTTATTGTTTGCGGGACCAGGCGCACCGCGCGCAGACGACACGAAGCATCGCCAGTATCCGCGGCAACCGTCACCATATCGACCCAGCCGCGCCCATCGCGCACGATGGCGCCCCATACGTTGCCCTTAATATCGAGATAGCCGCTCAGAGCAAGTTGCGCCGTGGGTACCTCGCGATAGGCACGCAGCATATCCGCCGCCGCTTCGGTCATCGGTCGGTCCTCGGACCATGCAAGCCGGAACGCAATCGTGTTGCCCTCAGGCGAATCCGTCGCAGTGCCAGACCGCTTGTCGAGCGTCCGCAGAAAGGTTTGCGCCGTGACAGCGACATCCGAATCGTCCGCATCTCGCATCTCATCTTTTTGAGACGCCACCGCCGAATCTGAGCCCAAATCGGAGGCGGTCCCAGGACGCTGCTGCCGCGCGGCGTTAAGCCCCCAAAGCACCGCCGCTATCGCCACGGTCAGGCAAGCAAACACCAGCAGCACCCCGATGGGGCGCTCGCCCTCTACAGGCTGTTGATGCCCTCGCTGATAGCGTTCCATAGATCTTGGACCTTGCCCTTAAATGCGACGATGGCGATAATCGCGATCACCACGAGCACGCCGACCAAGATGGCATACTCGGTGGTACCCTGTGCACTCTCCTCCTGCAATAGTTCCTTGGCGCGCTGACGAACATGTGCCGCCCGGCAAAACGCCCAGCCCTGGACCTTGCCAGCAGCGTCAGTCATCGTGTTCATGTATTCCTCCCTACATCATCCCGCCTGCTCCCAGCAGCGGGCCCAATATGGACAGAAGCAACGCCGGCAAAATGAGCGTGCCGGTGGGAATCAGCAGCTTGACGGGCGCACGCTCGATCTCGCGCTCGACCGCGGCGCGATGAGCCGCACGGATCTCGCGACTTTGAGCGGCCAGCGTCTCGGCAAGTGGGGCACCCAGGGCGAGCGCCTGCCCCACCGTAATGGCAAAGGTCTCGAGCGCTCGCACGTCCAGGTCGCGCGCGGCGGCCAACAACTCGTCCTCACGCGTGCCCACGCCCACCTGCCACGCCATGCAGGCCCGCTCAAGGCGAAGAGCCAGCACTGACCGGCGGTTGGCGCAGAAAATCTCAAGCGCCGCATCAAACGAAAGGCCGGCCGAAAGACCCAAGCGCACAACATCGATCATCTCGGACACTTCGCCGAGCGATACTCGCGCCGGGCCGCCCGCTCCAACCGCGCCCTTCATTCGCGCGGTCAGAGCATCGACCACCGAGCGACCCGCGGCAGCGACCAGCACCGCCTCGCGCTTGCAGGCCCCTGCGATCTTGCGTGCATCCGCCCGATCCAAACCCGTCGCGACAAATACACTCAGGGCGCACAGGCAAGCCGCAACTGCAACCGGGGCGCTCATAGCTCCACCCGCATAATGCGCCGGATAACCACCAGGGCAACGGCGTTGAGGGCAAGACCCAGCACCACAGCGCCCGCGCCGGCAGGCGTCACAAGACCGCGACGAAAATCTGCCGAAAGCAGCACCAACACCGCGCACATGCCCGCCGGCATCGCCGCGACCATATGCGCAGACATGCGAGCCTGAGACGTCTTAACATCCAGGCGGCGCTTGAGCTCAATGCGCTCCCCCACCATGCTCGACGCCTCGGACAGTAAGTCGGCAAGCGGAGCACCGGTGCGCTGAGACACCTTAAGCGCCAAGGTCACAAGCGAAAGGCCGGGGGCGTCGATGCGCACGAGCAAGTCATCGAGCGCGTCGGTCGCCGAGATGCCGCAATCGATCGCCGCCGCTACCCGCAAAAACTCGGTATGTACCGGCTCTTGCGCATGAGCGCCCACAAAGCGCATGCCCTGGGACAGCGAATGTCCCGAGGCAAGCGACATGGAAAGTGCGGTAAACGCCTCGGGCATGGCCTCTTCTACATCGTGTTGCTCGCGCCGGCTCTCAAAGCCATCCCGAGCGGCGCCAACGGCAATCGGAGCAACAAGTCCCAAGGCAAATCCGAGGGGCGATAACGACACCATCGTTAGTAAAACGCAGCAGACACCGCTCGATAGCAGCAGAAACGCCAAACGCCCCGAAGCATCTTCGATCACGAGGCCAAGGCGATGCGCCGGAGCCAGCGATGCCCACGAACGGGCGATCTTTTTCAGCAGATCGTTTTCCACCAGCTCACGCGGCAGCTTCTCTGCCACCGCCTCGAGCGCCTGACGCGCCAGCTCCGCCGGCGGCACCCGCGGCACACGAGGTTCCGCCCCGCACGCCGTCGCAACAGAAAACCCTGCCAAACCCCCTACGACGAGGGGCACAGCGACCTCCATTCGTCCACCTCCTCTTGTGTGAGCGTCCCCGACCGCAGGCCTTCTGCGATAAACGGCGGCTCGCGGTCAAGCGTCCAGGTGCGCTCGGCGGCATCGAAAGTCACATAGCGCTCGAGCTCTACACCGCCCGACGCGGCGCGACGCACCCCCGAATACGAAGAGACGAAACGCCTGCCATCGGCATGGCGCTCGGACATCACGATGCCGTCGAGCGCCATGGCAATCTGCTCCTCGATGAGCTCGCTCGGCAAATCGATGCCATAACGTGCAAGCAACGTCAGACGCACCACGGTCTCCTGTTCTGAGCCCGCATGAAGTGTGGTGAGCGACCCGTCGTGGCCCGTGTTCATGGCCTGCAACATGTCGCAGCACTCGGCACCGCGCACCTCGCCCACCACGATGCGGTCGGGGCGCATGCGCAGGGCATTGGTCACCAGGTCGCGGATCGTCACCGCGCCCTCGCCCTCAATTGAAGCCTCGCGCGCCTCTAGGCGCACCACGTGCGGATGATGCGCAAACTTGAGCTCGGCAGAGTCCTCGATCGTCACGATGCGCTCGCCGGTGGAAATCTCACATGACAACGCGTTGAGCAGGGTGGTCTTACCAGATCCCGTGCCTCCCGCAACCGCCAGGTCCTGTCGCAGCGACACCGCGCATGACAACAGCTGCGCATACCAAAGCGGCAGCGACCCCAGCCCCACAAGCTCGTCCAGCGAGCAGATGCGGTCCGAGAACTTTCGGATGGTGAGAATCGGTCCGTCAATCGCCACAGGCGGAATCACCGCGTTGACGCGATAGCCCGTTTTGAGGCGGGCGTTGACGATGGGGCTGCGCTCGTCGATACGGCGGCCAAGTGGCGAGATGATGCGGTCGATAAGCACACGGATCTGTTCATCATCCTCAAACGCATGCTCGATGGGGCGCAAGACGCCACCGCGTTCAAAGAAAGCCGAGCGGCAGCCGTTGATCATGATCTCGGTAACGGTGTCGTCCTCGATGAGCGGCTGCAACGGCCCCAAGCCCACTACGTCATCCAAAATCTCGTCGATGATGGTCTCGCGCTCGGTCGTCGCGAGATCGGTCGGCTCCTCAACATTGAGCGCCGCCTCCACCGCGGGACGCAATTCCGAGCGGGCAAGCGCCGGGTCGATATAGGCGCTGATACGCGCCACTTCGTCGTAACCCATGCGGTCCATCACTGCGCGCTTGGTACGTCGTTTCACCGCGCGGCGACGCCCCGCATCTACAGGCGCTGCCGCCGCTGCAGCGCCGGCAGCCTTAATCCTTGTTTGCAGGCTCATCGCTGATCACCCTCGCGCGACCAGGGAAGGCGGATACGCGGGCGCTCGGTACGCGTTGCACGGTCGGCGACCATATCGCTCCAAGGGCCGACGGCACACCCCAGTTCCACGAGCATCTCGCGCGTGGCCTCGCGTACGCTGGTCGCAAAAGCACTGGTCTGCCCCACTGCCTCGTCAGCGCGCCCAAACGCCATGAGCGCGGCGAGATCCTGCCCGCCATCGGCGATACGAATCTTGGAGCTCAACGCGCAGGCAATCTCAAAGCGCATGGCGACGTCCTCGTCTGCCCCGCGCGCACCGAACCGGTTGAACACGGCGCTCATGCGCGTGCGCGGCACACCTACTCGACTTGCCAGTTCAATGACGCGCGACGCCGATGTCGCGGACGACACCGTCGCATCGCCAACGACCAGGCAACGGTCGCTCGCCGCCACCGCAGCCGCCACGGCGTCGCCCCAAAAGACCGAGGTATCGATAAAGACCACGTCGGATTCGCGACGCAGGACATCAAGCAGTAGCTCCACCGGACGTGCCATGAGCTCGGCTTGCTCGGGCGCCGCGACGGGACCCCAGAGCGTAACGCCCGGTGCCACGCGCATCGATGCGGCCACGATATCCGGCTCGGCAAGCGCGCCCACCGCCGACGGCTCGATAAGTGCCGCCATATCGCGCGGAGCATCGACGCCTAACAAGTCGTAAAGGTTTCCAAACATCAGGTCCAGATCGAGCACGGCGGCACGCAAGCCCAACAGCGACGATGCGTGTGCCATGGTGGCAACGATCGTCGACTTGCCGCAACCGCCCGAACCCGAAATGGCGCAGATGACCGGAGCTCGATGCGGCGGAGCGGCAGCGTCTGTCGGCGGCATCGGAGGCGGCGGGGCGGGCGTCGGTGACAGCGTCCCCGTCTCCCCCGCCGCAACTACACGCTGCGTCCAAGCCGGCATGGCAGCTTGTTCGGTCTGCGAGGCAGGCTCGTTCTGTGCAATCTGCTCATGCTGCATTAGCGACAACTCGCCGCACCCGGCAAAGCCCTCAACTTCGTCCAGTTCATCTGCCAGATTCACGCCGTGCACGTATCCCATATCTACAGCCGGGGAGTCGCCAGCATGCTGCGCCGGCCCTCCAGCGTCATCGTATACAAGGGGGTTCCGGGGGCGCCGACCATGCTCGGCTTCCGCTTTTCCATAATCATCAACACGCGGGCCTCTTGTAGCGCGAGGCGCCCCGGGTTCCCTATCAACAAAAGCATCGGGCTCAATCGTCATGCGCCGATCGGAATCAACCGCCCCCTCGCCCGCGCGCCCGTTGCCGCATATACTGTGCGCAGCGATGACCTCGGTCGCCCCCGCGCGAAACAGCCCCTCGATATCCGACGGATCGAGCGCTTCTATCAACACGACCACGCGACTCACGCGGCCTTCGGCCGTCAGGCGCGCAACAGCCTTGCGAACATCTTCGGTATCAAACAGAGACGCCGCGATGATGGCAGCCCCGCGGCGCGACGGAAACGCCCGCGCCATGGAAACCAGCCCGTCCAGGTCACCCACGCGAAGCACCTGTGCACCCGCATCACGGCCCTCGACTTCCCGCTGCAACAGCCCGTAATCGCCGCACGCGCAGCACGCAAGCCAGATCGCCTTCATCACTCGTCGCCTCCGCTCTTTTTGCCGCGCGCCGTGGCGGGAATCGTCAAGCTGACCGTTCCCTTGCCCGAGGCCCCCAGCAGTTCCTTGACGTCTTCGGGGTCAGCCGCCAGCGTCACCCATTCGATCTTGCCCTCGCGCGTGGCACCGGAATCCTCACTGGTATCGATCACGTACGCGCCGCACAGCCGATCGGTTACGCCGTCTTTTTGCACATACACGTCCACATAGCTGCCCACGCCCGTGGCGCCGCCGACCGAGTGCTCGGCATCGACCGCCACCGAAACGGCGACCTTACCCTTAGGCACCTCGAGCTTGTGGCTCTCGGCCTTGGTGTAGACATTGCAGATCACGGCGTTTTTGGGAATACGCGAAGTCGTCACGTTGCCGCGCACCTGGCGCAGCTCGGTCGCCGCGTCACGCGGCAGCAGACTCGTCAGCCACTCCTGGGTTATGACATTGGTCTCATCGAGGGTCTCGCCCACATCGATATCGCGCGCCGCGACGCATACCTCGACGCGATCGCCACCGTACTTGGCCAAGGTCTCAGCCTGGACCCGTTCGGCTTGCGAGCGGATCGATGAGCCGTAAACCATGCAGAGCAGAGCAGCGAGCACGCCCGCGACCAGACTGATGGCGATGCGCTTGCTCTTGTTCACGGCCGCTCCTCTCATGGCAGTGCCGGGCGAATGCCCGTACCACCATTGTCTGGGCGGTCAAAGTGCAAAGCGGCGCAATCGCGATCTTGGTTTTCGATGTCAAACCAATCGCTGACCAAAAGCTGACCAGCCCGTCAAGCTCGTGGCAAGGTTTTGGTCAGCACGTCAGCAAACTGCATGTTTCGAGGCTTTTCCGCAGCAAAAAAGCCGTCTCCCGAACAGTTGGGAGACGGCTGTCATAGGAAAAATCAATTACAGATGGACATCGGGATCGAGCATTTGAGCGCTCACGCGCATGGATGACGCCAGGTTTTGGAACGTTTCCAGACGCAGGCTGTCGATCTGCCCGGCGTCCTCGGCCTCGCGAACGGCGCAACCCGGCTCATGGACATGCGTGCAATCGCCAAACCGGCACGCACGCGATGCCTCGACAATCTCGGGAAAGGCGCGCGCCAGACCCCGCTCGTGACCCACGAGCGGTAGGCTGCGCAGGCCCGGGGCATCGGCGATCACGCCGGCGTCGCCCGGCAGCGTCACCATCACGCGCGCGACGGTAGTGTGACGGCCCTGGTCGTCGCGTTCGCGCACACCGCCGGTCGCCAACGTATCGTGGCCCAGCAGCGCATTGAGCAGCGTCGACTTGCCGGCACCCGACTCGCCCAGAATCATGGCGCAAGATCGGA
>UQNC01000035.1 GCA_900542175.1 uncultured Collinsella sp. | reverse complement strand
CGAGGCCGAGCGCAAAATGGATTCTAAAAAACACCTTGCCAAATAGGAGCGTCAGCGCGAGGCCCGCCTTTCCGTTGCTCCGCAGGAGCAGGAAAGGCGGGCCTCATGCGCGAGGACGTTTTCAAAACCAAGCCCGGTCCCGGCCGGACAGCCCACGAACACTACAGGTTCTTGACACCCATCGCGCGCATGGCGTTCAGGATGGCGATGATCGCCACGCCCACGTCGCCAAAGACGGCAAGCCACATATTGGCGATGCCGAGCGCCGCGAGCACCAGAATCAGCAGCTTAATACCCAGTGCAAAAATGATGTTCTGCCAAACAATCGTCATGGTCTTGCGTGCCACGCGGATGGCACGGGCGATGTTGGACGGTTTGTCGTCCATGAGTACAACGTCGGCAGCCTCAATCGCGGCGTCGGATCCCATGGCGCCCATGGCAATGCCCACATCGGCACGGGTGAGCACGGGCGCATCGTTGATGCCATCGCCCACAAAAGCGAGCTTGCCCTTGCCGCTTTCGGCCGCGAGCAGCGTTTCAACACGCTCGACCTTGTCGCCCGGCAGCAGTTGCGCGTGGAACTCGTCGAGCCCCAGCTGCTTGGCCACAGACGCCGCAGCCTCCTCGCGGTCGCCCGTGAGCATGACGGTGCGTTTGATGCCAGCGGTGTGCAGGTCACGGATCGTCTGTTCGGCATCGGCCTTTACGGTGTCGGCAATCACGATGTGGCCGACATAGATGCCATCGACCAGCACGTGGAGGATCGTGCCGACAACCTCGCAATCGGGCGCTTCAACGCCGGCCACAGCGAGCATCTTGGCGTTGCCGACGACGACGTGCTTGCCGTCGATGGTCGCCGACACGCCGTGGCCTGCGTCATTGGCGGAATCCGTCACGCGCTTGGGGTCGAGCTCGTCCTGGTAGGCGGCGCGTACCGACTGCGCGATAGGGTGATCGGAGAACGACTCGGCGAGTGCTGCGACTTCGAGCAGCGACTGCTCGGTATAGCCTGCCTCGGGATGCACCGCGACGACCGAGAACGTGCCGTTGGTGAGGGTGCCCGTTTTGTCGAAGACGACGGTGTCCACGTCGGCGAGCGTCTCGAGGTAGTTGGAGCCCTTGATGAGAACGCCCAGCTTGGACGCGCCGCCGATGCCGCCAAAGAAGCTCAGCGGTACGCTGATCACGAGGGCGCACGGGCAGCTGACGACCAGGAAGGTCAGACCGCGCAGAATCCAGTCGGACCAGGCACCGGTGACCAGGCCGCCGCCGAGCGCGAGCACCGCGGCAGCGCCGGTGACGGCGGGGGTGTAGACGCGGGCAAAGCGCGTGATGAAGTTCTCGGTGCGCGCCTTCTTTTCGCTGGCATTCTCCACGAGCTCCAGGACGCGTGCGACGGTGGACTCGCCAAACGGCTTGGTGGTGCGCATGTGGATGAGGCCCGTCATGTTGATGCAACCGCCGATGATATCGTCGCCGGACTTGGCGGGGCGGGGGACTGACTCGCCCGTGAGCGCGGCGGTGTCGAGCTGCGTCTCGCCCTCGACGATGACGCCGTCGATAGGCACGCGCTCGCCGGGCTTGACCACGATCACGGTGCCGACGGCGATGTCATCGGGAAAGACCTGTTCGAGCGTGCCGTCGGCTTGCTCGACGTTAGCGTAGTCGGGCGCGATGTCCATCATGGCACTGATCGACTTGCGACTCTTGCCCACGGCGTATGCCTGGAACAGCTCACCGACCTGGTAGAACAGCATGACGGCGGCGCCTTCGGCCATGTGCGGATCGGTATCGGGGAAGAGCACCATGGCAAACGCGCCGATGGTCGCGACTGCCATAAGGAAACTCTCGTCGAAGGCTTTGCCGCGGCGGATGTTGCTGAACGCCTTCTGGAGCACGTCGTAGCCGGCAATTAGGAACGGCACCAGGAACAGCACGAAGCTGGCGTAGATGTCACCCGGGGTGCCGAATGCGGCGGTAAGGGTACCGAGCTCGTCGAGGGCGTACACCACCGCAAAAATGCCTAGCGCTACCAGGATACGGTTGCGCTTATGCTCAAGGGACTCTTTCTTCTTGCGCTTCTTCTTTTTCTTTGTGGGATCGGCGGCTGCCATGATTCAAACCTCCCATTTGAATGTATGAACACTCGCTCATATAACTTCGCGAGCAAAGGCCGCGGCAAGCGCGGCCTTGCGGGTCAGCGTATGCGCAGGCTAGAGAATGATCTCGCAGTCCGGCTCGGCGTCGGCGGTAAACTCCACGACGCGGTCCAGGACCTCTTCGAACTCGGCGTCGTCGGCCTCGAGCGTCAACTTCTGGGTCATAAAGTTGACCGAAACGGACTTGACGCCTTCGAGCTTGGCCAGCTCGTCCTGAAGCTCACGCGCACAGTTGGCGCAGTCGATCTCGTCGAGCTTGAACTGCTTTTTCATGGTGGGTTCCTTTCCCTGTTTTTGCGGCTTGGGTGCAGGCCGCGCTGGTACCGTGGTTGGTCGCTATTCGCAGATGTGGCTCATGCCCTGGTTGAGCATGGTGTAGACATGGTCGTCGGCGAGCGAGTAGAGGATGTTGCGGCCGTCGCGTCGGAATTTGACCAGGTGTGATTGCTTAAGCGTGCGTAGCTGGTGCGACACCGCGGACTGCGAGGTCGTGGTCGCTTCGGCGATGTCTGCCACGCAGAGTTCGCGGCCCATGAGGGCGTAGAGGATCTTGATACGCGTGGTGTCGCTGAAGACCTTGAACAGGTCGGCAAGGTCGTACAGCAGCTCCTCGTCGGGAAGGTCCTCGGGCGAGCAGGTGGTGGGGACGATCAGCTCGGTGGCCTCGATGCCAGTCTTTGTTTCATCAGCGTGGCTGCTCATTGCAACATCCTTTCATATGAACATGCGCTCATATAACTTACTTCCGATTATATGAGCGCATGTTCATATGTCAATACTATTTACGTTAATTTCGATGACTGCTTGCCGCCTCTGCGATTTTCTGCGGGTTGGGAGACATCGACGCAATGCTCGCCAACATATTTCGAGATGTTCGGCCAGCATGCTAAGAAAGCCACCTTGAGAAGCATTAGAACTGTTCATATTTGTACTTTATCGTGTTAAATACCGCGAGAATCAGTTCTTCCTCTACGGGAGTTCCTGCAGAATCAGTTTTATCTAAAGTTATATTGAGCATTGCTGCAGCCAATCTGGCACATCGGTGGCCGAATAAGTCGAAAAATGTAGGTGGACATCCGCAGAGATCGCCTTTAGAAGAGCGAATTCTCAATTAGATCAATAATCGTGTCGTCTTCCGTGCGGTTTTCATCGATTTTTGCGAACATGTCGCATTCCCAAGCCCCATTGATTTCCTCAGCAAGGGCCCCGACGTGTTGCATGTCGTCGGGTTCTGGCACATCGTTGATGCTCGGGTCATCAGCTTGCGGATATTGGCTTGCAATTTCGCGCTTGGCGGCCTCTTCTTCTTTGAGTGTCTCCAGGACGCGGCGACCGTATTCGAAGTAGCGCCGCAAGACAAATTGACGAAGAGTTTCTTGCAGGATGGCGAAGTTATCCGGGAGTCGACCGGGCCATATCTTCTCGCGAATGCGAATCGCTTCCATGACCCGCCTAAAAGCGGACTGCTTGAAAAACGAATGACGACTAACTGTGATAACGGCATATCCCATGTTTCGCAGCGTGTTTCGGCGTTCCTCGTCAATTGATTGCTGTTCGGGCTCGTCGTGGTAAAAGCCGTTGTATTCGATATCGGTCATCGAATTTTCGAGCAGCGCGTCGAGGTAGAAAACCGTCCGTCGCGTTAGGGCGGCGTATCTTTTGGGGACTGGGATCGGATAGTCCGTTTTGATAGCGCGTATGGCTAAGCCACCCATTGACTTGGGCATTGTCAGCATCATGACAAACGCCGTTTCGAGTGGGGAGCGACAGCCTTCGCGTACATAAGAAAGTGCCTTAAGTGCTTTATTAGATCCACGATACCCCGATGCCTCTGAAAAGAAGGCTCTGAGCTCTTCAACGCTGGTTAGGGCTGGGCGCTCGCGATATTGAGTTTCGTCGGACGTTCCAAGCGCGTAGGAGCCGCAGATTTCAAAGTAATACTCAACGAGCTCCGAAAGGTTGAGGTCGGCTGCTGCTTCTAACGCGCACGGCTTGATATCGACGATGTAGACGTTCGGCTCGAGTTCTAGGTAGCTTTCTGCATCAAACGTATAGCGCGTGCAGTGGCAGATGCAGCCCTTGCGGTGCCTTTTGGCATTATTGGAAAACGTCAGCACATGGATGCTTTCAGAATCGACATTCTTTCTGTTGAGCCATGCTCGCGCCGCTTCCAGGTTGGACGTGGTCGGCGCAGACACCTTGATCTTTTCCATAGATATGGGATCGGTCGCGTGGCTTGCGAGCGAGTTGACTGTTTGGTATACAGCGCGTGCCGTGGTATGTGACAGAACGATTCCCATACGCGCATGATGGCATAGCGGACGCCATATACGCTCGAAACTTCGGGCAACGGTATTGGGGCGCGGCTTATCTTCTGCGAACGGTGGGTTTTTGAGCTGTCGTATTGAGGGGGGCAGCTTCGGCTGGGGAGGTTTCTGTCGGCTGCCCCATTTTGGTGAACTTTAGTTGCGGATTCGTAGCTTCTAAGCGTTTTTGCCGACCGCTCAGATGCCTCACCAACATAATTTGAGTTATTCGGCCTTATCCTATACGAATGGTGTGATCGCAACGTCTTATTCGAATTGATTCAGGTAGATTTATAGGGCTTGGTTGCGAAATTGGGGCGACTATAGCGCTCGATTGCGGTTCAAGGGGCCTCGACTAGTGGTTCAGCTGGCCGAACAACTCGAAAAAAGTAGGTGGGCCAATCTGCCGACTATGTGAAGCATGCGTATTTGCTCGTTTTGATTAAAACTAGGGTGCAGCCATAAGACTGCGCCCTAGTTTACTGCGTGCCAGTGCGTCCAGACGGATTGCACTGTGCCTGGCAGGCGCTCCCGCAGATGGATCGGTTATTTCGCAAACAGGTTCTTGAGGTTGAACTCGGCCTGTACCGTGCGGAGCATGAGGTCGGTGTCGTCCAGACCCAGATGCTGCTCGTTGGCGTCGGGCGCGAGGGTGCCGCGACGGCGTGCCCAGTTCTCGAGCGCGGCGGGGGCGGACTCGCGGGGGAGCGAGCGCACGTCGGCGTCCAGGCTGCGGCAGATCTGGCGCGAGTCGATGACGATGATCTTACCCGCGCGGCGTGCCTCGGCGTAACCGTCCAGGTGAATCTTGAACCAGCTGTCCTCAAAGGCGGCGTTATGCGCCATGTACGGGTACTTCTTCATAAGCTTGAGCAGCTGCTTTTGCAGCTCCTTGTTCTCGCGGAAGGGCGTTTTGCCGTCGATGTCGTCCCAGGTAATGTGGTGGATATTCGACAGCGGCACATCTTTGCCGCGGTAGATGTCGGGCAGGCCGCAGTAGTGTGCCTCGGCGTCATGCGGGACGGCGTCGCTGGTGAGCTCCATGATCTCCCAGCCCACGTTGATGATATAGCCGCGCTCGGGTGCACGGCCGGTGGTCTCGATGTCGATACCGAGCACGGTGCCCTGGATGGGCTTGCGGGCGTAGGCCACGCCGAGTGCGTCGCGGTCGCCGCGGATTTCGCGCATAACGGACGCGGCGGTGCGCTTTTGCATCTTGCCGATGGCGGCGCAGGTGTCGGCATCGGACAGGCCGCGCGAGAGCGTCGCGGGCGTCACGTTGCGCAGACGCGCCTCGCCAATCTGGTCGCACAGGTCGCGGTTGCGGTCGGCCAGGTCGCGCACGGTGGCAAAGTCGAAGCCGGGGTCGCCCTCGGCGGTAAAGTACTCGGTCTCGAGCACCTTGAGGGCCTCCTCGCCCTTCTGGCGCTCGGACTCCATGGCGCCGTGGTCGCCGTAGATAAACATGGGGATAAACGGCTGGCGCTCGTATTCGAGTGCTTGCGATACGTTCATATGCTACTCCTTGGACGGGCCGCGTTGTGCGGCTCGAGGTTACTGAGTTATGGCGAGATGATAGTTTACCATAGGCAACTATTGGCACCGCGCCCGGGACAACTACAATACCCTAGTTGACCGCTAGGACTTTTACAATGCTGCCGAAAGACACGAAAGGTTCCATCCGTCATGGATTTACTGATTGATATTCTGCTCGACGCCGGCAAGGACACGCTGTCGCTGGTGCCGTTTTTGTTGGTGACGTATCTTGCTCTCGAGACACTTGAGCACGTTGCGGGCGACCGCGTCAACGGCGCTATCAAGCGCGCCGGCGCTGCGGGTCCCGTGGTTGGCTCGCTGCTGGGCATGGTGCCGCAGTGCGGATTTTCGGCCATGGCAGCAACGCTGTACGCCGGCCGTGTCGTGACCTTGGGCACGTTGGTGGCGGTGTTCCTTTCGACCTCCGATGAGATGCTGCCGCTGTTGCTTGCCGAGCAGGTTCCCGTGCAGACTATGGCGATGCTTTTGGCTTCGAAAGCGCTGATCGCACTGGTCACGGGTTTTATCGTGGACGCTGCCATTCGCGGCCTGCGCCGTAACGCCCGCGCGCACGCGGCGATTCGCCGTACCGTGCTGGGAACCGCGGCCAACCCGGCCCACGTGAACTGCGCGCACGACGACCACAGCGGCGGTGACATCATCGACGAGGTGGCCGAGGCAGGCGTGAGCGCCGACCACATCCACGAGCTGTGCGAGCGCGACCATTGCGGTTGTGATGAAGACGAGGACGAGCACGAACACGGACATGGCCACGATCACGGTCATGAGGGCGAACATGAACACCATGATGGTCACGGTCACTCTCACTCCCACGAAGGGACGCCTGTCCTGTCGATCATCCGCAGTGCGATCTCGCACACCGTGCAGGTCTCGGTATTCATTTTTCTGGTGACGCTGATTCTGGTCGCCGTGCTCGAGACGTTCGGCGAGTCCGCGATCGAGCAGTTCCTGCGCGGCAACGAGACACTCGCTGTCCTGGGTTCGGCGCTTGTCGGGCTGATTCCCAATTGCTCGGCGAGCGTGGTCATTACACAGCTGTATCTGGAAGGCGCGCTGCAACTGGCGCCGATGCTCGCCGGCACGCTCATTTCCGCCGGCGTGGGTTATCTGGTGCTGTTCCGCACCAACCGCAGCGCCCGCGAAAATGCCGTGTTCCTGATCATGATGTACGTCATCGGCGCTGGCTGGGGCCTCATCCTCTCCGCCGTTGGCCTCTAAGTGGGCCTAAAAAATGGGCTTCAAATAGCCATGCTCAGCGCCTGCGCAATGCGGCGACGCATGGCATTTTGAAGCCCGTTTTTTGTTGAGCCATGGATTCCGAGCGCTCACACCGCTCAAAACAAAAAGGTAGATTTTAGGCATGTCTCAAAAATCTACCTTGGTTAGTGCAGCAACTCGGTGAGGTTGCGTTTAAAGCGGGCGCGGTCTTCGCTGGTAAATGCTGCCGGACCGCGAGTGCGTCCGCCGGCGCGGCGTACCTTCTTTTCCTCGTGGCGAATAAACAGCTGCATGTCGATAGTCGCCTTGTCGTACACGCGCCCGCGCACACCGATGGCGGCGGCATCGCGCCCGAGCACCATGCTCGCCAAGCCAATGTCCTGCGTCACGACCACGTCGCCCGCCTGCAGGCGTTCGACAATGGCAAAGTCGGCGCTGTCGGCGCCCACGCTCACATCGAGCGTCGTGACCCAAAAGCCGCGTCGCGCGTGCTCGGCATCGCGCGGGTCGTCGCGGCGAATGTGCCGTTCCAGGTTTTGCGTGCTGTTGCCGGCGATAACAACGGCGACGCCCGCCCGCCGCGCGCAGTCAATCGACTCGCGCGTGACCGGGCAGGCGTCGGCATCAATAAAGAGCGTTCGCGGCATCTAGTGCACCAGTTTGCCAAATTGAATAGCGCGAACAATCAGCGTAACGCCAAACACCAGCAGCGCGGCGCCGCTAAAGATGACGAGCATCTTGGCCGACCACAGCGGATAGATAAACACGAACATGCCGGCGATGATGGAAAGTGCGCCGCTCAGGATAGCGAGGGCGCGGTTGGACGAAAGCTCGGACTCCAGAATGGACATGACACCTTCGACAATCCAGCCAAAGCCGGCCACGATAACCACCATCGTGGTGAGCGTCGCGGTCGAGAAGGCCTGGTTGCGCAGGATTATGACGCCGCCCAAGATAATGAGTAGGTTGGAGATGATGCTCGTCACGCGCCAGCCGGTGGGCAGCAGCGGCTCAAAAATGGCAGTGAATAGTCTGATGGCAGCAGTGATTACAAAGTAAAAACCCAGGACAGTCGTCAAAAAGACGAGGGACTTGGCAGGTGCAAAAAGCAGCGCGATACCAGCAATGAGTGCTAAGACGCCCGTGATGGCGTAGATCCAGCGTACGGCCTTGACGGCTTTGCCCGCCATGCTTTTCTCGTCAAATCCAAACTGGCTCGATTTTTGGTCATCGTTCTTAAAGATGCCCATAAGTCTCCTTTCCGTGCGGCGTAAGCCTTGATCGTTACAACCAGTATCCCCTAAGGGCGCTGACGTATGGGTCGGGGAGGGCGAAACGTAACCCAAAGGCCCCGAATTGTTTCCGTTGTTCCCCACGTCGCGATTTTCTATTCAACAGGTGTAGAACATTGCAGCCCTGTTCGTTATTGCCTACGTTTTAGGTTAGATTTTCCTAAGGACAATTGGCTTGTATTGGGGGTCCCTATGAACGAAACAGTTCCCGCGGCGCCGGTAAGCGCAGAATCGATGGCAAAGCAGGGCCGCGAAAAGCTCGGCTTGGACGCGTTTGATGCGTTGGTTCGTCGCGCCCGCACGTGCCGTCGCTTTGACGAGTCCATGCGCGTGCCGCGCGAGTTTTTGCTCGAGCTGGCGGAACTGGCGCACCTGACCCCGTGTGGTGCCAATGCTCAGCGTCTGCGTTTTCACGTGGTGAGCGGTGCCGAGGATTGCGCGCGTGTATTTGACGAGCTCGCATGGGCCGGCGCACTTAAGGACTGGCCGGGTCCTGCCGAGGGTGAGCGCCCGACCGGCTACATCGCGATTCTGGCCGAGCGCGCCGTTCCGGGCAAGCCTGTCGCTCCCATTACCGAGGTCGACACGGGCATTGCCGCACAGACGATGATGCTCGCCGCCCGCAGCGCCACGCCCGAGGTGGCAGCCTGCATGTTCAAGGCCTTTACGCCCCACGCGATCGATGCCATGGGGCTCGATAACGACAAGTATGAGCTCAAGCTGATCATGGCGTTTGGCGTTCCGGCCGAGACACAGGTGATCGATGCGATCGATTCCAACCCCGACGGCTCCATCAATTATTGGCGCGACGAGGCGCAGGTGCACCACGTACCCAAGCGTCCGCTTGCCGACGTGCTGCTGTAGTTGTGCGTCGTTGCGGTGCAATCCGGCGGCAAAATCACCACAAAGGCTCCTGTCCCCTTTGTGGTGGTACGAGGGGAGGGTGTGTGGCAGATCTGTATTTGGTGCGGCATGGGCAGACTGAGCTCAATGTGCAGAGCATTTTGCAGGGCTGGCACGATTCGCCGCTTACGGCGCGTGGGCGCGAGCAGGCGCAGACGGCGCGTACGGCGTTTGCGGCGCGTGGCGTGGCCTTTGATCATGTGTATTCCTCGCCGTTGGGCCGGGCGCGGCATACGGCCGAGCTTATCGTTGGCGAGGGCCGTTCCATTGAGCTGGTCGATGACCTGCGTGAGTGGCATTTTGGCTCGCTGGAGGGCACATCAAATCGCGAGATGCCGCCGCAGCCCTGGGGCGATTATCCGGTGGCCTTTGGCGGTGAGTCGGAAGTGCAGCTTCAGTCGCGCATGGTCGCGGCGCTGTCCCGCATCATGGCCAGGCCGCAGCACGACTGCGTGCTGGCGGTTTCCCACGGCTCAGCCTGCCAGGAGTTTCTTGAGTATGTGACTGGCGGGGGAGAGCTACCCGACAACGGTGCCGTGCTTCATTTTGGCTATTGCGACGGGGCGTTTTCGCTCTTGGGTTGGTAACGAACGAAAGGACCCCTATGAATAAAGATCTGTATCTGGTCCGTCATGGACAGACGATATTCAACCTTAAGCGCATTATTCAGGGCTGGAGTGACTCGCCGCTTACGCAGTTGGGTTGCGACCAGGCGGCGCGCGCCGGCATGTTTTTACGTGCGCGCGGCATTGAGCCCGATCATGCCTACACCTCCACGCTTCATCGCACCGAGCAGACTATCGCCAACTTGTGGCCGGGCTTGGCGTACGAGCGCCTGGACGGCCTGCGTGAGTGGTTCTTTGGCGACTTTGAGGCCGAGCGCGTGATGCTCATGCCCGAGCGCCCGTGGCGCGACTTCTATCGCCAGTTTGGCGGCGAGGGCCAGATGCAGGTGCGCGAGCGCATGGTGGCGACGTTGACCGATCTTGTGCGACGCCCGGACCACGAGTGCGTCCTCGCGGTGAGCCATGGCTCAGCTATCAAGGAGTTTTTGGACCACGTGCGGGGCGCGGCGGCCGACGAGCGCGAACGCGTGCCGGGCAACTGCTCAGTGCTGCATTTTGCGTTTGACGATGCGGCCGATACGTTTGAACTGGTCGAAGTCTTTACGCAGGAAGACTACGCGCGCGAGCTGGGGCTAGAGCCGCTCGTGGCGGCGGCAGGTCCGCAGCGTGGATAACGCTGACGTTGCGGCCCGGTTTACCGGCGTAATTGTTTGATGCGAAAAGGGCGGAGGTGCATGCGTTTGCTGCATCTCCGCCCCTTGTTTGTTTGGATGCTGGGTTTTCCAGCTTAGCGTTTGAGTTCGCTAGAACCGTGAGACCTGGTGAGTGAGCAGACCCGTCGGAACCTGCGGCGCGCTGCCGCTGACCTGCGCGGCGGGGAACAGTACGGCTACAGCAAAGTTGAACGGCTCTTTGCCAGAGTAGGCGCCGGCAGCGCGGGCCTCGTCGGCCAGAATCTGCGATGCCCCAACCAGTGCGGCGACATAGGCGGAGTCACCGGCGAACACCGGGTCGGGCGCCTGATCGAGCATGGCACGGATGGCGGCAACGGCGTCCTCGCGCTTGACCTCCCACACGCGATGTGTGACGCCCGCGGGGTCGGTGACGGCGTAGAGCGACGCGCCCTCTTTGGCGGCGCCCAGGATGATATCCATGACGGGCGAGGCCTCGTAGGCGAGCGACACGGGGCGCGGCTGCACCTTGAGCTCGGCGATCGCGCGCGCGGCGGCGGCCACGTCGGCGCTGCCATCGCCCTTGCCGTCCGCAAGTACACTCGTCGGGCAGATCGCCACGACACCCGTCACGCGTCCCGGCTCGCCCGAGCATTCGTACACGTAATACGCCGCACCCGGGTCCTTGAGCATCAGGCCATCGGCAAGGGCTCCGCGCAGAGCATCGTTGCCGCTCAGGATGCTGCCCATTGCAGGCAGCGCCTCGAGTACGCGGTCCTGAGCCGGGCGGATGCAGGGAAACGGAAGTGCTTTCATGGGCGGTCCTAACGCACGAGTCGGTTTGTTCGCGGCTTATTATGCCCCAACTTGGCCGCTCGCGTCCCAGAGCACGTTATCGGCGAGCGCGATTAGCACCTGCTGACAACGAACGATATCGGCATGGGGCACATATTCGTTGGGCTTGTGTGCGAGCGCGAGCGACCCGGGACCGTAGCTCATGCAATTGCGGTTGCCTGTCTTGCCGGCAATGACGGCGGTGTCGGTGTAGCCGGTAAAGAAGCCGACGGTCGTGTCCGCGTCCGTCACGTCATCGGCGGCACGCTTGAGCGCTGCTAGAAGGGGAGAGTTCGGGTCGCGCTCGATGGCGGGGCGGTCGCCCGTCACGGTGTAGCTGCCATGGCAACCGGGAACGGCGGCTTCGGCGACGGCGATGGCCTGCTCTACCATGCGCGTCGCGGCGGCCGTATCGGTCGGCGGGGTCAGACGCATGTCGACCCAGACTTTGGCGCGGTCGGGCACGACATAGGGGCGATATCCGCCCTCGATTTGGCCAAACGTGATGGTCGAAGACCCCAGTTCATCGTGCGCGGGCAGCGCCACAAACACGCGACGGAGCGAACACACGACCTCGGCCATGGCGGCGACGGCATCCGCGCCCTTCCACGGCTGGCTCGCATGCGCCGTTACGCCAGCCATTTCAATCTCGAACCACGTGCGCCCCTTGTGCGCCACCTGAATCTGTCCGTCGGTGGGTTCGGTGTCCAGCACCCATTCACGCGAGCCGACCCAGCCGGCATCGATCGCGGCCTCTGAGCCGCGCATAAAGTCTTCCTCGTCGACCGAGCAGATGAGCGAAAAGCCGCGGCGGGGCAACGCGCCATCCGCCGCCACGCGCTCGAGCGTATGGATCAGTGCGGCAATAGCGCAGGCCAGGCCACCCTTCATATCGCAGGCACCGCGGCCATAGAGTTTATCGTCGCGCACAACCGCCCCAAGCGGTGCGATGTCTGCGTCCCAGCCATCGCCCAAGGTGACGGTATCCATGTGGCAGATATAGATCAGCCGCGGCTCGTCGCTTTGGCCCGGCACGGTGACTTTAAGGTTGCGGCGCCCGGGCAGCACTTCGAGCTCCTCAATCTGCACGGCATCGAGCGCAGAACTATCAAGTTGTGCCAGCTGCTGCTCAATGAGCCTCTTAATGAAGCGCTCAATTTCATCCTCATACGCGCCCGGGTCTGAGCTGTCGATCCGCACAAGCTCCTGCGCAAGCCGCCAGGCAAAGTCCTCATCAACCATATGCAACCTCACAATCAGTTTGCTTTCCAAACCGATTGTAAGCCTCCTGAGAGATCCGCGACGTGGGCGTGGCAGTATTTACCGTTCGCAGGCCGAGCCAGCGCGTTTGCCGTCCGAGCGGGTTCACAAGCGACGCAGCGGGTACGTACCCTTCATGGACGACATGCTGTGCGACATATCTGCCTTTCGGTATCACCGGATACCTCCACAGGTCTTGGCAATAATGCCGGACCTGCCCGATTCTGCGGACGATCCGCGCAGGGAGCACCTATGTGAGCATCCGCTCGTCACGCATTTCCTGGGCACCCCGTTACACGTGTTGGCGCAGGGCAGCTGCGGACGTAAGGGCGATCGCATTGTCAGGCATGTTTGGAACGGGGAGAGGCCGTTTGATTCCGTGCGGCAGACGGAGTTTGGCCTCGATGTTGCGTCCCCACTCTTTACCCTGCTGACTCTGGCTTCCTCGGTCTCAAACGAGCGTCTAATCATGTGCATGTATGAGATGTGCGGCACCTTTGCCGTGTGCAAGATTGCGCTTCAGGTAAAGTCGGCACTTGAGCAGGCATATGGGAGCCGATGGAGTGACGCACGGTCGGGCTGGGAAAACGTAAAGGATGTCTCGGGGAATCCAACGGACTTGTGGAAACGACCTCCCTTGATCGAGCTCTCTGAGCTTACAGAGTTCGTCGATAAGGTCCGGGGGCTCCGCGGCGCTAAAACGTTCATACGAGCCGCGAAATGCATTACGGGGGTGGCAGCATCGCCGCTCGAGGTCCAGGCTTCGATGCTGTTTGGCCTTACGAGGTTGCGCGGCGGCGAAGGGCTGAGCCTTACCAATAACGTTGAGATTCGTATGACGCGCAGCGCCCGCCTGATTTCGGGGCTTGATAGGCGCTATACCGATATCCTGCTGGCAAATAAGGACGGCAGTCGAGAGTGTCTGGTTGAATGCCAAGGTAAAGCCATTCACGGATCCATTGAATCCAAGATCTCGGACTCCGATCGAACGACGGCCTTGCAAGCCATGGGATATCCCGTCGTTCTGATGACCTATGGTCAGCTGGCCGACTTCGATGCCTTCCGCGTGGTGATGGAGCTCATCATGTCCTATCTCGATGTGCCGCTGAAAGACAAGACGCCGCGACAGCAGGAGCTCGAACGGCGGCTTCGTGAGGAGATTTTTATCGATTGGGCGGGAATGTAGTCGCGCGGTGGGTAAACGGTAGCGCGAGCTAGAGTTCTGGTCGCAAAAAGGCTTCAATTTTGCCTTGGAGGGACCCTAAAAATGCTATCTAGAATAAGTTGTTTCGGAAAATAGACAGTCAACTTACATTCGGCACATAGAGACCGATTTTTACCTACTAAAGTCCCTGATAAAGCTGTTTATCAAAGCGGGCGTGCTTAGCGACTGGAGCCTCACTATCGATTATCTGAAAAAACTTGTTCTGGGTATCATTTTAAAGACGTCCGGAGCAACAAAATCGCCCCCCGTTTCGTGAAAACGGGAGGGGGCGAATGGGCTTCGTGGTCTGTCTGGCAGGCTTGGCACCGGCGCTATTTAATCACGCGCACGCGATACATCGACGGAATCTGCTTGAGCGCCTCGATCGTGCTGCCGTCCAGGTGCTCATCGGTGTCGAACATGGTGTAGGCGTTCTCGCCAGCGGACTCGTTGGTCATGCGCTGCACATTGGCGTTGTCCTTGGCGAGAATGGCCGTGATCTGGCCGATCATGTTGGGCACGTTGGCATGCAGGCAGGCAATGCGGCTTGCGGCGCGCGCCTTGCCCATGCTGCAGGCGGGGTAGTTGACGCTGTGCGCGATGTTGCCGTTTTCCAGGTAATCCTTGAGCTCGCTGATGGCCATGTCGGCGCAGTTGGCCTCGGCCTCGCCGGTGCCGGCGCCCGAATGCGTGGTGATAAACGTATTGGGCATCTTGACGGTCTTGGGCGTGGCAAAGTCGCAGCTAAACCAGCTGAGCTTGCCCTCGCGCAGGGCGGCGTCGACGGCGTCCTCGTCAATGATGGTCTCGCGCGCGTAGTTGATGAGCACGGCGTCGGGCGCCAGCAGGTTAATCTGCTCGGTGCTGATCATGCCGATGGTGTCTGCCTTGCTGGGCACGTGCACGGTGAGGTAGTCGCAGCCGCGGCACAGATCCTCGAGCGTGCCCACGCGCTGCACCTCGCGGCTCAGCACCCACGCGTGCTCGACGGAAATGAACGGATCATAGCCGTAGACGTCCATGCCCAGGTCGACGCAGGCGTTGGCGACCTTGGAGCCTACGTTGCCCAGGCCGATGACGCCGATGCGCTTGCCCTTGAGCTCGCGGCCCACAAAGGCCTTCTTGGCCTTTTCGGCATCGACCTGAATCTCGGGGTCGTCGGCGTTGTCACGCACCCAGTTCATCGATTGCACCACGCCGCGGCTCGAGAGCACCAACATGCCCAGGACGAGCTCCTTGACGGCGTTGCTGTTGGCGCCGGGGGAGTTAAAGACGACGACGCCCTTCTTGGCGTACTCCTCGACGGGGATGTTGTTGACGCCGGCGCCGCAGCGGGCGATGGCGCGGATGCCCTCGGGCAGCTCGTAGCCGTGCAGGTCGGTGGAGCGCATCAGAATGGCGTCGGCCTCCTCGGCGGTGCCCACAAACTCGTAGCCCTCGCCAAATTCGACTTTGCCGTCCTTGGTAATGTCGTCGATGGTTTTAATCTTGCGCATGAAAAACTCCTTAGCGGATTTGTTTATAACAAGTGGTTTGAAGTGGCTGGTCGGTCCGCGTGTTGCGGGCTAGTTAGATCGCGGGCTCAAACTATGCTGCGCTTCGAAGTCCTTCACGTACGTGGCCAGCGCCTGCACGTCCTCCATGGTGACGGCGTTGTACACGCTGGCGCGCATTCCGCCGACGAGGCGATGGCCCTTGACGTTTTGGATCTGGTGCTCTGCCGCGCCCGCAACAAAGGCCGCGTCGAGTTCGGCGTCGCCGGTACGGAACGTGACGTTGGCGATGGAGCGGGTGTTGGCCTGCGCGGTGCCATGGAACAGCTCGCTGTGCTCGAGCAGGTCGTAGAGCAGGTTGGCCTTGGCCCAGTTGCGCTCGGCCATGACGGCAAGTCCGCCGGTCTGCTCAACCCAACGGAACACCTTGCCGCACACGTAGATGCCAAAGGTGTTGGGCGTGTTGAGCATGGAGCCCTTGGCGGCCTGGGTCTTAAGGTCCATGTACTGCGGCGTCTGCGCAAAGGCTGGACCGTCGGCGATCAGGTCGTCGCGCACGATAACCACGGTGACGCCCGCGGCGCCGGCGTTTTTCTGAGCGCCGGCGTAGATGAGTCCGTAGCGCTCGACGTCGAGCGGCTGCGACAAAAAGCAGCTCGAGACATCGGCGACCAGCGGTACGTCGCCGAAGTTAGGCAGCTCGTGGTACATGGTGCCAAAGATGGTGTTGTTCTGGCAGATGTAGACGTAGTCGAGCCCGCCGCCCGCGGCCTCGGCGGCAATGCGCGCGTTGATGTCGGCCATGGCGGGAATGCGGTCGAAATTGGCGTCCTCGGAGCTCGCGAGCAGCACGGCCTCGCCGTACTTGGCGGCTTCCTTGTACGCCTTGTTGGCGAAGTTGCCGGTCACGACGTAGCCGGCGCGGCCGCGGCGCATGAGGTTCATCGGGATGCCCGCAAACTGCAGCGTGGCGCCGCCCTGCAAAAACAGAACACGGTAGTTATCGGGGATGCTCAGCAGGCGGCGCAGGGTTGCCTCGGCGTCGTCGATGATCTGCTGGTACATGCTAGATCGATGGCTCATCTCGAGCACGGACATGCCGCAACTGCGGTAGTCCATCATCTCGTCGGCGATCTCGGCGAGCACGCTTGTAGGCAGTGCGGCCGGGCCAGCTGAGAAGTTGTGCACACGTGCCATCTTCTAGTTCCCCTCGTAGTCGTTTGAACGTTCGGATACTTTAGCACAGTGGAGCGTCAGGCGCGACCGCATCACGGTAAAACTCGAGTGCGCCGCTATGATTTACAGGATGGTTACATGGGGGAGGGGTGCTTTACTCCTCGGGCAAATCCAAATCTGCGAGCGAAGGCATGAGGTTCTCTAGGCGCTTGATTTCTTCGTCGCAAATTAGCTAACCCCTGGTCACTACGACGCCAGTGTGGCGATGACAGCTTCGTCGCCGGCGTGGACTTGGGTGTTGCCGTCGGGGATGATCGTTTGGCCTTCGCGCTTGAGCATCACCACGATAAACGGGTGCTTGCCCTGCGGCACGTCGCGCAGGCGCTGACCGGCCAGGCGACCGTGGGGAGTCACGGTGACCTCGCGCAGCGTAACCTCGGCACGCTCTTCAAACGTTGGCGCGGCCATAACCAGAAGGTCGCCTTCTTCGATCACGGTATCCCCGTTGGGCAGCACCGGGTGCGCTCCATCGCGCAGCACCAGGACCACGAGCATATCCGTCGCACTGCCAATATCCGCGAGCGAGCGTCCGGCAAACGGATGGCCCGCGCCCACCTTGAGCTTGACGAACGACATACCGTCCTCGTCGCGGTAATCGTTAAAGGTGCGGCGCACATCGCCTTCCGCGTCGATCATGTCGAGCTTCTTTGCCACCGCCGGCAGCAGCGAGCCCTGCACCACAATGCTCGACACAGCAATCACAAACACCAGGTCAAATAGGTCGTGACCGCCGGGAATACCGGTCACCACGGCAAAGAGGCTAAATACGACCGAAGCCGCGCCGCGCAGACCCGCCCAGCTTATGAGCGCTACCTGGCGAGGGTTCGTCTTAAAGGGCGCCAGCAGCACGCCAACGGCGATGGGGCGGCTCACGAAGAGCATAAACGCCATGAGCGCCAGACCCGGTAGCAGCATTTGCGGCAGGCGTGCGGGCGTCACGAGCAGGCCCAGCAAGAAGAAGATGGTCATCTCGGCCATTTCGGTGAGGGTATCGAAGAAGTGCGCCATCTCGACCTTGCCGGTAATGTCGCTGGCTCCCAGCACAATACCGGCCAGGTACACGGCCAAAAAGCCATTGCCGCCCAGGTAACTCGGCAGCGCGTAGGCCACGATGGCCACCGCGAACAAGAAGATGGTCTGCGCGCCCTCGGCCGTTGCGCGTGCGCGCTCTATCAGGCGGCTGGATGCCCAGCCGATGGCAAGACCCAACCCCACGCCTAGGATGATCTGCTTGGCCAGCAGCACGGGGATGTTAATGTCGCCGCCGGCCGCGAGTGTGGCGAGCACGGCGGTGAGCATGTAAGCGACGGGGTCGTTGGAGCCCGATTCGACCTCGAGCAGCGAGTCGGTGCCGCCCCTCAGCGACAGGCTGTGCTCGCGCAGCACGCTAAAGACGCTGGCCGCGTCGGTGGATGCCACGACCGATCCCAACAGCAGGCCACCAATCCAGTCAAAACCCAGCACGAAGTGCGCAAACGCACCCGTAATGCCGGCAGTGATGACGACGCCGAGCGTGCTCAGCAGTACCGCGGGCACGGCAACGGGTTTGGCACGGTCGATATTGGTGTTAAAGCCGCCGTAGAACATGATGAACAGCAGCGCCGTGCTGCAGACGGTTTCGGTGAGCGCATAGTCGCTAAAGTCGATGTGCGCCGGACCGTTGACGCCCAGCAGCATGCCGAGTGCGATAAAGATGAGCAGGGTGGGGAAGGGGAGCTTTTTGCCGACGGGTTTGATGGTCAGACACAGAATAATGACGAGGCCGATAAAGAGAAGGATCTGGTTCATGGATGGTGTCCGCTCCTGGGTGGTTGGCGTGGCACGGTCAGTTGCCTGCGGTTATTTGTACCCAAAGATGGTGGGTTTATGGGGTTAGATTGCGGGCGTGCGCGATATCGTCATAGACGGCTGCCGTCTTTGCCTCTGCTCGGAAACCCTTTCCAGCTTTATTGCAACGGAGTACAATGGGTAACGTTTAAGTTCAACTTGAAGTTTTAGTTGCGGTTCCGGGCTTCGGTCGCAAGGTAGGGAAAGGCGTTCCATGGCGATCTATGTGACATCTGATGCTCACGGACACGTGCATGCGCTTGACGAGGCCCTGTCTAAGATCTCGTTGACGTCCGACGACACGCTGTACGTGCTGGGCGACATGATCGATCGCGGGCCCGATCCGGTCGGCGTTATTAAGCTCGTGCGCTCGCTGCCTAACGCCCGCGTTCTCAAGGGCAATCACGAGCAGATCATGCTCGATGCCATCATTGGCCAGGATCCGCTCGATGCCGAGACCTGGGATATCAACGGTGGCTGGACGACGCGCGAGCAGCTCAACGACATGGAATTTGAGGCATACGAGGAGCTCGTGCGATGGATGGCCGCGCTGCCGCTCTACGCGGTGGCCGAGACCGAGGAGCGCCCGTATCTGCTGGTACATGCTGGAATCGAGATGAAGGCGGCGCGCGCGTTTTTACTTGAGCATGGCGTCGATTGTGCCGATGGCGTCGGAGCGGTGGGTGCCGATCGCGAGCTGCTGCAGCAGATGCTCGCGGTGCAGTCGTCCGATGACCTGCTGTGGATTCGTCACGGCTATTGGGATGCGCCGACGGGACTGCTTTCTGCCGAGGGCGAGGGTCCGGTCGTGGTGAGCGGCCACACGCCCACGGTGTCGCTTGGGCGCTATTGCGAGGTTGGCGGCCTGGCGGGGCTTGATGAGGAGTCGGGCCGCGGGCAGATTGTGCGCCTGGGTGGCGAGGATACCGCCGGCGTGCCCGATCGTATCGATATCGACTGCGCCGCCGCCACCGGCTCCGAGTTCGGCCGCGTCGGGATCCTGCGCCTGGATGATGGCGCGGAGTTCTACGCGAATATCAACCCAGGCGAATAATCGGTGCAAAGGGTAGCTAATTTGGGACGGAGCTTTTTTGACTACTTTCGGAGAATAGCGCCTTCTTGCTCGGTAAGCGCGAGAAATGAGGAACGTCTGCGTCCTCGGCAGTGCGAAAATGCTCGAAAAACCGTCGCAACGGAGTCAAACGACGTTGCGACGGTTCTTTTTTGGCTGCCCGCTGGCTAAGTGAGTAGACTTTTTTGGAAATGCCGAGCAGCCGGCAAATTTGCCTCAACAAAACCGACGCTCCTATAAGTTGTCAAGAGGCAGTTTGCGGGAGCGCTCTCTCC
>UQNC01000034.1 GCA_900542175.1 uncultured Collinsella sp. | reverse complement strand
ACGCGCATAAAGAAAGCCTCCCATTTCTCATGTCCAAGAAATGGGAGGCAGTTCATATTGGTTCGGGCCTTTTCGTTGGCTTATTGCAGTTGCTCCTGAAGAACACTGAGCGACTGAGAGCTCAGGTCGTCGTATTGTATGAGGACGCGAGATGGAGCGTTCTTAGTCGATGCCCGATCACCCGTCCACAGGCAATCGGCGATGTTGACATAGGAAATACGAGCGTCAGCGAGAGCCTTCGCGAAACTCTCCCCTGCCTTGTCCTCGGCCAGGGCAACAGTGCAGTAAAGGCCCGCGTCTGCATGATCGATCGAGACCTCCCCTGCCGGAAACGTTTTCCGTACAAGCGCCGCCAGGCCATCACGCGCCCCACGAGCACGAACGCGCACGCGGTTCACATGTCGCTCGTAATCACCCGATTCCAGCAAACGCGCCAAGGCAACCTGATCAACAGAACTTACCGACGAGGCGTAGAAACCAAGGTTGCGTTTAAACCTCTCCATTAGCTCATCGGGCAGCACCATGTACGCCAAACGTAACGCCGATGAAAGGCTCTTCGAAAACGTGTTGGTGTAGATAACCGACTGGGCGGCATCGATCGACGCGAGCGCGGGAATCGGCTTGCCGGCAAGGCGAAACTCACAATCAAAGTCGTCTTCGATGAGATACCGACCTGGCCGCTCGGCGGCCCAGCTCAGCAACGCATAGCGACGTGCAATGCTCGTCACAAGACCGGTCGGATACTGATGAGACGGCATCAGGTGAAGGACATCGGTCCCGGTTTTCTGCAGCGCGCTCAAGTCCACGCCCTCAGCATCCAACGGGACATGCCGCACTTCGCAACCCATAGCCTGATAGATGCGCGTCAAGCGCAAATAGCCTGGATCCTCGACGGCATACACCTTGTCCGCGCCAAGCAACTGAACCAACATGGTATCGAGCAGCTGGGCGCCCGCACCGATAACAATGTTGTTGGGGTCGACATTCATACCCCTCGTCCCGCGTAGATGGTGCGCAATCGCACGTCGCAGCCGAGCGGTGCCCTGCGCCGGCGCGGGCGAAAAGATTTCACGTTCGTCTTCGGACGTCAGTGTCGCCCGTAGCGCGCTTTGCCAAAGCCGCGCCGCCTCCAAAGCGGAAGGAGAAAGCGCATCGAATCGCTCTGCCTGCCCCATGGCATCATGCGCGCTGGGACCAACAGGGACAGCATCTCGGTCGATGTCCTCCGCAGCCGAAGCCAAAACCGGCGCATCCGGAAGTTCGCACGCGTAGTAGCCGCGCCGCGGCTTTGAGCAAATATAACCCTCGGCAAGCAACTGGCTATATGCATTCTCGATGGTAATGACACTGATTCCCAGATGACTCGCAAAGGTGCGCTTAGACGGTAGATGCTCCCCCGCCGCAATGCGCCCGGCAACAATGTCATCTCGAATTTGCTGGTAAACATACTCATAGAGCGATGCTTCGCCGCGGTTTTCCAAATTATAGTCAAGCATGAGTTTGTCACCTGACCTTATCGAGTCATTCAATCTGGTATTACTCTGACCTTGTTATTATCTCGAAAACTGAGTATTTCGCCATACCCAGCTCCCCGATAGGATGTTCCGTCAAGCAATGCACATGCCAACCAAGGGAGCAACCATGGCAGAACAGACCAGCAAGGCCGATCGCGTTAAACTCAACCGCGAGCTCGCGCAGATGCTCAAGGGCGGCGTCATCATGGACGTCACCACGCCCGAGCAGGCACGCATCGCCGAAGAGGCGGGCGCCTGCGCCGTCATGGCGCTCGAGCGCATCCCGGCCGACATCCGCGCCGCAGGCGGCGTCTCGCGCATGAGTGATCCCAAGATGATCAAGGGCATCCAAGAGGCCGTCTCCATCCCCGTTATGGCCAAGTGCCGCATCGGCCACATTGTCGAGGCGCAGATCCTGCAGGCCATCGAAATCGACTACATCGACGAATCCGAGGTCCTCTCCCCCGCCGATGATGTCTACCACATCGACAAGACCCAGTTTGACGTGCCGTTTGTCTGCGGCGCCCGCGATCTGGGCGAGGCACTGCGCCGTGTTGCCGAGGGCGCCACGATGATTCGCACCAAGGGCGAGCCGGGCACGGGCGACGTCGTTCAGGCCGTGCGCCATATGCGCAAGATCCAAAAGCAGATCCGCGACGTTGTTGCCCTGCGCGACGACGAGCTCTTTGAGGCAGCCAAGCAGCTGCAGATTCCGGTCGAGCTGGTGCGCGAGGTCCATGCCACGGGCAAGCTCCCCGTCGTAAACTTTGCCGCCGGCGGAGTCGCGACCCCCGCCGACGCCGCGCTGATGATGCAGCTGGGCGCCGAGGGCGTCTTTGTTGGCTCGGGCATCTTTAAGAGCGGCGACCCCGCCAAGCGCGCCGCCGCCATCGTCAAGGCCGTGGCAAACTTCACCGACGCCAAGCTCATCGCCGAGCTTTCGGAGGACCTGGGCGAGGCCATGGTGGGCATCAACGCCGACGAAATCGAGATCATCATGGAGGAGCGCGGGCGCTAGTCCAGCAGAAAGGATCGCACATGAGCGATTATGCAGACCAAACGGTCGCCGTGCTGGCGGTCCAGGGCGCTTTTGCCGAGCACGAGGCAAGACTGTCCGAGCTGGGCGCACGTTGTATCGAGATGAGACAGGCGGCCGATTTGCAGCAGAACTTTGACCGCCTGGTCCTCCCCGGCGGCGAGTCCACCGTTCAGGGCAAGTTACTTGCCGAGCTTGGTATGCTCGATGAGCTTCGCACCCGCATTGTTGAGGGCATGCCCGTCCTGGGCACCTGCGCCG
Source organism: uncultured Collinsella sp. (assembly GCA_900542175.1). Lineage (GTDB taxonomy): Bacteria > Actinomycetota > Coriobacteriia > Coriobacteriales > Coriobacteriaceae > Collinsella. The sequence goes on along the minus strand of UQNC01000034.1, from coordinate 18,425 downwards.
GCTTGATTCTGTTGGCGCGCGATCTTGCCGCCCACGACGATAAGGGCACGCCGCGTTTGGCAACCATGGATGTGCTCGTTGAGCGCAATGCCTATGGCAGACAGCTCGGCAGTTTTCGCACCAAGGGACAGGTAGACGGCATCGACGGTGAAGTGCCGCTGACATTTATCCGCGCGCCCCGCATCGTCGAGGTCCACGGCGACGCCAAGGCCTTGGCAGAGGTCGATGGCCGCATCGTCGCCGCCCGCCAGGGCAACCAGCTCGGCGTAACCTTCCACCCCGAACTCGATGAAGACACCCGCCTCCACGACCTGTTCCTACAAATGTAGGTAGAACAAAAACGAGAGTGGATAATCTCCCACTTTGAGCTTGAATGCAGACTCAAACCGGGAGATTATCCACTCTCATCCTATGTAGTCGTTGGGGACGTTCTTAAATGACTAGTCAAAAAAGAACGTCCCCAACGACCATATTGCGATAGACGACCACGTTTGCCCAGATAAAACCGACCAAAATAAACCTGTCCCTTTTTGGTAGGTTTGGATCAAGGCGACGCCGATGCTTTGGTACCGACAGCGAAAACCCGCCAGAGCGAGCAAGGTGCCTTGAAACGAGGCGGCATTGATCTTTTGGTCATGCCGCCGAAGTTGAAAGGCAGATTGCCGCCCTGGCGGGTTTGCAGCGTCAACTAGTTACGCGATTTGGTAAAACCGCGTAACCCAACTAGAAACGGTTGCCGCGGAAGCCGCCACCGTTGCGGCCGCCACGGTCGCCACCGCGACCGCCGCGGTCGTTACCACGGTTGCCGCCGAAGCCACCACGGTTGCCACCACGGTTGCCACCAAAGCCGCCGCGACCGCCACGGTCGCCGCCACGGCCACCGCGCTCGTCACGGCCGCCGCGAGGACCGCGGTCCTCGTCCAGGCCCATGGCGACGAGCGGAGCGATAACCTTATCGAGAGCGGCCATCAGCTCGGTGGCCTCCTCGTAAGAAAGCTCGGGCAGGAGCTTCTCCTTCTTGTTGGCAAGCTCGGTCAGGCCCTCAGCGGCATCCTCGGCAGCGAAGACAACGATCTTGCGCATATCGCCCTCGGCGTCGTCGATGCGGCCGACCAGATCGGCGGCCTCGGCCTCGGCCATCAGGCCATCGAGCTCACGAAGGCGCATGCCCAGCAGGTCGGACATTTCCTTCTGCTCCATCTTGGGCTTGAGGTCAAGAAGCTTGATGGCGCGCTCGATGTTCGCCATGCGCTCGGCCTTGGCCTCCTCCTCCTTGGAAATAGCAAAGCGACGGCTGCGCAGCAGGCGGGCGGCCTTCTGCATCTTGTCCATCAGCTCTTCGTCATCGTAATCAGCGGCGGCCTCGACAACCTCGGCCTCCTCGGCGGAAACCTCGTCAGCAGCCTCAACCTCAGCAGCTTCGGTCTCCACGGTCTCGACTGCCTCGACCTCGGCAGCCATGGTCTCGTTCTCGGTCTCGTTCATGATCTCTTCGTTCTCAGACATGAGACTCCTTCTTGGCCCTCTCGGGCATCATCTCCCCATTCGCGGGGCCCGTCGCGCACTCTTTGCGCTTTATACATTCATGCCTCTCGGCAAAACGTCCATTAGTTTATGGTGTCGCCATCCAATCTAGCTGCAGAATCTATGTGCACACATTAATGCGACATGTGCGACTCGCGGCGAGCGTACACCAGCGACACCGCGAACCCGACAACGGCAATCACGGCCGCCACGCGCACGGCGGCTGCAAATCCTATCGCCTGGGCAACGTCCGACGCAACGCCTGCGGCGCCAGCAGCCACCGCAGAACTCGAAAGCAGGCCGATAAACAGCGACGGACCAAACGACGCGGCAATCATGTTCCACGTGTTAAGCAATGCCGTTCCGTGAGGATGCTCAGCGGCGGGAAGCGTCTCCAAACCGGCGGTCTGCGAGGGGCTCAGTACCAAACCGACGCCGGCATACACCACAACGGCCAGCAGCACGACAACGCCGATGTTCATGCTTGCCGCGGTCATCGAGATTGCCGTCTGCCCCACAGCGATCAGGGCAAAGCCGACCGGCAGCAGCGGCCACGCACCACGGGCATCCATCACGCGTCCGCCCACAATCGAGGTCACGGCGTTGCAGGCGATCGCCGGCAAAATGAGCAAACCCGCGACAAGTGCGGTCATGCCGTATGCGCCCTCAAAATAGAGCGGCAACAAAACGCTCATCGAGAACGTCGTCATCATCGACACCACCACAAGCAGGCATGCAGGCCAAAAACGAACGCTCGCCATGGGACGCACGTTAAGCACCGGATGCTCGAGCTTGAGCTGACGAACCGCAAACAGGCCGAGCACCACAACAGCGGCGAAAAGCGCCACGATACCGGCCATCACATTGGTCGAGAACTCGCCTACGGAATACACGAACGCCGTAATGCCGGCAGCGAGCAAAACAACCGACAGAATATCAAGCGTGGTGTTCGAGCGCTCTCCGACATTCCGAACGAGCTTTGCTGCCGCCGCGGCGACCACGACACCGCCCACCAGCGGCACTACGAACACCGCCCTCCAGCCAAACAACGTGCATATAAGACCACTAATCACGGGCCCAAACGCCGGCCCTAGCGTAATGCAGGCACCGCCCAGGCTCAGATACAGACCGAGCTTCTCGCGCGGAGCACAAGATAGCACCACATTCATCATGAGCGGAAACAAGATGCCCGATCCCGCAGCCTGCAAAATACGACTTGGCAGCAAAACGGTAAACGACGGGGCGACCAGGCACAGAACTTCTCCGGCGACCATGCATCCGCATGCGAAAAACAGCAGCTTGCGCGTCGAGAAACGACCGGACAGAAAGGCCATGATGGCCGTAAAGATCGACGTCACGATCATGTATCCCGAAACTAGCCACTGCGCCGTGGTGGCACTCACCGAAAAGGCCGCCATGATATCGTGCAGTGCCACGTTAATGATGTTCTCGTTAAACGCGGCGACAAAGGCTGCAATATACATTACGACGAGAAACGCCGAAGTGGCCGATGGCGTTGCTTGAACTTGTTGCTGAGATTTGCTCCCCATGCATTTCCTTCCTCTTGGAACGACAGTCGCATCGCCCCAGAGGAACAGTCCAGGGCGAGCATGAGCCCTAGACTTACGTCAGACGCCGCACGCGACGGATCCGACAACATGGTCCAACGTTGAAAGATTGTAACGCTGACGCGCAGCTTTCCTTCCGCGCTATTATTAAAAGTCCACGAAAGCACGAGACATGAGGAGCCCGCCATGATTAAGCCCATCATGAAATCCGAGTTCTTTTTGCGCCTGCCTTCCGAAGACGCGGGACCCGACGATGCCGCGACCGGGCAGGACCTCCTGGATACGCTCCATGAGCATGAGCACGAGTGCGTGGGCCTTGCCGCCAACATGATTGGCGTGCGCAAACGCATCATCTGCGTAAAGGACGGCAACAGGGCGCTGCTGATGTACAACCCTCAAATTCTTGAGCAGGTCAATTCCTATCAGACGAGCGAAGGATGTCTCTCGCTTTCCGGCGAGCGCCCCTGTACTCGCTATCGCCGCATTAAGGTTGAGTATTTGGACGAGAATTACGTCCACCGCATCAAAAACTTCTCGGGCTACACCGCCGAGATCATCCAACACGAAATCGACCACTGTTGCGGAATCGTTATTTAGTTCCGCCGATTCAAGAAAGCTCCCTGCAGCAAAACAACTGCAGGGAGCTTTTCATAGTGCGGAACTTCTATCCCACTAGCTCTGGCGGTAATGGTCGAAGAAGTCGGCGAGGTCTTCGAGGGACTCTTTGAGCACTTCCATGCGCGGCAGGTACACGATACGGAAGTGGTCGGGCTCAGCCCAGTTAAAGCCGCCGCCGCGCGTGATCAGGATCTTCTTCTCGTGCAGCAGGTCAAGGGCGAACTGCTCGTCATCGGTAATGTTGAACTTCTTCACATCCATCTTGGGGAAGATGTAGAACGCCGCACGCGGCTTAACCACCGAGATGCCGTCAATCTTGTTGAGCGCCTCATACACAAAGTTGCGCTGCTCGTAGACACGGCCGCCGGGGCGGATGTAGTCGTTGACGGACTGATGGCCACCGAGCGCCGTCTGAACGATCGACTGAGCCGGCACGTTGGAGCACAGGCGCATGTTGGAGAGCATGTTGATGCCCATGATGAAGTCGCTCATGCAGCGCTGGTTGCCCGAAAGCACCATCCAGCCAATACGATAGCCCGCGATCATGTGCGACTTGGACAGACCGCTAAAGGTGACGCAGGGCAGATCGGGAGCGAGCGAGGCAATCGAGACGTGCTCGTAGCCGTCCATGCACAGGCGGTCGTAGATCTCATCGGCAAAGATCATCAGCTGATGCCTGCGTGCAACCTCGACGATGCCCTCGAGCACCTCGCGCGGGTAGACCGAGCCCGTGGGGTTGTTGGGGTTGATGATAACGAGGGCTTTGGTCGCGCTCGTGATCTTGGACTCCATATCCTCCAGGTCGGGATACCAATCCGCCTGCTCATCGCACAGATAGTGCACAGGATGACCGCCGGCAAGGGTTGCGCACGCCGTCCAGAGCGGATAGTCGGGGCTGGGGATCAGAATCTCGTCGCCATTGTCGAGCAGCGCGTTCATCGAAAGCTGAATGAGCTCGGACACGCCGTTGCCCGTGTAGATATGCTCCATCTGAACGTTGGGCAAGCCCTTGATCTGCGAATACTGCATGATCGCCTTGCGCGCGGAGAACAGGCCACGCGAGTTGGAATAGCCTTCGCAGTCGGGCAGCTGCTGGCGCATGTCCTTGATGACCTCATCGGGCGTGCGGAAACCGAAGGGCGCCGGGTTGCCGATATTGAGCTTGAGGATGCGCTCGCCCTCGTCCTCCATACGGGCGGCCTCGTCGACGACGGGACCGCGCACGTCATACAGGACGTTATCGAGCTTGGTGGATTTAGAAAAAGTACGCATGGTGGTGCTCCTTGCAATTTGAGCTGAGGGATGGGGTTCGGGCTTGGAATCGTTGCGGGGTGATGATGCCTCGCCTTGATCGGCGTCGCCGGCAAGCAGCCAGGTAACATCGACCTCCAAAATACGGGCGAGCAGCTCAGCCACATCGCGCCGCGGAATCGTCTTGCCGCTCACATATTGGCTCATCTGACTCTTGCCGAGTTTTTTGCCGAGCATCTCCGATGCGCGGATCACGTCCGACTGGCGAACGTCGCGATCGGACATAGCCTGTCGCAGACGATCGCTAAACGTCTCTTGGGCCACTAGAACCTCCTTGCTGGCAAAGTTCAATTTATACAACACGAATTGAACCTGAGTTCAATTTAGGCAGCAGTATAACGCCGTGCTATTTCGAAAAGTTCAATTTCAAAAATAAAATGAGCAAGACCTCGAGATTTATCCCAAGGCGATAACGACGTGCACGCATTTAGAGGTATTCGAGGAAACGAGCGGCGGCAAGCGAAACATCGGCCGTTCGATATATGGCGTTGATCTGCCGATGGGGATGCCCTTCGAGCGGACGCACAGCAACATCGAACTGGCAGCGACGCAAGATGAGCGCGGGAAGAATGCTCACGCCCAGGCCATCCTCGACCATAGCCATAATCGCATAGTCATCCCAAGTCGACAGTTTTGAGCGCACCGCCAGCCCCGCCCGACGGAATAGCGGCGTAATCTCGTCATCAGTGCCGCGTTCTAGCAGAATAAACTGCTCGTTGGCTAAATCGGCAAGAGAAACGACCTCCGCCGTGGCAAGCGAGGAGTCCGCTGGCACCACGGCCATCAACTCGTCTTGCACCAACGGTCGCGACGCCATGCCGGCGCCGCGTGGCTCGCGCGGAATAAAGCCCAGGTCGCAGCGGCCTTCCGCCACCCATTGCTCAATCTCGGAGTAATCACCCATCAGCAGCTCGTAATCGACATCCGGATGATCGGCGCGAAAGCGCGCAATCACCGGCGGCAGTACATGGGTCGCCACACTCGAAAACGTACCAATGCAGATCTTGCCGCGCATGAGCCCACGCATCTCGTCCACGTGTCGCTGCAGGCGGCCAAACTCCTCGCAGAGCGCCTCAACCGCCGGCATGATCTGCCGCCCATCGGCAGAAAGCACCACACCCTCGCGGCTGCGGTCGAGCACCTTAAAACCCCAATCGGTCTCAAGGTCGCCCACCATGCGGCTCACGCCCGACTGCGAATAGCTCAGCCGCTCGGCGGCGCGCGTAAAACTGCCGGCCCGCACGGTCTCGAGCAGAACCTGCATCTTTTGAATATTCGTTTCCACGGCACCCCTCCACCTTTACATGAGTTTTTGTCATGTTATCCATGCATTATATTCGTTTTTCTTCTAAAGCCAGTTCACCCATAGTGAACATGTTCGGATATAGAGGGGATGTCAGCACATGAACAACGGATTGTTTACGTACTTAGCAGCATTGCTATTGTTTGGCTCCAACGGCATCATCGCCGCTGCCATCGCGCTGCCGAGCTCCGATATCGTACTGTTGCGCACGTTTTTGGGCGCTCTCACCCTTGCCGCCATCCTCTTCATAACCAAGCGCCATAACCTGCAGGCTCCGTCTCGCCCCCGCGAGGCCGCAGCGCTCATCGTCTCGGGCGCCGCGCTGGGCGCCAGCTGGATTTTCCTGTTCCGCGCCTATCAGACGATCGGCGTTGGTATCTCCTCGCTGTTGTATTACTGTGGCCCCATCATCGTTATGGCCCTCTCCCCGCTCATTTTTGGCGAAAAGCTGACCGGCGGCAAAATCGCCGGCTTTGTCGCCGTCGCCTGCGGTGCTTTTCTCATTGCAGCGCAAGGTCTAGGCGGCAATATGCCCATTGCGGGCATCGTCTGTGGAATCGCCTCGGCCTTCTGCTATGCATTGATGGTCATCGCCAGCAAGGGTGCGCCGCACATCGAGGGCCTCGAGAACTCCGCACTCCAAGTGAGCGCCGCCTTTGTGACCGCACTGGCCCTCACGCTCATCACGCAGGGCGCTCCCTCGTTCCTGTCCGCCGGCGTCGCCGCCAGCATTGATTGGCGCGCCGTCGCTATGCTCGGCGTCGTCAACACCGGCATTGGTTGCCTGCTCTACTTTAGCGCCGTCGCCAAGCTGCCCGTCCAGACCGTCGCCGTCGTCGGCTACCTCGAGCCGCTTTCGGCGGTCGTGTTCTCGGCCGCCCTTTTGGGTGAAGCCATAACACCGGTCCGCCTGATGGGCGCCGCGCTTATCATCGGCGGCGCGATTTTTTGCGAACTCGCCGGCAAACGCGCAAACGCCAAGGCTGGCATCGCCCAGACAGCACGTGCTTAAAAGCCCCTGCTTTGAAATGCTACCTGCGTAGATAAATAATCCCCAGCTGAGGATTATTGTCTAAAATAACCCGATGTGCCAAACTGCTCTTGTATGTATAAAGACGGCATAAAGTTTTTTGTCCTAGACAGATAACCGGATGTCTAAGGGAGTCCTCGTGGCACACAACAAACTGGAGGCAAACCTCCAAGACCAGCGCGGGCAAGGCGGGCACGGAGCCATCCCCCTCTCCGCTGGCATGCTGCTCGTAACGCTCGGCGTCGTCTATGGCGACATCGGCACGAGCCCCATGTACACCATGAAATCAATCGTCGCCAACAACGGCGGCATCGGTACCGTCAGCGAGGACATGATCCTGGGCGCGCTTTCGCTCGTCATCTGGACCATGACGCTCGTGACCACGGTCAAGTACGTGGTAATCGCCATGAAGGCCGACAACCACAACGAAGGCGGCATCTTCGCCCTGTTCAGCCTCGTACGCAAGGTGGCACCATGGCTGATTCTGCCCGCCATGATCGGCGGCGCGGCGCTGCTCGCCGACGGCATCCTCACCCCCGCCGTCACGGTCACCACAGCCATCGAGGGTCTGCGCACCATCGAATGGGGCCATGCGCTGCTGGGCGACGGCCAGACCAACGTCATCATCATCACCATCATCATTATCTGCGGCCTATTTGCCATGCAGCGCGCCGGCACCTCGTCAATCGGCAAGCTGTTCGGCCCGCTCATGACGCTGTGGTTCCTGTTCCTGGCAGGCGCCGGTCTGTTCAACATGCTCGGCAACCTGTCCATCTTGCGCGCGCTCAACCCCATCCGCGGCATTATGTTCCTGTTCTCGCCCATCAACCATTCGGGCATTATGGTGCTCGGCTTTGTCTTCCTGTCGACAACCGGTGCCGAGGCACTCTACTCGGACATGGGCCACGTGGGCAAGGCAAACATCTATGCATCCTGGCCATTTGTTAAGGCGGCCCTTATCCTCAACTATCTGGGTCAGGGAGCTTGGCTGCTCGCCAATAACTCCAACCCCCAGATGCTCGCGATGGATATCGTCAACCCGTTCTATATGATGCTCCCCGAGCCCCTACGCCCCTTTGCCATCGTGCTTTCGGCCGTGGCGGCCATCATCGCCTCACAGGCGCTCATCACCGGCTCGTTCTCGCTGGTATCCGAGGCAACGCGCCTCAACCTTATGCCGCACCTGCGCATCCACTACCCCAGCGACACCAAGGGCCAGCTCTATATTCCACTCGTCAACAACATCATGTGGGTCGGCTGCATCTTCATTGTGCTGCTGTTCCAGAACTCCGAGCGCATGGAGAGCGCCTATGGCCTCGCCATTACCGTGACCATGCTTATGACCACCACGCTGCTGACGAGCTATATCGCCGGCATCCTCAAGCACAAGCTGGGCGCCTGCGTCTTCGCCCTGCTCTTCGGTGCCATTGAGCTGTGCTTCTTCGCCTCGTGCCTCACCATGTTCTTTGACGGCGGCTACGTAATGATCTTCTTGGCCTCGCTGCTGTTTGGCCTTATGTACGTGTGGCGCCGCGGCACCGCCATCGAGCGCACGCAGACGATCCTGCTGCCCGTCTCCAAGTACATTGACCAGCTCAACCGCCTGCGCAACGACGAGACCTACCCCGTGCTCGCCGACAATCTGGTGTTCCTCACCAACAGCCCCGACCCGCTCACGCTCGACCGCGACGTGCTCTATTCCATCTTGGATAAGCATCCCAAGCGCGCCAAGGCATACTGGTTCATCAACGTGCACGTTACCGACGAGCCCTATACGCACGAGTATTCCGTCGAGACCTTTGGCACGGACTTTTTGTTCCGCGTGCGCCTGGACTTGGGCTTTAAGGTCAACCAGCGCGTTAATGCCTACCTGCGCCAAATCGTTGGCGACTTGATGGCATCGGGTGAGCTGCCGCCGCAGCATCACACCTACTCCATCTACGAGACGCGCGGCAACGTGGGCGACTTCCGTTTTTGTATGCTGCGCAAGATGCTCGCCCCCGAAACGGACATCAACCGCAATGACCACCGCGTGATGGCCATCAAGTACGCCGTCCGCCGCGCCTGCGGAAGCCCGGCACGCTGGTACGGTCTCGAGAACTCGGCCATCATCATCGAGTACGTGCCGCTGTTTGCCCGCATGCGCCCGGCCGTTAAGCTCGTGCGCACCCAAGTGCCGCTCGAGGTTCAGATCGAAGAGGCCGAAGAAATGGAAGTCGACATCTTCTCGGACGACCTGGTCAACGGCAACGAAGCCGGTAAGAATATGAACGTCGATCCCACTGAGCTGCTCGAGAGCGTCGCAGATACGCCCGAACAGCAACTCGACGGACTCGAGAGCACCCAGTTCAACGACGCCAACTTCTAACACGCCACCAGCCATTGACGACAACGGCCTCGCATCTCATAAGAGGTGCGAGGCCGTTTTATGTCGCAACGGACCAGTGAGCTACGAACGACGCGGCTCGGGAACCACGAGCCTATCGGGGCTCGCGCCCTCGGCATCCATCAGGCTCACGTAACGAATCGACGGATCCCCATACATCGCGTAGTAATAATTGCCCGTGCGCGCGCTAAAGCATCCGGTATAGATAGTCTTCTCGAACTTGCCATCGCCCATCCTGGACGCCCCCTCAATCATCACCACGCCCTCGAGCGAGCGGAACATGCGAACGACGTTTTCGGTCTCGCTCTCCTTTTGCGGGTAATTGGCATTGAGGTACGCCGCCTTTACAAAACGGCTCGGCGAATAGCAATCGCCCGGAATGCCGCGCATGCCGGCACCGGCTCCATAGGGCTTAAGCTCGGCGCCACGCCATGTCGCCGTCTGCGGAAAATCGCTTGTGGCGGTGATATAGGTGCGCAGGTTTTCCATGTGCCACGGGAAGGTCGGCTGGTTGGCAAGGGTGTCGACCGGATCGTCGTATACATGCAGGCCGTCAGCCATCATCTCGACCACGATGCTGCGCTGGCTGTCGCCGATAATCCAATGGAGCAGCGACACGCCCAGCCCCTCTCCGGCAGATTTGGCGACAATCACCGTGTCGCGCAGCGCGGCCTCGACCTCATCGACCGTCGAGAACGTCGCTGCCACCCACAGGGGAAACTCATAGGCCGCGATATTGTTCTTGCCGTCGACAGGGCCCTCGGCATACTCGGCATAGCCGGGAAAGTTGAGCCCCGCCACAGCCAGACCCGCATCGTTACCACAGTCGAAAAACATGGGATAGTTCTTGTAATCGATGCACATGCCGATTACCGCGTGTGCCGCCGACGCATCGTCGATAAACGAATACGGAATGTGGAACCCGCGCGGCATCACGCGAACCTGTTGGCCGTAGTCAAAGCTCCAGTCGAGGTTGCGGCCCAGATACATGTGGCCAGAATTATCGGTAAATCGAATGCTCGTGCACATAGCGCCTCCTAGCTTTACGGTCCTGCTAAGGTTATTGTCACCAAACAAAAAGGCGCTAAACACAAAAGCCCGGACATGACAACAATGTCACGCCCGGACCAAAAGAGACGAAGTGCGGTGCTTTGGTCCCCTTAGACCAACTTTCCAAGACAGTGGTCGATCATATGCTGGACCATCTGCGCCTCGAAGCCCACAAAGTCCTGCTTGCGCTCGCGCATCTTGCCATCGACGATCTGGTCAAAGGCAACCTTGCACTTGATATAGCGCGTGGACTTGGTGACCTCCTCGTGCGTCAGGCAGCTCTCCTCCATCTTGCTGGCGCCCAGGCCAAACACCAGACGGGGGTTGTAGAGCACGTGGGGCTCGCCGGCGTCGTCCAGGTAGACGCAGACCTTCTTGGTAACGCCGATCTGGTTGGCGGCCAAGCAGCCGGCATCATCGAGCGACTTGATGGTATCGATCAGGTCCTGAGCAACCGACTCGTCCTCGACGGTCGCAACCTCGCAACGCTGGGACAGGATAGCCTCGTCGTGGCAAAGCTCTTTAATCATACGTTCCTCCATAGGGGTCGTTGTAACCGCTTAAGTATACGGTACCCACACATTTTCATGCGATAAATACCGTCCGTCTGTTACAAAGCGCCGAACATCAACATGCGAGGAACAGCAAGGTTGTAAAGGCGATATAGTAAATGAGTTCGTGTCAATCGGCCTAAACTCGGGGCCGAACAAGGAAAGGGTATGCATGGACGAACTTTTTCACGTCAGTGAGCGCAAGTCCACAATCGGGACCGAACTTCGCGCTGGACTGACAACATTCCTGGCGATGGCCTACATCATCGCCGTCAACCCCGCAGTGCTCTCGGGCGCTGGCATTGATGCGGGAGCGCTCGCCTGCGCCACCTGCCTGGGCGCCGGCATCATGACCATCTGCATGGGCATCTTCGCAAACCGCCCGCTCGCCTGCGCTTCAGGCCTGGGCATCAACGCCATGATCGCGGGCATCACCACCACCATGTGCGGCGGTGACTGGCACGTCGCCATGAGCGTTATCTTCCTCGAGGGCGTCGTCATCTTGCTGCTCGTCCTTTGCGGCCTGCGCGAGGCCATCATGGACGCCATCCCCGTGGTCCTGCGCCACGCCATCTCGGTGGGTCTGGGCCTGTTTATCGCCATGATCGGCCTGTGCGACGCCGGCATCATCACCGCTGGCGCCGGTACGCTCGTCGGCCTGGGCGACATCGCCTCCCCCACCTTTATCGTCGGCATCATCTCCATCGTCGTGACGGTTGCCCTGGCTTCCCGCAACGTGCCGGGCTCGCTGCTCATCGGCATCATCGTCGCCGTTATCGCCGGAATCCCGCTGGGCGTCACCCATGCGCCCGAGGGCCTCATCGCACCGCTCGACTTCTCGACCTTCGGCGCCCCGTTTGCCAGCACTGCCGACGGCAACCTTGCCATCGTGAAGGTCCTGACCGACCCGATGCTGCTCGTCGTTGCCTTCTCGCTGCTCATGAGCGACTTCTTCGACACCATGGGCACCGCGATGGCCGTCGCCAAGCAGGGCGAGTTCTTGACCGAGGACGGCAATGTCGAGGACATCCGTCCCATCCTGGTCGTCGACTCCGTGGCCGCTGCTGCCGGTGGCTTTATGGGCGTCTCCTCCATCACTACCTTCGTCGAGTCCACCTCTGGCGCTGCCGACGGTGGTCGCACGGGCCTCACCTCCGTCACCACCGGCGTGCTGTTCATTCTCGCCGCGTTCTTCTCCCCCATCGTCACCATCGTTTCCAGTGCCGCCACCTGCGGTGCTCTGGTCTACGTCGGCTACCTCATGATGAGCGAGGCCTCCGAGATCGACTGGTCCGACGTGTCGCAGGGCTTCCCGGCGTTCATGATTGTCGCCGGCGTGCCCTTCACCTACTCCATCTCCGCCGGCATTGGCCTGGGCTTTATCGCCTACGTGATCGTCGCGCTCTTTAAGGGCGAGGCCTCCAAGATCAAGCCGCTCATGTGGATCGCAGCCCTTGCCTTCCTCGTCTACTTCTTCGTAGCGTAACGGCACAGCCTGCCAAAGCAAAACCATAAGGCGCAGAGTCGCACCAAGCGGCTCCGCGCCTTTCTTTTAGCGTCTGCCCCCGTGCCAGCGTGCGACAATTGAGGCTGTCAATATCACAACACCGAGAGAAGCCTGCCTTGGAAGCGCATCATAAGCAGATAACCGTTTATTCAGAGTGTGTGGAAGGCGCGCCCGTCATCTACCTCCCCGTGGTTATGGGCGACGGTAGTGAAGTCTACGAGCGCTGCCGAGAGCTCGACTGCCCGCCATTCACCCTTGTCGCCATTGGAGGGCTCGATTGGAATCGCGAGCTGAGCCCCTGGGAATGTGAGGGAACTATACGAGATGCCGAGCCCTTTGGTGGACAGGCTGCTGGTTTTCTTGACGAGTTGTTGAAGCAGATAATCCCCCAGGCCGAATCATCGCTCCCGCAACCGCCCGCCTGGCGCGGCGTTGCCGGCTACTCGTTGGCGGGTCTTTTTGCACTGTGGACACTTTGGCAAACAGATGTCTTTGAGCGCGCGGCAAGTGCATCGGGGTCGCTGTGGTTCCCCGGCTTTATCGACTACGCGCGCGAGCGCACGATGACAGCCACGCCCGACGCCGCCTATCTGTCGCTCGGTAAAAAGGAAACCAAGACGCCCAACCGCATGATGCGGCACGTACTCGACGATACGCACGCGATGGAAGAGCTGTTTATAGAGCGTGACATTCCAACAACGCTGGAGCTCAACCCCGGCAACCACTTTGCCCAAACTGACCTGCGCATGGCGCGCGGCATCCACTGGATACTGACGCATTAAAAATGGCGTCCACGCGTACATACGCATGGACGCCATTTTTAATTTGGCTGAACGCAGCTACTATTCAGCAGTCTCCTCAAGCTCGGAAGTATCGAACTCAAAGTCATTACCGGGCAGGATGGCGTTGAGCACAATGCCCACCAGCGAGCCCACGGCAAGGCCCGAAAGCGAAATCGTCACGCCGCCCAGCTCCAGCACGATGGCACCGGCGGTACTGTAGGCAATGCCGAGCGAAAGCACGAGCACCAGAGCCGCAACCAGCACATTGCGGTTGTTCTGGAAATCGATCTGGTTTTCGATAAGGTTGCGAACGCCCACGGCACTGATCATGCCGTAGAGCACGAGCGACACGCCGCCGATAACGCACGCCGGCATGGCGGCAATCACCGCAGCGAACTTGGGGCAGAACGAGAGGACAATGGCGCAGCACGCGGCAATGCGAATCACGCGTGGGTCGAACACGCGCGTAAGCGCAAGCACGCCGGTGTTCTCGCCATACGTAGTGTTGGCGGGGGCGCCAAAGAGCGATGCCAAGATGGTCGCCAGGCCATCGCCGAGCAGGGTACGGTGCAGACCGGGATCGGCAATGTAATTGCGTTCGCAGGTAGAGCCAATGGCGGAGATATCGCCAATGTGCTCAATCATGGTTGCAAAGGCCAGCGGCATGATGGTGATGATGGCCGTCGTGGCAAGACCGCTATCGAACTGCGGGCCAAAGAGCGCAAACACGGTGTTGTCCCACACGATGGGCAGACCGACCCAGGGGGCGGCTGCGACGCCAGAGAAGTCGACCTCGCCCAACGCGGCCGCAACGGCATAGCTCACCACAACGCCCAGCAAAATCGGCACGATCTTGACCATGCCGCGGCCCCAGATGTTGCAGATGACGATCACGGCCACAGCGATAACGGCGACAAGCCAGTTGGTCTGGCAGTTGGCAATGGCAGAGCTCGCCAGGATCAGGCCGATGGAAATGACGATGGGACCGGTCACCACCGGCGGAAAGAAGCGCATGACACGCTTGGCGCCAAAGGCGCGGAACAGCGCCGCCAGCACCGGATAGAGCAGGCCGGCGCAGGCAACGCCCAGGCAAGCGTAAGGCAAAAGCTCGGCCTCGCCGTTGGGTGCAATGGCGGCATAACCCGCGATAAAGGCAAACGACGAGCCCAGAAACGCGGGCACCTTACCGCGCGATAAAAAATGAAACAGCAGCGTGCCGATGCCGGCGAACAGAAGCGTCGCCGAAACGGAAAGGCCGGTGAGCACGGGCACGAGCACCGTGGCTCCGAACATCGCAAACATATGTTGCAAACCCAACACAAACATGCGCGGGCGGCCGAGCGACGATGCATCGTAGATGGCATCGGTGACGGCGGGCGTCGAGGATTGGGACATGGAAGTCCTTTCATGATGGAAGGGCGATCAGGCATATCGGATAATCTGCCCGAACGATACGATCCGAACCATTGTACGTGATACGTCATGTCTCGCGCGCGCTGTCACCTGCAAACGGTAACGTTACTTCCAAACGCGCTCGGAAATGTGCTTGACCAGCGCGATCTTTGCCCACTGTTCGTCCTCGGTCAGTTTGTTGCCAATCTCACAGCTGGCAAAGCCGCACTGGGGCGACAGGTACAGGTTCTCGAGCGGCACATACTTTGCGGCCTCGTGGATACGTTCGACGATAACGTCCTCGTCCTCGAGCTCAGCGGCCTTGGTGGTCACCAGGCCCAGCACGACCTTCTTGCCGGGAGCAACATACTTGAGCGGCTCAAAGCCACCGGCGCGCGGCGTATCGAACTCAAGGTAGAACGCGTCGACATCCTCGTGCGCAAACAGGTACGGTGCAATGGGATCGTAACCACCCTCGAAGGCATACGTGGAGTGATAGTTGCCGCGGCACACGTGCGTGTTGATAACCAGATCGTCGGGCTTGCCCGCGATGGCAGCATTGTTGAGCGCCACGCCCAGCTCGCTCACCTTTTGCAGGTCAACCGGACTCATGCCGGTCTTGGACACAAAGTCGGTATCGCAATAGATGCCCCAGGTGCAGTCATCAAATTGGATGTTGCGGCAGCCCGCGGCATACAGGTCGGCAATCACGGTGCGGTATGCTGCGGCAATGGCATCGGCGAGCTCTTCGTCGGTCTTATAGACGGCACGCAGGCTCTCCTGCTGGCCATCACAGCGGTCGAGTGTGACTTCGGAGAACGTCTGGATCGGTGCCGGAATGGTCTGGCGCGCGATCTGGCCCTCACCCTCGAGCGACTTGACAAATTTGAAGTGCTCGACGAACGGATGGTTCTCGCCGCTAATGGGACCGGTTACCGCGGCGGTGTCGGCGGTAGTCTCCTCATCGTGAAACATGTAGCCCGTGCGCGAGGCGCGGCGCTCAATGCCGTTGAGTCCCCACATAAAATCGAGGTGCCAGTAGCTGCGGCGAAACTCGCCATCGGTAATCACCTGCAGGCCGGCAGCCTTCTGCTTGGCCACTAAGTCGCGGATGGCCTCGTCCTCGACGGCCTTAAGGCCGGAAGCGTCGAGTTTACCCGCGACATAGGCGGCACGGGCATCCTTTACAGCCTGCGGACGAAGAAAACTGCCGACGATATCGGCGCGAAACGGCGCGTTCGGTTGAATCGAAGTGCTCATAGATATCTCCCTTTGCATCGGTTGCTTTACTGGGACAGAGTATGAGCGCTCATATGGTCATCGTAAAATATACGTTTATAACAGTTTGATATAGATGATTCCTATATCAGTCTGGACTGTCATAAAGAGATTTGAACCGTGCGGAGCACAGCAGCCTAGATATGCTGACGAATCGCGTCGATATAGGCCCGACCGTAGCGCGTGAGCGTCGTGTTCTTGCGCGTGATGATGCCAATCTCCATGTACTCGTCCACGTCGAGCGGAATCGAGATAATGCCGGGGCCGTTGAGCTCGTGGCTGATCACGCCCGAGCATACCGTGTAGCCGTTGAGGCCCATGGCCAAATTGAACAACGTCGCACGGTCGCGCACGCGGATATTTTTGCGACGCTCGAACGTCGAGGTCAGCTCCTCGGAATAGTAAAACGAGTTGTAGCTGCCCTGCTCGTAGGACAGGAACGGGTAGTCTTCCAGATCCTCGAGCGTCACGCTGGAGCGGCCCGCCAGCGGATGGTCGGCGCAGACGAAGACATGCGGCGTGGCGCAGAAGAGCCCTTCGAACACGAGCTCGTTGGCGGCAAGCATGCGCTCGATGACCTCGCGATTGTGCTCCGACAGATACAGGATGCCGAGTTCGCTTTTCATATGCGCGACATCCTCGATAATTTCGTGGGTCTGCTCCTCGCGCAGGGTAAAGTCGTAGCGCGCGGCATCGAACTCGCGGATCACATCGACAAACGCATTAACGGCAAAGGAATAATGCTGGCAGCTCACACTAAAGTGCGGCACCTGCTCGGACGTGCCTTTGTACTTGCCCTCGAGCAGGTCGGCCTGGTCGAGCACCTGGCGCGCGTAGCCCAAGAAGGTCTCGCCTTCCTCGGACACAATGACGCCCTTGTTGGTGCGCTCAAAGATATGCACACCCATCTCGTTTTCGAGATCGCGAATCGACGCGGTAATCGAGGGCTGCGACACAAAGAGCCGGCGCGAGGCCTCGGTGATGCTACCGCATTCGGCAACCTTAACAACATATCTGAGCTGCTGAAGCTTCATAGCCTTCTCCCTAGACGTTCGTGACGCCAAAACCTGCCGCGTCCATTTGACGCATAAACGACGGCATCTCCCCCGTCGCGGCGCAGGCGGCAATCTGATGCAGAGCCCCGGCAACCGCATCATCTGCCGCAGCGCCAATATGCCAGCGTGCGGCAGCCGTGACGGCCTCGTTGGCATTGGCGACTGCAACGGAGTTAGGAACGGCATCGATCATGGGCAAATCGTTATCAGAATCGCCGAATACGGCCACCTCGTCGGGCGTCAGGCCCAAAGCGCGCGCCAGCTCCAGCGCAGCGCAGCCCTTGTCCCAACCAGCCGGAAGGATGTCGAACAGGCGCACTCGGTTGTTGGGAAACACAAGCGAGAGTTCCGGCACCTCAGCGGCAACGCGCTCACGTAGCTCCGCGAGCTCCTCACGCGAACGGGCACTCCAGATATTCGCCTTAAACACCGACGCGTCATCGACGACGGGACGACATGGGGCCTCTTCGCCTTTGAGCCACGCGTTGCCGCCCGACTCCATGGCGCGACGAACGCGCTCGGGGTCACTCGTCACACAATGGGCATCGTTGCCCCAAAAGTCATCGCCCAGGCTGTAGACTTTTAGAAATGTATCGTCGGTCTCTTGCTCCAGATAGTCGGCCAAACGCATCAGAGCATCGTTGTCGATTGCGTGCGAGGCGACTACTTCGCCGTCAACAAACATCACCTGGCCGTTACAGAACGCACCGGTCGAATAACACCCGGAACGGTTTTTGAACATCCAGCCCATCGCGGACGGCTGACGACCCGAAACCGGCCCAAAGTGCAAACCCGCCGCCTGCATGGCATGAATACCCTCAATGGCGTAGTCGCTGGCGCCGTCATGCCCGGCTGGAATCAGTGTATCGTCCATATCGGTCAGCACAAGTTTGATCATAGAGTCCCCTCGGTCATTCTTAATCCCATCTATTGTACCGACCTGCCAAAAAGGGACAGGTTTATTTCGGCAGGTTTCATCTGGGAAAACGCAAAGTCCCAGTTGTTACCTGCCAAAATGAACTGCGTCCCGAATCTTGGCCTTCTTTATTAGAAGCGAACACTAGGACGCT
>UQNC01000033.1 GCA_900542175.1 uncultured Collinsella sp. | reverse complement strand
CCGAGGCCGCGCGCGCCAACCTCGCGCTGCTCGACTCGCTCGGAGGGGCGTGATGGGCGCCGTCGCGGAGGGCAGCCCCTCGATCAGGGCGCAGGCGAACCTCTCCGCGCTCGGGCTGCACGAGATGGCGGCGTCCCTGCCCGACTACGTGAGGATGGTCGCCGCGGGCGAGCGGGGCTTCGCTTCCGCCCTCGAGGAGATGACGCGCGTCGAGGTCGCCGCCCGGGAGGTCAGGATCACCAACCAGCGCATACGTTCGTCGGGGTTCCCCTACGTCAAGGGGCTGGCGGACTTCGACTGGGACTTCCAGCCGTCGGTCCCGCGCGCAGAGATCGAGGAGCTCGCGACCCTGAGGTTCGTCGAGCGGGCCGAGAACGTCCTGCTCGTGGGGAGCCCCGGCGTGGGCAAGACGCACCTCGCCGTCGCGCTGGGCATCGAGGCCGTCAGGGCGGGGCGCGAGGTCAGGTTCGTGGACTGCGCCCGGCTCGTCGAGGACCTGGAGGACGCCTCGTCGCGCGGCATCCTCAAGAAGAGGCTCAAGTACTACGCCCACTCGAGGCTGCTGATCATCGACGAGCTCGGCTACCTCGACGTCGGCAGCGCGGGCGCGGACCTGCTGTTCCAGCTGATATCGACGCGCTACGAGCAGCGCTCGACGATCATCACCACCAACGTGGGGATCAGCGGCTGGGGCAGGGTGTTCGGGGACGACGTGGCGGCGAGCGCGATCGCGGACAGGGTGTGCCACCACTGCCACCTGGTCAAGATAACCGGCAGGTCCTACAGGCTGAAGGACCTGCCGAGGGACGGCCCCGTCAAGCCGTGACCGGAATCGGTGAAAATACGTTAGCGCAACCGGTGAAACCGCCTTTGCGCGAACGGCGCGCCTGTTTAGCGAAACTGGTGAAAAATAGATTGACGCTAACAAGCCGGTCGGGCCTCGCGATCGCGCGGCGCTGGTACTCATAGGAGCTCTTTGATATCCCCAAGGAACTCGTGAGTTCTCTCAAGGACCACTTCCCGCACGGCCTCAGGCGGTCTATCACCAGGGTCTTCTCCCTGTTCGACATCCCGTCGAGGCTCGCGGCTTTTAAAACGTCGTTCACCGCCCTGAGGACGGCGTTCTCCAGGACGAGGCGCTCTATCAGGGCGTCCTTGTCGTCCGGGTCGATGTCGGGGTACACCGGACCGTCCCCGACGACCTTCGGCAGATCCATCTTCGCGACCGCCCTCCCGACGGTTCCGCCCGCGGCCCCGGCCCTCGTCCAGCGCGCGACGGCGCTCTTGCTCGGCCCGTCGAGCTCCCGGGCTATCTCCCTGCACGAGAGCCCGGAGCGGCGTAGCTCCCCGGCCCTCTCCACTACGGCTCTACTGTATGTCATGCGGACTCCAAACCGGACCTGATGGTCCAACTTTTTGTCCGCAGTCCCACCTGCCAAAATAAACCTGTCCCTTTTTGGTAGGTCGAAGGCCGCACGCGACACAAAAAGGCAGGCCATCTCCCGCAAGAGATGACCCGCCTCTCCAATCAGTCCCGTGGCGACCGTGGCCGCCGCGGGCCTCAAGCATGTCCCGGACTAGGAGAACATGCCGGTGAGGTAATCATTCAGCCGCTTATCCTTGGGCCGTTGGAAAATCTCGTCGGTCTCGTCGTACTCGACCATATCGCCCATGTAGAAAAACGCCGTGCGGTTGGACACGCGCGACGCCTGCTCCATGTTGTGCGTCACGATGACGATGGCGCGGTCGGCCACGATCGACGACATGAGGTCCTCGATCGCCAGCGTCGAGATGGGGTCGAGCGCCGAGCAGGGCTCGTCAAACAGGATTACGTCGGGGTTGAGCGCCAGCGTGCGCGCAATGCACAGACGCTGCTGCTGACCGCCCGAAAGCGCGAAGGCGCTCTTGTCGAGCTTGTCTTTGACCTCGTCCCACAGCGCGGCACCGCGCAGGCTTTCCTCGACCATGCGGTCGAGCTCGTCACGGTCGGTGATGCCGTGGCGCTTGGGCGCAAAGGTGATGTTGTCGCGAATGGACTTGTGGAAGGGGTTTGGCTGCTGGAACACCATGCCGATGGAGCGACGCAGCTCGTACGTGTTCTCGGTCTTGGTGTTCACGTTGCGCCCGCGGTAGTTGATCTCGCCCTCCACGCGACAGCGGCGAATCTCGCGATTCATCAGGTTGAGGCTACGCAAGAAGGTCGACTTGCCGCAGCCCGAAGGCCCGATGAGCGCCGTGATCTCACCCTTGTGGAAGTCGAGCGACGTATTGTGCAGCGCATGGTGGTCGCCATAGTACACGTTGACGTCCTTGGCGGAGAGCACGACCTCGTCGCTCACGGCCTTGCCGCTCACGCGCACGCGCCTCTCGCTCTCCCCCACGCTCGACAGAAAGTCCTGGGGGGTGTCGGGCGTGGCCGCCTCGGTTGCGGGCGTTGCATTCATATCGCTCATTCGGCCGTCATCTTCCTTGCCAGTTGCTTGCCCACGATACGGGCGACTACGTTAAACAGCAGCACGCAAATCATCAGCAGTGCCGCGGTGCCCCAGACGATCTGCTGGGCCTCGGGGCTGCCCTCGCCATAGATCTTGTAGATGTGCACGGCCAGCGACTCGCCGGGACGGAACACGTTCCAGGCGCAGGTGGGGCTCGACAGGTTAAAGCTCAAGAAGTTGAGGCGGACCGGCGAGCTCATGCCCGAGGTAAAGAGCAGCGCCGCGGCCTCGCCAAACACGCGGCCGGCCGAAAGCACGATGCCGGTCACGATGGCGGGCATGGCCTCGGGAATCAGGATGTGCAGTGTGGCCTCCCAGCGAGTGAGGCCCATGGCCAGGCACGCATCGCGCTGGGCCTGCGGCACGTCCTCGAGCGCCTGCTGAATCACGCGCACCAGGATGGGGATGTTGAACATGGTGAGCGCGACGGCGCCGGAGATGATGGAGTACTTCCAGCCCAGCTGCACCGAGAACACCAGAAAGCCGAACATGCCGACGACGATGGAGGGCAGCGAAGACAACGTCTCGATGGCGGTCGAGGCGATGTCGCGAATGGGACCGTCGGGCGCGTATTCAACTAGGAAGACCGCGCCGCCCAGGCTGATGGGCACCGAGATGATCAGGGTAATCAGCAGCAGATAGAACGAGTCGAACAGCTGGTAGAGCACGCCGCCCTGCGTTCCGTTGGCGCGTGCGGGCTGCGTGAGAAAGCCCGGCTGGAACAGCGTCGAGATACCCTCGAACAGGATGTAGGCCACCATGGAGACGACGATAAGCATGACGATGGCGACAATCGCCGTCAGCACGCCCGTGGCGATACGGTCTTGCCTTTGGACACGCCCGAGTCTCGCCTCGTCGATATGGATGCGCGTGCTAGCCACGAGCCTTCGCCCCCTTGCGGCCAATGAGATGGATGATCAGGATAAAGATGAGGCTCATGCCCATCAGCAGCAGGCCGAGCGCCCACAGGATGTCGTCCTGGGCCGAGCCCTCGGCATAGACCGCCATGGACGTGGTGAGCGTGGTGGTGATGGTAGACGCCGGCGACAGCAGCGACGTCGGCATGGCCTCGATGCCGCCAATGACCATGCGCACGGCGAGCGTCTCGCCAAAGGCGCGGGTCATGCCAAGGATGACTGCGGTCATGAGCGAGGGCATGGCGGACTTGAGCACCACGTGCCAGATGGTCTGCCAGCGGGTGTAGCCCAGCGCGAGCGAACCCTGGCGGTAGCTATCGGGCACGGCGCGCAGGCCATCGACCGAAAGCGTGGTCATCGTCGGCAGAATCATGACTGCCAGCACGATAGCGCCGGGCAAGATACCCAGACCCGTGCTCACGTGGAAAACGCTCTTCATAAGGCCGACGACCACGTGAAAACCGATCAGGCCAAAGACGACCGAGGGAATACCGGTCAAAAGCTCAATGAGCGGCTGAAAAACCTTGGAGCCAAACTTAGGCTGAATCTCGACCGCAAAGATGGCAGAGCCGATGGCGATGGGCAGTGCGATGAGCGTGGAGAGCACCATGACCGCAAACGAGGTGACGATCAGGGGCAGGGCGCCAGTGTAGGGCAGGCCGTTTTCGGCCGTGTTGGCCAGGTCCCACTTGGTACCGATAAAAAACTCTACGATCGAGACGCCGTCCTTGAAAAAAGCCGAGAGGCCCTTTTGGGCGACCATAAAGATGAGCGCGGCAACGACAAGCGTCACGAGCGCTACGCACGCACCCGTGACGCCCAGGCCCACGTTCTCAAGCTCGCGCTTTGGCAGCTGTTTTGCCATTGCAAACCTTTCCGGGGGCGATTACTTATTTAGCGGAGACCTTGCCACTGGCGTCCTTGACGACCTTCATGGCAGAAACGGGAATAAAGCCCTGCTCCTCGACGAGCTTGCCCTGGACGTCGTCGGAAAGCATGAACTCCAGGAAGGCCTTGGTGGCCTCGTCGGCGTCCTTAGCACAGTACATGTGCTCGGTCGCCCAGATCTTGAAGGAGTCGTCGGTGACGTTTGTGCTCTTGGGCTCGACGCCCTCGACCATGATGGCGTTGAACTTGGAGTCATCGAAGTGCGAGAAGTCAAGGTAGGAGATGGCGTTGTCGGTGCTGCCCATCTGGGTCTGGACGTCGCCGGACTTGTCGAGCTCGGCGTCGCCCTTAAAGTCGACGGCCTCGTCGCCAAAGACGGCGGCCTCGAAGGTGGCGCGGGTGCCGGAGCCGGCCTTGCGGTTGAGAACGACGATCTTGGCGTCGTCGCCGCCGACCTCCTTCCAGTTGGTGACCTGGCCGGAGAAGATGCCCTTGAGCTGCTCGAGGGTCAGGTCGTCGACTGTCACGTTCTTGGAGACGACGGGGCCCATGCCCACGACGGCGACCTCGTGATCGACGAGGTTCTTGACCTGATCGGCCTCGAGCTTGGTCTCGGCGAAGACATCGGAATTACCGATGGTGACGGTGCCGGCGGCGACAGCGGTCAGGCCCTTGCCCGAACCGTTACCCGAACCGGAGACGGAGACGTCCGGGTTGGCATCCATGAACTTCTCGGCAGCAGCCTCGACGAGAGCCTGGAACGAGGAAGCGCCGTCGTAGGTCACCTCGCCCGAGACGGACTCGGCAGCAGCGGCGCTGCCCTCAGCAGCGGTGTTGGCGGCGTTGGAGCCGCCGCAACCAACGAGACCGAGACCGACGATGCTGGCAAGACCACCAGCGAGGCCGAGGAACTGACGACGAGAATAAGCCTGATCGAGCATGATCTTCCTTTCATACAAGCGACTCGCGGGCACCCTGCCCGCTTTGCTGTTTGGAAAGATACGGTCTCGATCGGGCAGCGCCCGCGTCAGCTGCGCTTTATTACGGGCATCTGATAGACCCTTACCGCAAGCGCGGCTCGGCTTTACAAACGAATAACAAACCCGCCACCAAGCATGACCCGCCTTTTACACCAATAAAAACAAAGTTGCGGTGAAATAGTTCCTGCTTGGCCATCAAATGGCCCATTCTAGGAACTATTCCACCGCAACTTAAAAAGCCCGGACGAAAGGGGTGCTAAGTTGTTAAAACGCCGCAGCCTTAAAGCTCAAGCTCGTTCAAACGTAAGATCGCCACGATATAAATCTTGAGCGCCTGCTTGAGCTGTTCCTCGTTGGCGCACTCGTTGGGACCGTGCATCTGGCCGCCCCACTCGGGCAGCTCCAGACCGGTCTCCTCGGGGCCAAACGAGACGGCGCGGGCAAAGTTGCGCGCGTACGTGCCGCCGCCCATGGCAAAGGGCTCAGCATGCTTGCCCGTAAACTCGTTATAGGTATCAATAAGCGCCTTCACGGCCGGATCGTCGGCAGAGACCGAGAACGGCACCTTCGCACGACCCACACGGCACGTCACGCCAAAACGGCCCACGAGCGGATCGAGCTGCTCGCGGATGGTATCGGCACTCGTGCTGTCGGGGAAGCGCACGTCGATGACCTGCTCAATATGGCCATCCGCCACGCGGATGACGCCAGCGTTGCAGGTAAGCGGGCCAAACGCCGGACTCGTCGCATCGATACCCAGGCCGCGACCATAGGCGTCCGCATGCACAAAGGCCAGGAACTTGACGAACTCGTGCTCGGCAGGCGTCAGCAGGCGCTCGTCGCGTGCACCAAACGCGTCCTCGGCCTCGCGCAGATACGCCACGATCAGCCCGACGGCGTTGATCGTTCCCTCTGGCATCGAGGCATGACCGCCAATGCCGTGGGCGAAAATCTGCGCATGCCCGTTATCAAGCGCCG
Source organism: uncultured Collinsella sp. (assembly GCA_900542175.1). Classification (GTDB taxonomy): domain Bacteria; phylum Actinomycetota; class Coriobacteriia; order Coriobacteriales; family Coriobacteriaceae; genus Collinsella. The sequence goes on along the minus strand of UQNC01000033.1, from coordinate 15,851 downwards.
TGATCTCCAGGCGGTCGGCGTTCTCAACGGGCGCCGGCAGCTCATCGGCGGCAATCGCGAGCTCGCAGATGGACTGCGACGGAATGGCATTGCTCGCCTCGGAGCCGCTCCACGACACGATGCGCCCGCCGTCGATCTTGGGACTCACGAACGTCGCCCCAAACTGGCCCTTCTCGGCATTGCAGACCGGAAACTCGGCATCGGGCGTAAACAAAAAGTCGGGGTCTGCGTGGTTCTCCAGATAATGGTGAACGTCGGACATGCCCACTTCCTCATCGCAGCCCAGCAGCGCGCGGAAAGTATAGCGCGGGGTAATGCCGTGCTTGAGCAGATAGGCGCCGGCGTAGAGTGACAGCACCGCCGGACCTTTGTCGTCGATAACGCCGCGGCCGAGCAGCCAGCCCTCGCGACGCTCCAGCGCAAACGGGTCGGTGTTCCAGCCCGGGCCGGCGGGCACCACGTCCACGTGGCAGATGGTCGCGAGCTGCTTGTCGCCGCGGCCAGGGATATCGGCAATGCCCACATAGCCCTCGTCGTCGCTCGTCTGATAGCCAAGCTTCTGCGCGATGCCGAGCGCACAGTCGAGCGCGTCACGGACCGGGCGGCCAAACGGCGCGCCGGGCTCTGCATCGGCAGAAACTGCCACGGACGGATAGCTCACCAGCTGCTCGATATCGGCGACGACATCTTCCCAGACCTCGTCGACATACTCAGCGACGCTCTGCTCCACCTGATTCATAGACTGCCTCCTTACCAATGAGCGGCAAGCGTACCCGCCCCTCACATTTAGTTCCTAGATAGAGAAAAGTTTAGCAAGCTCGGCCACCGAGTGCACCACTGCATCGGCACCCGCCGCCTCATGCTCACCCGGCGCCGCCGCGCCCGAATAGATGCCGATGCACGGCACGCCCATCGCGTGCGCGCCCTCGACGTCGTTAAAGCGATCGCCGATCATCACGGCATCGTCCGCCGTCGCGCCGAGCGCCGCCAGGGCATCGCGAACCGAATCGGCCTTGGTCTCGCGCCCCTGCGGCGGATTCATGCCAACCACGGCTTCGAACTGAGAAAGACCAAGCTCATGCACCATGTCGATGCATTTGGCCTCCATGCGTGACGTCGCCACGGCCATACGCTTGCCCCGGGCGGCCAACTCATCCAGCAGCTCGGGAATCCCATCGAACACGGGGTACTCCTCCGGTCCCAGCTCATCAAAAAAGGCGCGGTACTCGTCGGCCACCACAAGCGACTCCTCGCGGGAAAAGCCGTAAAAGTCGTGAAAGCTCTTCCACAGGGGCGGCCCGATCATGCGGCGCAGATCACCCATCTGCGTCTCCGAAAACCCGCGCGCAGCCAGCGTCTTGCGCGTCGAGGTCATCACTGCCCGACCCGTATCGGCCACCGTGCCGTCAAAATCGAACAGCACAACCGGCCGCTCGCAAAGTTGCAATGCCGCCATCGGCACCCTTCTTCCCCAGTTGATGATTTCCACACCACCGCTTCAAACTGTTGACTATTCAACAATTGAACCTAGCAATGTAGAGCAACTCCACTATACTTGTCGCACTTTGCTTTCAGAAGGCGGCGCTGCCGCGCCCCAACGAAAGGTGCAATTATGTCTTTTGCCATCATAACCGACTCCACGTCGGACATCTCCCCCGCCCGTGCCCAAGAGCTCGGCATTTACGTGATTCCGCTGCATGTGATTATCGAGGGCGAGGACCTGCTCGACCAGGTGCAGATTACCGCCGAGGAATACGTCGCCCGCATGGCTGGCTCCGAGCAGCTGCCGCACACCTCGCAGCCGAGCGCCGGCGAGTTCAAGGCGCTGTTTGACCGCGTACGCGCCGATGGCCACGACAGCGCGATCTTTATCTCGCTGTGCAGCGAGTGGTCCGCCTGCTATTCCAACGCATGCCTGGTCGCCGAGACCCACGAGCTCGACGTGCGCTGCATCGATTCGCGCGCCGGCTCGGGCGCCGAGGGCCTGCTGGTGGAGTACGCGCTGGCTATGCGCGAGGACGGCCGCAGCCTGGACGAGACCGAGGCGCAGATCCGCGCGGCCCTGCCCGACGCCCACCTGCTGCTGATTCCCCGCACGCTCGAGAACCTCGTTAAGAACGGCCGCGCGCCCAAGCTTGCCGGCCAGCTCACGCAGATGCTCAACATTCGCCTGGCCGTTTCGCCGGAGTGGAAATCGGGCGAGATCAAGGCCATCAAAAAGGGCCGCGGCGCCAAGCGCATCGTCGCCAACACCATGGCAGATTGCCTCGCGTTTTTGGACGAGCACCCGGGCTCAAGCGTGCGTGTGCTCACGACCGGCGCCGCCGAGGAGCAGGAACTTGTCAACGAGGCACTCGCGGGCCAGGATTACGTAGACGCCGGCACCGGCCCCATCGGCTGCACCATCGCCACCCATGTAGGCGTCGACGCCATCGCCATCAGCTACTGCCCCCGCTACCAGCCAACTCGCTAGGGACGCCCACATCAGTTGCGGTGAAATAGGGGCTGTTTTTGGCTTATTAGCCGTCAATCAATCCCTATTCCACCGCAACTTGGAAGCAGTTCATTTGGGACGGGGCTAAAAAGACTGGCATGTAACGTTACGCACCGGTCTTTTTAGCCCCGTCCCATTTTAGCTACTCTACATCAGCCCGCTGAGCGCAATGTCAACGGCCTCGTTGAGGTCGTCGGTAATGTGTACCAGATCCGGATCGAGCGGACTGATCATACCGGTGCTCATCACCGGGCCGTTGAGCCAGTCGAATAGGCCCTGCCAGTACTCGGTGCCCACCAGCACGAGCGGCATGCGCTTGACCTTGTGCGTCTGCACCAGCGTGAGAACCTCGAACATCTCGTCGAGCGTGCCAAAGCCGCCGGGAAATACGATGGCGCCCGAGCTGTACTTAACAAACATGGTTTTGCGCACAAAGAAGTAGCGGAAGTCCATGCCGAGGTTCACGTATTTGTTGAGCCCGTGCTCGTGCGGCAATTCAATGCCTAGGCCAACTGACTTGCCGTTGACACTCGCTGCTCCCCTGTTGGCCGCTTCCATGATGCCAGGGCCGCCACCGGTGATGACCGCCACGCCACGTTGCGCGATCTTGCGCCCGACGGTGCGCGCCGCCTTGTAGAGCGGATCGGTCTTGGGCGTGCGGGCGCTACCGAAGATAGTCACCGCAGGTCCAAGCTCGGCAAGTGCGCCAAAGCCATCGACAAACTCTGCCTGAATTCGCAGCACGCGCCAGGGGTCGGCGTGCAGCCAGTCAGTCGACTCCTCGGGCGCCAGCAGGTTGGCGTAGGTGTTGTCCTTAGGAATCATGGGGCCGCGCATGACCACGGGGCCGCGGCGGTACGTCTCGTCGTAGGCAGGCTCGCCCTCGACGTTCTCATTCTTAATCATGGGTACTCCTATCGAGAAAAAGAAAAACGGGCGGGGTCGACGCCATGCGTCAAACACCCGCCCGAACATCAACTATTCGGTATGGTACCCACGATGCATCAAGCACTTACAAGCTATCGGCCAGCGGTCGCGCAGCCGGTGTCAGCGAATGTGACGACCGGCTGGCGCTCGACCATTGCCGTTGCCCACGCTCTGCAAGCGTGTCTGTCGCCCTTAGTAATCCACCGCGGCAGGACTATTCATCCAATCGCTCACGAATGCGCCGTAGCGGCCCTCGATAATGGCCTGGCGGGCACGCTGCATAAGGTTGAGCAGGTAGTAGATATTGTGCATCGAAAGCAAAATGCCGCCGAGCATCTCCTTCTGCGTGACCATGTGGCGAATGAGCGCACGGCTGTAGCCGCCCGTGCACACCGGGCAGGTGCAGGTGGGGTCGATGGGGCCGTCGTCGTGCGCAAAGCGCGCGTTACGGAAGTTAAGGCGACCTTCACTGGAGAACGCCGTACCCATGCGGCCGGTGCGCGTCGGCAGCACGCAGTCAAACATGTCGATGCCCACGCCAACGCCGCGCACGAGCGTGGTCGGGTTGCCGACACCCATCAGGTAGCGCGGCTTATGCTTGGGCATGTACTCGCTCACGAGCGGCGCCAGGGTCTCGAACATGGTCTCGTGATCCTCGCCCACCGAATAGCCACCGATACCATAGCCCGGGAAGTCGCCGCACTCCTCCAGATGGCGCAGCGAACGCAGGCGCAGATCCAGGTGCATGCCGCCCTGAACGATGCCAAAGAGCGCCTGGTCATCGCGGGTATGCGCCTTATAGCAGCGCTCGGCCCACATGCTCGACAGCTCAACGGCGCGCTCAACGTAGGCGCGCGTGGCGGGATAGCCCGGGCACTGGTCGAGCTGCATGCAGATATCGGAGCCGAGTTTCATGGCGATTTCCATGTTGTCCTCGGGCGTCCAAAACACGTGGCGGCCGTCGTAATCGTTGACGATAAAGCGCACGCCCTCATCGGTGAGCTTGACGGCATCGTTGTGGCTGAAGACCTGGAAACCGCCCGAGTCGGTGAGGATGGGGCCGTGCCAGTTCATGAACTTGTGCAGGCCGCCCAGCTCGGCGATGGTATCCTCGCCGGGACGCATGGACAGATGATAGGTATTGGCGAGCACGATCTGGGCGCCGAGCTTCTTGACAGTCTCGGTAGGAATGCCCTTGACGTTTGCCTTGGTGCCCACGGGCATAAAGATCGGCGTCTCGATGTCGCCGTGCGGGGTGTGCAGCACGCCGGCGCGCGCGTGCGTCGTCGGATCCTCGGCAATCAGGTCGAATTTAAAAAGGTTCTGGTCCATAAACTGGAACTCCTTGGTTGCGGTTCATACGCAAACCATTATACGGGCAACCCGCAAGAAGCACCGACTCGACAGAAACTGGTGCGAGGAGGATACGGCAGGGACACGGCAAATGAGCGTGGATTTTTGGACGCTTACCGGATGAGCGTGGATAATCTCCCACTTTTGCCCAAAGCACAGCCCAAAAACGGGAGATTATCCACTTTCATTCTGCGGGCACTCATTTAAGTACGTCCCCGATGAGTGGAGCTATTTACCAGCCACGGCAACGCCGATATTTTGGCAACGTCAGCGAGCGGGTCGCATTTGAGACAAGGTGCCGTGAAATGAAAGGGCGCTGACCTTCTGGTCGCGCCCTTGAAATTGAACGGCAGATTGTCCAAATGCGGCCCGCACAGCGTCGGCCGGTCCGCCGTTCGGTAGAACGGCGGAACCCCTAAGGACGCTGGCCCATGCCACCCTCGAGGGTGACGGTCTCGCCGTTCATATACTTAAAGTCGGGACCGCAGAGCTGAACGACAACGCGGCCGATTTCCTTCTCGACGTCGCCGTAGTGACCCGCCGGCGGCATGTGGACGTTGGCCTTGAACGCCTCGGGATAGGCATCCTGGAAGTTCTCGAGCGCGGCGGTCCAAGCAAGCGGGCAAACGATATTGACGTTGATGCCGTCCTTGCCCCACTCGTTGGCAGCGACGCGGGTCAGACCGCGGATGCCCTCCTTGGCAGCGGCGTAGCTGCACTGGCCATAGTTGCCAAACAGGCCGGCGCCCGAAGCAAAGTTGACCACGGAGCCCTTGGTCTCCTTCAGGTGCGGGTAGGCCTTCTGCATGTACAGGTAGGTGGCATACAGACCGGAGTAAATGGCGAGGTTGAACTGGTCCATGGTGTGATCGGCGATCGTCACGCCCGAAGCGCTGGCCTGAGCATTGTTGACGACGGCGTCGATGCGGCCGAACTCCTCAATGGCCTTGTCGATGACGTTCTGGACGACGGCCTCGTTGTCCTGACCAGCCGAGACATCGGCCTGAACAGGCAGAACCTTGACGCCGTACTCGGCCTCGAGGGATTCCTTGGCAGCCTCGAGCTTGGCAACGTTGCGGCCGGTAATGACGAGGTTTGCGCCCTCCTTGGCAAAAGCGATATCGATACCGTAGCCGATGGAGCCAGCGGAGCCGTCCTTGAGCGTGGCCTTGCCGCCGCCGGTGACGATCACGGTCTTACCAGTGAAAAGTCCCATATAAAGTCCTTTCAAATCGCGACGGGCCTGCCCGTCGACTGCGCGCATCCAACTTCACGCGCCAAAAGCTGAAATGCAACTTTAGCGGGTTCAAGTGAAAAATAAAGCCCATGGCAGGCGAACGGCGCAACGTCTTTCGGCGAAGGGAATGTCAAGTACAAACTGGATAAAGTGGCCGAGTTTTTGCTATCGACGCGAGCCATCGAACACGTTTTGAAACTTTGCTGCAGCGCGCGGGATGTCGGCGCGAGACTTTATCATAGGGTGACAAACAACGATGAGGAGCACATGCCTATGACAGACGAGCTGGACCCCCAGACTCAACAGCATATTGATGATTCCGCAGACGTCACTGCAGATGCCGACGCTGTGACCTGCGATGATATTGACCTCGACGGCCCATTCTTGGACGAAAGCGCTACGGCGGAAACCCCTGGCGCCGAAGATGCAGACGAGCAAAACGACGATGCGCCCGCTCAGGACGACCGCCCCGTACAGGATGCTGCTCCGCAAGCTGCGGGCCCTATCGAGGTTTCTTCGGAAGAAGAGCTCGACGCCGTCATGGACTCCATGATGGATGCCGTCAAAGCGATGAAAGACGCCGTGGCCGACGCTGACGTTGACGCCGAGGAAGAGGAGGCCGCCGAGGCAGCCTCGACCTTCGTACCCGGCGAGACTCCGGTTGCCGACCAGGGCAGCACCATGCCCTCGTTTCTGCAGCTCGAGCATCCCACGATTGGCACCGATGCGGTCGACCCGCACGCAGCAGGCTTTTCTGTGATCGAAGGCGGTACCGGCAATATCGCCGTGCCGCAGACTGCCGATGCGGACGCTGCCGACACCGCTCGCCCGACCGCCCCGCACTCCTCCGCCGCGAGCCGCGATCTGGGGACCGCTGTCTCGAACACTGCGAACGCCGTGGGCACCTTTATCGCCCAGGGTGCCTCGGCCATGCGCGAGATGAACGCCGCGAAAAAGGCACTTGCCGATGCCCGCGCCCACCTGGCCGAACTTGAGCAGCGCATTGCCGATCAGGCCGAGGAACTCGAGACGCGCCAGGATATCGCAGGCCGCTACGACCAGATCGTCGCCGACCAGCGCCAGGCGATTGCCACGGCCCAAAAGACTGCAGCGGCCGCCGAGATTGATCGTGATGCCCACGCCTCCAAAGCGACAGAGCTCAAGGGTCAGCTCGAACAAATGAAGACAGAGGATGACGCGACTGAGCTCCGCCTGAAGGCCGCGCTCGACGCCGTGGAGGCCCGCGAGGCGAGCTCTCGCGAGACCGGCAACCGCCTCGTTCGACGTCTTGAGGATTCCAAGCGCATCCGCGACAAGGTGAAGGCCGAGCGAGACGCCGGCATTGCGGCCGCACAACAAACCGTCGACGCCACGCGCGCCCAGCTCGAGACGCTGCGCCATGAGTATGCCGAGCTGCAACGCAATCCCTCGGCAAATCCCGCCAACTATACGGTGCGCACCAGCGAGCTCTCGATGCAGATTTCCGACACGGCAGATGCCCTGCGTAAAGCCGAAGAAGATGTCCCGCGCATCACCGCCGACCTTGAGCACTCGCTTGCCGCAGCCGAGCAGGCCGTCGAGCAGGCTCAAGCCCCTATCGCCGACGCAAAACGCGCGCACCAAGCCGTGACGACCGAAGCCGATGCCGCGCGCGACGAGCTGCAGACGGCAAAGACCGCCGCCGCGACTCGTCAGCGCGAACTGCGCGAGAAGATCACTGCCGAGGACAAGGCACGCCGCGACCAGGAGCAGAGCATCGCCAACGCCCAAGCAGATGCCGCACATGCGCAGTCGATCATCGAACAGGCGACCGAAGTGCACGACCACCCAGAGATCACTGAGTCGCTTGCAGGATCCTTGGCCCGAGACAAAGCCGAACACGCCGAAACCGAGCGCGAAGTGGCCCAGCTCGAGGCCGCCGAAGACGACGTACGAGAGCGCACCCGCGACTCACGCGTCAAATTCACCGGAGCCATCGCCTGCATCATCGCCGCAATCCTGGTGATCATCCTAGTCTGGCTGTTCGCAAGCAAGTAGTCATTGGGGACGTTCTTAAACGACTAGTCAAACAAGAACGTCCCCAACGACAAGCCCAATGACGAGAGTGGATAATCTCCCACTTTGAGCCCCCAAGCAGGCCAAAAACGGGAGATTATCCACTCTCATTCTGCAGGCACTCATTTAAGTACGTCCCCAATGAGTACCTGCCGATGCTTTGGCAAAGTCAGCGAAAACGCCCCTAAGCGAGCAAGGTGACGTGAAAGAGGAGGGCATTGACCTTCTGGTCATGCCCGACGATTGAACGTCAGATTGCCGCTTAGGGGGGTTTGCAGCGTCGGCCGGTTACGGCGTTTGCAAAACGCCGTAACCTACAAAATGAGCATCGCGTCGCCAAAGCTGAAGAAGCGGTAGCGCTCTTCGATAGCAGCGGCGTAGGCATCCATGATCTGGTCGCGGGTGGCAAGCGCGCTTACGAGCATCATGAGCGTGGAGCGCGGCACGTGGAAGTTCGTGATCAGCGCGTCGACCACGTGATAGGTCGAGCCGGGCATGAGGTAGAGCTGCGTCGTAGCGTTCTCGCGCGCCACGATGTCGCCGCGGCCGAGCGTATCGGCCCCATCCTCGCGGCCCTCAAAATAGCGCGCCGTCACGGCCGGATCGGACACCGGTGCCTCAGCGTCAAAGGCGCTCTCGAGCGAGCGTACTGCGGTGGTGCCGACGGCGATCACGCGGTGCCCCTCGGCCTTCGCCTTATGCACGGCGTCGACAACCTCCTGTGACACGTGGTAGCGCTCGGTGTGCATGACGTGCTGCGTGGGGTCGTCCTCCTCCACCAGACGGAAGGTATCAATACCCACCTCGAGCTCGACGGCGGCAAACTTCGCGCCCTTGGCCTCGATAGCGGCCATGAGCTCGGGGGTAAAGTGCAGACCCGCCGTAGGAGCGGCAGCCGAGTGCTCCTCCTTCATGGCGTAGACGGTCTGGTACTTCTCGGGATCGCCCTCGTAATCGGTAATGTAGGGCGGCAGCGGCACGTGACCGGCAGCATGAATGGCCTCGTCGAGCGTGCGCGGCTCGCCGGCGGCATTGCAGCCGGCCGGCTCAAAGCGCACCAGACGGCCTCCGCGGCTATCGGAGACAAAGTCGATGACCTCGGCCATCAGCACCACGGGAGCCCCCTCGGGCGCATGGGCGCCACCGGCGCGATACTCAATCTGAGCACCGGGCTTCAGGCGCTTGCCCGGCTTGACCAGGCACTCCCAAACGTGACCCAGCGGGTCAACATCCTCGCGGCGCTTGAGCAGCAGCGTCTCGACCACACCGCCCGAGCCAGCCTTGCGACCGATAAGACGGGCCGGCATCACGCGCGTCTGGTTGATGACGAGCACATCGCCCGGCTCGATATAGTCGATGATGTCGCGGAAGATGCAGTGCTCAACGGTACCGCCATGCTCTAGCGGCGTTCCTGTCTCGGAGCCTTTGCGATCAACCACCAGCAGGCGGCAGGAGTCGCGCGGCTCGGCAGGAGCCTGGGCAATCAGTTCCTCAGGAAGGTTGTAGTCAAAATCATCGGTACGCATAGACACGTCGGATACTCCTTATATAGCTAAAGTCCGCTCTACATCCTAGCAGGCTGACGTCCCAAACGAACTACTTTTTGGCGGCTTTGCGCTCGTCGCGGATGCGGGCGCGGTCCATGGCCGCCTCGACAGCAGAAAAGCGGCAACCACAGTAGTTCTGCCGATACATGCCCAGCTCGCGCGATCGGCGTGTCGCCTCGGGGTAATACGGGCGAAAATCGCGAATGACCGGAGTGAGACCGCGGGCGGCAGCCAAGCGCTCAAGCACATCATTGCAGGTATCGAACAGCTGATACGGCGAGACGGCGAGCGTCGTACCCACATATTCGAACCCGCGCTCCTGGGCCACACGGCATGCCTCGGCCAGACGCAGGGCATAGCACGCACGACAGCGACGGGGTCGATCGGCGCTCAACGGGGCCACACCGGCCTCCCAGCGCTCGCGGTCCTCGCCTGCCTCGATAAGCTCGATGTCGCCATCGGCACACCACCGGCGCAGTTCGTCCAGGCGGCGCTGCCATTCATCGCGCGGTTGAATATTGGGGTTGGTCCAGCAAATCGTGGTCTCAAACCCCTCCTCGCGCAGCAGGCGGACCGGCTCAAGCGAGCACGGCGCACAGCAGGCGTGCAGCAGCAACGGCTTCATCAGCATCTCCTCCTCTGCAATGATTTTTTAATCCCCGTCCCAGAAAAATCATCCCAAAAAGACTACCTTGCGAAAAATCGCACGCCAAAGGATGTGTCCTCGCAGGCGACAATGCGGCGGTCGCGCAGGATGGCCCGCACGTAATACCAATCGCCCACGCAGCCCGACAAGTGCAGACCAGCCGCCAGGTAGCACAGCAGCGGATAGCCCGAGAACGCAAACCCCAGGGCAAACGCCACCGTCAAAACAACCGTGGGCGCCAGGCAAATGGCCATGTACCGCCGACGCGAATACACAACGCCCTCGGCGCAGGCATAGATCATCGCCGTCTCACGATTCGCGCCAAAGGTCACATGCGCGCCCGCAGGCGCCAGCAGCTTAAAAAACACCGCATGCACCAGCTCGTGCACGGCAAACGACGCTGCAGAAACCGCAGCCACACCGACCATCCAGCCCACGACGGTGGTCCAGCCGCCCGCCTCAGCCGCATCCAAGTCCGCAGGCCCGCCCAGCAGCATAAACATCGGCACCAGGCACACGGCAAACACCGCGATCACGGCCATCCCCCACACGAAGCAAGCGTGTAGAAAATCCTCGTCCTCAAACGCATGTATGTTGGAAATCTCATTCATAGCATCTTAGGATAGCGCCCCTGCCACGTACCCGTCCGCATGTGCGATAATGTCGAACGATATGCACGAATTGACCACCGCATCGCCAGGCCTTGCGCCCGGCCGCGCTCTTACCATATGCGAAGGAGTCCCATGGCATCCAAATACTCCATGAACGACCGTCCCAGCTGGCCTCGCCGCGCCATCGTTACCGCCGGCGAGCCCTACGGCAACAAGGGCCTTCACTTTGGCCACGTTGGCGGCGTCTTTGTCCCGGCCGACTTCTTCGCCCGCTTCCTGCGCGACCGCCTGGGCCGCGAGAACGTCATCTTCACCTCGGGCACCGACTGCTACGGTTCGCCCATCATGGAGAGCTACCGCAAGCTCAAGGAGAACGAGGGCTACGATAAGTCCATCGGCGAGTATGTCGAGTCCAATCACTCCCGCCAGGCCGCGACCCTCAACAACTACAACATCAGCTGCGACATCTACGGCGGCTCGGGCCTTGAGCCGGCTGCGCAGATTCACAACGAGGTGACCGCGGAGATTATCAAGCGCCTGCACGAGCAGGGCACCATCTCCAAGCGCTCCACGCTGCAGTTCTACGATGCTAAGGCTGGCACGTTCCTCAACGGCCGCCAGGTGATCGGCCGCTGCCCCATCCAGGGCTGCAAGTCCGAGAAAGCCTACGCCGACGAATGTGACCTGGGTCACCAGTTTGAGCCCGAGGAGCTCATCGCGCCCAAGAGCCAGCTCACCGGCGAGGTGCCCGAGCTGCGCCCGGTCGACAACCTCTACTTTGACCTGCCGGCCTACCTCGACTTTATGAAGACCTACACCGCCAAGCTCGCCCAGAACCCGCAGGTTCGCTCCGTGGTCTCCAAGACCATGGAGGAGTGGCTGCTGCCGGCTCAGCTCTACATCCAGAACAAGTTCCGCGAGGCCTTCGATACCGTCGAGGACCAGCTCCCCGAGCACACCGTGCTGGAGCCCGAGGGCAACAAGAGCAGCTTTACCGTCACCTTCCCCAGCTGGAAGGAGCGCGACGACGCCCACGCGGTGCTCGCCAACGGCGGCGTGCGCTTCCGCAGCGGCAAGGCGCTCGTGCCCTTCCGCATCACCGGCAACATCGACTGGGGCGTTCCAGTGCCCGAGGTCGATGGCGTCTCGGACGTCACCTGCTGGTGCTGGCCCGAGAGCCTGTGGGCGCCCATCAGCTATACGCGTACCGTGCTCGCGCGCGATGCTAAGGCCGCCGGCGTGACCGAGGGCGTCGCCGCCCAGGACGCCGCCCTCATGGGCGAGCCCGCTGCCGACTCCACGCAGGTGCCCGCGCCCACCTACCAGCACAGCTCGCTCGACTGGCGCGACTGGTGGTGCTCGGACGACGCACAGATCTACCAGTTTATCGGTCAGGACAACATCTACTTCTACTGCATCGCGCAGACCGCCATGTGGGAGGCCCTGGGCTGGGGCCTCACGCAGAGCACCGTCAGCGCCTGCTACCACCTGCTCTACATGGGCAAAAAGGCCAGCTCGTCCTCGCAGACGCCTCCCCCGCCGGCAGACGACCTGCTCAACCACTACACCTGCGAGCAGATGCGCGCGCACTGGCTGTCGCTCGGCCTGTCCGAAAAGCCAGTGAGCTTTAGCCCCAAGGCATACGACACCCGCGTGACCGGCAAGGACAAGGACGGCAACGAGGTGCGCGCCTGCGACGACAAGCGCGTCATCGATCCGGCCCTTAAGGAGAGCGCCCTTTTGACCGGCGTGTTCAACCGCCTGGCCCGCAGCTGCTTCTACGGCGTCGCCGTCAAGGAGGGCGACGAGAGCCCCTACCGCAACGGCTGTATCCCCGCCGGCGCGGCCTCTGCCGCCGTGGTCGAGGCCGCCGAGCAGGCCGCCCTTGCCTTTGAGCAGGCCATGTACAAGTTCGAGACGCACCGCGCGCTCGCCGTGTGCGACGACTACCTGCGCGCCGCCAACAAGCGCTGGAGCGATGCCTCCAAGGCCGCCAACAAGCTCGAGGGTAACGAGGCAAACGCCGCAATGACGCAGGCCCTCGTCGACGCCTTTACCGAGCTGCGCGTGGCGACCGTGCTCATGCACGGCATCGTCCCTGCCGGCTGCGAGCTCATCTGCGAGTACTTCAACGTCGATCCGGTCGCCTTCTTTAGCTGGGATAACATCTTCGCCTCCACGGATGAGTTTGTGGAGAGCCTAGGCGAGAAGCCCGGCGAGCACCGCGTAAAGCCGCTGCCCCCGCGCTTCGACTTCTTCAGCAAGCACGAGAGCCAGTACTAAACACTCGACATGTAATGGAACAGGAAGGAAAGACGGATGTCCAAGCCGCGTCGTCGTAAGCAGAAAAAGCAGGTCAAGGCCGAGCTCAAGCTCAGGCAGTTTGCTGCTACCGAGCTTTCCGACCAGCTTGCCGCCCAACACTCCGCCGCCGACCTGCCGCGCTTTATGGTCGACACGATTGCCGGCGCCTATGCGCCCGCCGATGCCGAGCTCATGATCGAGGGCTTCGGCGCCGCGGCCACACGCCCGGTCACGCTGCGCGCCAACACGCTCAAGGCAACCGCCGAGGACATCGCTGCGGCGCTCGATGCCGCCGGCATCGCCCACAACCCCGTCACCTGGTACCCAGACGCCTTCATCCTGCCCGAGGCCCAGGTTTCCGACCTGTGGGATCTCGACATCTACCGCGACGGCAAGATCTACCTGCAGAGCCTGTCGTCCATGATGCCGCCGCTGGTCCTGGGCGCTCAGGCAGGCGAGGACATCCTGGACATGTGCGCAGCCCCTGGCGGCAAGACGACGCAGATCGCCGCCCTCACGCAGGGGCAGGCGCACCTTACCGCCTGCGAGATGAGCATTCCCCGCGCCGAGAAGCTCGAAGCCAACCTCCACCGCCAAGGCGCAAAAAACGTGCCCGTCATGCGCACCGACGCACGCGAGCTCGACGAGTTCTTCCGCTTTGACCGCATCCTGCTCGATGCTCCCTGCACCGGCACGGGCACCGTCATCAGCGGCAACGAGAAAAGCCTGCGCGGCCTGACCGAGCAGCTGCTCGTCAAATGCGCCCGCTCGCAGCGTGCGCTTCTGGACCGCGCCATGGGAGCCCTCAAACCGGGCGGCACGCTCGTCTATTCGACTTGTTCGATCTTGCCGCAGGAAAACGAGGACGCCCTGCAAGAGGCCCTCGACAAGCATATGGACTGCGAGCTCATCCCCCTCGACGGCACGCCAAGCGAAAGTGAGGCACGCCGCGCCCAGGAAGCTGGCGAGGAGCCGCGCATCGAGTCCAACGCCCTGACCGAGGCCATTGCCGCGGGTCAGGTATCGGCCATCGCCAACGGCCTGCCCGGCACGCTCACCATTCCGCCCAGCCGCGAATTTGAGGGCTTCTACATTGCCCTGATCCGAAAACGCAGCTAGCGCACGGATCCAAAACTCAACAAGCTATCTCCGTGCGCGTTTGCCCTGCTGGTCGCGATGCTGTTTAAGCATCGCGCGCTCCTTGCGTTCGGCCCTTTTGCCCTTAATGGCCGTGACCACAAAGTAGATGACCGCGGCGGCAACGATTGCGCCCACACACAGGCCAATCGAGCCAAACATTGCTGTCAATTCCATACCGCGTCACCTCTCTTTTAAACGGGACATTCAAGATAGCACCTCAATACCCGCCACCACAGCTCCTTCACGTTCGCCGGCCCTTCGGTCTAACGGATGGCGCGGCGGGGAAAAATCAACTCGTCAAACGATTTAGCATTCGCAATTCCGGCTGCATCGCGCCGGCCGTCATCACATAGAATCGAGCTTCCATGGATACCCTCAACGATCTAAATGAGCGCGTCGACGCCTTCGTCGGCACCAGCTCCTTCGACACGCCTGCCGCGGCAAACGACCAAGCCCCCATCGATGTGCCCGCCGAGGTTCACGAGGACATCGTCGCCTCGGTCGATTTCTCCGAGGTCGAGCTCGCAGACGAGTTCACCGAACCCCAGGTAGCCGTGACCCCCAACGGACTGCTTCCCATGGAGCCGCTGCCCATCGACGGGCGCCTGCGCAAGGCGGCCCTTCGCATGCCTGACGAGATTGAGGAAGCCAGCGGCTTCACGCTCTTCGGCCGTCGTATCAAATCGCTCATCTACACCACCGACGTCGCGGTCATCCGCAACTCCAACGCCGATGCCGTCTTTGCCGTTTACCCCTTCACGCCGCAGCCCGCCATTACGCAGGCGCTGCTGACCGTCGCCGAGTGCCCGGTCTTCGTAGGCGTGGGCGGTGGCACCACCACCGGCAAGCGCTCCGTTCAGATGGCAGCCGTCTCCGAGATGCAGGGCGCGGCGGGCTGTGTGGTCAACTCCCCCGCCACCGCCGAAATGGTCGAGCACATCACTAACATTGCCGACATCCCCGTCATCGCTACGGTCGTTCGCTGCGACGACGATGCCCACGCCAAGGTGCGCGCTGGAGCCAAGATTCTCAACATCGCCGCCGGCAAGAACACGCCCCAGGTCCTACGCGAGCTGCGCAAGCACTATCCCAACCTGCCGCTCATCGCGCCGGGCGGCAAGACGCCCGAGAGCATCCGTGAAACCATCGCCGCCGGCGCCAACGCCATCATCTGGACGCCGCCTTCGGCCCAGCAGCTACAGACCGACATGATGCAGCGTTATCGCAAGATGAAGGAAGACGCCACACCTGTCATCTCGCACGACGATGTGCCCATTATCGACCAGGTCTCCGCCGCCGAGGTCAGCCAGGTCGAGAACATGAATCCCGACGTGCCGATTCCCGACGAAGTCATCGAGCGCGTCGCTTCGATCCACGAGCGCGTCGAGGAGCATCGCGCCAACCGCGGCCTCAAGCCGTCACTGCACGGCTTCTTCTTCCGCGGAAAGAAACGCTAACCCCAACAGCAAGGCCCGCCCCACAATGAACTGCGTCCCAAATCTTGGACGCCCTAAATAGCGACTAGGCCGCGAGGGCC
>UQNC01000032.1 GCA_900542175.1 uncultured Collinsella sp. | reverse complement strand
TCGACTTCTCGTCATTCTCATCACCGCTGAGCGCTCTTTGGGGAAGCGGCACACGTGCGCCAGCCCCACATAGGCGGCAAGGCTGCGGGCGGCACGATCGGCCGCGTCCTCGCCGCTCACAATGTAGACCGTGGGGCGCGGACGGCGCGCAAACTGGGCGGCCGCCATGAGCGTACGGCCCGACTGCGACACGGCCAGCGTCACGTCCTCGCCGGCATCGAGTCCGGCCTCGACGGTCTGCAGCGCCTCGGCAGTGTAGAGCTGCGCGGCTATACGGTGAATGAGCATGCTGTTCCTCCGGCATCGCAACGCCAAAAGCCCGCCGGGGCAAGCTCGGCGGGTCGTACGTCAAATACATTGTCTGTCATGGTAGCGCATGGAGAGGACTCCGGCTCAAGGGCAAACCCAGCCCCGCAACAAAAACGCCAGACGGAGATGCGTTCCGCCCTACCCCGCTACGCGCACGCTGGGGCACAAATCTGCCAGCGGACACTCGTCACACTTGGGTTTGCGGGCGTCGCAGATCTCGCGGCCAAAGGTGATCCACTGATGGTTGACCGACTCCCAATACTCGTGCGGCAAAATCTTGAGCAGATCCTGCTCGGTCTTGAGCGGTTCCTTGGCATGCGTCTTGGGACTCAGCATCAGGCGGTGCGCAATGCGGTTGACGTGCGTGTCCACCGCAATGCCCTCTACGATGCCATACCCCACGTTGAGCACGATGTTCGCCGTCTTGCGTCCCACGCCCGGCAGCTTCACGAGTTCCTTCATGTCGGCCGGCACCTCGCCGCCATAGTCGGCGACGATCATCTGCGCGGCCTCGACGGCATGCTTGGCTTTGCTCTTGTAGAAGCCGAGTGACCTGATGGTGTCCGCCACGTCAGCTACGCTCGCCCCGGCCATGGCCTCGGGCGTGGGCCACTGGGCAAACAGCCGCGGCGTCACCTTGTTGACCTGCGCATCGGTCGTTTGTGCCGAGAGCAGCACCGCGATCAGCAGGCGGAAGGGATTCTCGTGGTCCAAAAAGCACTCGACCGGGCCATAGCGACGGTTGAGGCGCTCACACACCTCGATGGCGCGCTCGCGCTTGGCGGCATTGGTCTCGCGTGGCATAACGACTCCTCGGCTCAACGGCACAATAAACTTATGGGCACAATTGTCCCACGTCCGAGACGTTTACGCCTCCAAGAATGCGCCGGTCTGACGGCTCCACAGGCTCGCGTACTCGCCGCCCGCCTCGACGAGCTGCACATGCGTGCCGTCCTCGACGATCTCGCCATCCGCCAGTACCACGATGCGGTCGAGCGCCGCCACGGTGGACAGGCGATGCGCCACCACAATGGAGGTGCGGCCGCGCATCAGGTTCTCGAGAGCTTCCTGCACCAACGCCTCGGACTCGCTATCGAGGGCAGACGTCGCCTCGTCGAGTACCAGAATCGGCGCGTCGGTGAGGATGGCACGGGCAATGGCCACGCGCTGGCGCTGGCCGCCCGAAAGCTTGACGCCGCGCTCGCCCACCATGGTGTCAAAGCCATGGGGCAGGCGGTCGATAAACTCCAGGGCATTGGCCAGGCGCGCCGCCTCACGAATTTGCTCGTCGGTGGCGTCGGGGCGGCCGTAGGCGATATTCTCGCGAATGGAGCGGTGGAACAGCAGCGCCTCCTGCGGCACGTAGGCAACCTGGCGGCGCAGGCTCTGCTGTGTGCAGCGCGAGACATCCTGACCGTCCACGAGTACGCGGCCGCCCTGAACATCGTCCAGGCGCAGCAGCAGCTTGGTGAGCGTCGTCTTGCCCGAGCCCGATTTACCCACCAGGCCCACGCGCTGGCCCGCCGGCACATGGAGCGTCAGGTCGTCGAACACGCTATCGCCCGCCGCGGCGTCACGGTATGCAAAGCTCAAGTGCTCAAAATCGATCGCGCCCTCGGTCACTTTGAGCTCAGGGGCGTCCGGGTCGTCTGCCACCAAACGTGGCTCATCCAGCACGCGCGTCATCTCGACCGCATCGCCCAAAGCACGGTTAATGCGCTGCATCATGGAACTCACGTAGTTCAGGCGCATGGTGAGGTTATAGGTGTAGGTAAAGATCATGACGAGCGAGCCGGCCGAGATGCCAAACCACGCGTTGCCGCCCGCCACGAACACACTCACCACGGCCATGGTGATGACGATAAGGCCCGAGGTCGTAAAGTTGCGCTGCATCATGGCGTGCATCGAGACCGTCTCAGCGTCGCGCGCGGCACGATCGGCGGTGTCGAACAGATCGCGTTCAAAGTCCTCTCGCCCGCAGGTCTTGACGGCCAAGATGTTCGTGACCGCGTCGGACAGCACACCCGAGAGCTTGTTTTGTGCGGCGGACGTCGCGGCCGAAAGCGGCATGATGCGCTTGTACATAAGCCAGACAAACGCGATGTAGACGACCATGATGCCCACCAGGATCACGGTAAATGTGGGCACCACCGGAGCGAGCGCCGTCACCGTGCAGACAACCGAGGTGATGGTGGGAATGAGCGAATACACCGTCACGTCGACCAGACCCGTGTAGCCGCTCATAAAACGGCTCGTCTGGCTCACAAGCGATCCGCCAAAGCGGCTGGTGTGGAATGTCATGGATTGATTGGAGAGCGTGTCGAAGCACAGGCGCGCCAGGTGATAGTTGCCCGCGATCTCGAGCTTGTAGACGGTGTAGTCCTGCAGCTTGGAGAGGATCTGGCCCACCAGGTTGACGAGCACGAGCGCCAAAATGTAGGGACCGAAGACCTCAAACACCTGGTCGCCCGCTACGGGGCCGGCCTGGACACGATCGACGATGAGGGCCATAACGTAGGTGTTGGCAAACGTGAGCAAAAAGATGTAGCCCGCCGACGAGAACACCGAGAGAAAGACGATTAGCGGCTGCGTGCGCGTGACATCCCAAAAACGCTGCAGCGTGCGGCGCACGGTTGAGCGTTTGAGCGGGCTGGTGCTTCTCTGAGACATGGGCTTCCTTTCGCGTCTGATAGGGCGAAAGGCCATTGTTGCACATTAAAGTGCGTTTTAGGCAAGTGCGACGCGAAAAGCGCCCGCGCCCTGCGCCTGCGCAGACGCCCCGCCGTCAAGTGCCGCTAGTCCTCGTCTTCTTGGTCTGCGAGCAGGCCCGCGGACGTAAGTCCCAAGATCTCGTCGGCCTCTTTGGCATCTTCCAGCGCGTCGATATCCTTGAGCTTGCGCTCCATAACGTTGGTGCGCGTGGTGATGATGCCCTCGACCGTTTTGCCCGCGGTCTCGATCTGCTGCTGGGCGCGGCGCAGCGCCGCTTGATAGCGCGGCAGCTCGGCCTTGACGGCGGAAAGCACGCGTAGCACGTCGTCGGTGCGTCTTTGCAGCTTAAACGTCTGGTAGCTCATCTGCAAGCTGTTGAGGACGGCCGCCATAGTGCTGGGGCCGGCAACGTTGACGTGATAGTCGCGGCCCAGGGTCTCGATAAGCCCAGGTCGGCTGACGATCTCGGCGTACAGGCCCTCAAACGGAACGAACAGAATGCCAAAGTTGGTGGTCGCGGGCACGCTCAGGTACTTTTCGCAGATGTCCTTTGCCTCGCGCTTCACCATGGTGTCGAGCGTCTTGCGCGCGGCGGCGACGGCCTCCGCGTCGCCCGACTCCTGGGCGTCGAGCAAATGCTCATACGCATCGCCCGGGAATTTGGAGTCGATTGGCAGCAGCACGGGGTCGACCTCGTCTACCGGCAGCTTGACGGCAAACTCAACGCGCTCCGAGGCGCCAGGCTTGGTGGCGACGTTTTCCAGATACTGGTCGGGCGTAAGGATGTCCGCCAGGATCGCGCCCAGCTGCACCTCGCCCAAAATGCCACGCGCCTTCACGTTGCCCAGCACGCGTTTAAGGTCGCCCACGCCGGTGGCAATGGACTGCATATCGCCCAACCCCTTGTACACAGCCTCGAGCTGGTCGCTCACCTGCTTAAACGATGCAGACAGGCGGTCGTTGAGCGTGCGGGAGAGTTTCTCGTCCACCGTTGCGCGCATCTGATTGAGTTGCACGCTGTTGTCCTTGCGGATGGCGCCCAGCTGGGCATCGACCGTCTCGCGCACCTTGTCCAGGCGCTGCTCGATGCCCTCGCGGTTGGCGCCGAGCTGTTGGGTCGTCTCGCGGCGCAGGTCATCCATACGGTCGCCCGCCTGCGAGAACTCACGCGCGATGGTCAGGTAGCGCTGCTGCTCCACGGCGGCGTCGGTCGTCTGCTGCTGTGCGATGGCGTTTGCGGTGCGTCGGGTTTCGGCCAACGCGACGTTGAGGGTATCGAGTGTACTGTTGGCCTGCTCGAGCGCCGCGAGCGTCTCGGCGTCGCTGTCGCCACGCTCCCGCAGCTCGGCACGAAGACCTTTAAGCTGCAGGGCGCAAGCCACAGCAACCCCCACCGCCACCAAGGCAATCACAACAAGCACAATATCAATAGCAGACATAAACTCCGCCCAACAAACCCAATCGAGCACCAATCAAAAACCGCGATTAATCTTACCCTGTCAAACGCAGCTCATGTCCAATCGAGCGCAGACAAGTTACCTTTGCGCTATGGGTGCTGGTCCGCTAGCTCTCCCAGCTGGCGCGGATGGTTGCTGCGACATCCCCCAAGCGCTGACCAAGAGCTGCCAAGTGCTGAAGTACCTCATTGGGCGAGGCGCCGTTGAGGATGCACGTGAGGGCATATGAGGCCAAGAAGATTGTCGCGAGCCCCAGCGGGATCAGCACGATCATCGCCAGCGTACGCAGGCGCTGGGCCCAGCGACGGTGACGCGCACGACGTTTATCGAACGCGAGCTCCTGCGCATATGAATCCTGCTGTACGGAATAGGCCTCTGGCGCCGATTCACACCCGGGCACAGCTGCAGGTACAGCAGCGGGCACGACATTTTGCGCAAAGGGCTGGGCTGCCGCCCCTTGCATTTGCATCTCCATGAGCCGTTGCTGCTGACGCAGCATGCGCTCAGCTTGTTGCTGCGGAGTCTCAAGAAACAGATCCATGCTGGCCTCCAAAATCGGAGCATTCGACGCTTACGACCAGCATCCCGCACCGCCATGACCGCGACAACGCAATCGCCGGCAATAGCCACAAAGTTTCTTTTGCTCAAAAGCTGTCGAAAAGCTCAACAACTCCTCTACCAGCACTTTCTCTGAGCTTTTTTCGCCAGCAATCTTTTGGCCTTCCACCCTTACGCCAACTGACCAAAATCTAACCAAAAGCTTGACGAAAATTGTGAAGACAGGGACCCCACACAAAAACGTGCCGCCCCAAAAGGAGCGGCACACAAACCAATCTATTAGCCAAAACTCGCTGGCAAGCTCGCGCCGTCAGGCCCGCGGCGTATGCCTTTGCCTCGCGCGACCCTGCGAAGCCGTGAGCGAGAGGGAAAGGGATGCGCCGCGGGTCTGACGCCCGGAGCGGTAAAGCCAGCAGTTGCCCCGCGCTCCGCAGCTGGTGAAAGCAGATTACATGCCCGCGAGACCTCGAGCTGCGGTGGCACACATAAACGCCAGGACTAGGATCACGAGTGAGCCCGCGATGTCGACTAGCACGCCCATTGCGCGACGCTCAAACAGCCAGCTCTCAAAGTGCGGAGCGACGTTACGCCAGACACGCCACAGCAAGATGCCCATACCGATGACGCCCGGGATATTGAGCAGTAGGATCTCGGAGCACAAAAGACCGATCAGGTTGCCGGCGACAAAACCAGCGTCGCCCTCACAGTATTTGCGGTAGACCATATACAGCATGTACGCTACAAACGGCTGTAAACACGCAGAAATAAACGTGACCACCATCGAGGGGTCCTGAGAAAAGACATCGGTGAGCTTATCCACGCTCATGGCATCCTTAGAGGCCAGAAACAGGCCAATGACCACCACGGGCACCACGCCCAAAATTACCTCGACCAGAGTAAACAACTTGGCAGTCAAATCCTCACTAGCCGAATTCAAATGAGGCGCCCACTCAGGATGAGCATGCGCGCCGACCTTCTTGTCTTTCTCGGCACGATCGGCCTTTTTACCCTCGACAACCCGACGGCCAGGATCCTTGCGAGTTCCAGCCGCAGCAACCCGAGCCCGAGACTTCTTACCCATAAAAAAACACCCCATCAGGTAGTAGATAAACTAAAAGTCGCTACCCAGTGTACCCCACCCATGAACGGTGCCGTCCCAACCAGCCCCCATACAAAAACGTGCCGCCCCTATCGGGGCGGCACACAAACTTTAATATCAGCTTTTCTGTAGCGAGCACGCGACGACCCGAAGCCGGAGCGCAGGGCGGGGAAATACCTTTGCCTCGCGCGACCCTGCGGAGCCGTGAGCGAGAGGGAAAGGTATTTCCCCGCCCTGCGCTCCGCAGTCCACGTTCGTATCGGCGCTAGTAGTTCACCACCTGCTCCTCAAAGTACGCCTTCGGGTGGTTGCACACCGGGCACACCTCAGGTGCCTCGGCACCAACGTGCAGATGTCCGCAGTTCAGGCACTTCCACACCTTTACGCCCTCGCGCTCAAACACCTCGCCCGACTCAATGCGCTCGACGAGCTTGTTGTAGCGCTCCTCGTGGGCCTTCTCGACGGCGGCGACGCCACGGAACTTCTCGGCGATCTCGGCAAAACCCTCCTCCTCGGCGGTCTTGGCAAACTCGTCATACATCGTGGTCCACTCGTAGTTCTCGCCCGCGGCGGCGTCGCGCAGGTTGTCCAGAGTGCCCGGAACGGCGCCGTCGTGCAGATATTTAAACCACAGTTTGGCGTGCTCGGACTCGTTACCCGCCGTCTCGGCAAAGATATTCGAGATCTGAACATAACCGTCCTTTTTAGCCTTGGATGCATAGTAGCGATACTTGGTGTGCGCCTGGGACTCACCGGCAAAAGCGGTCTCAAGGTTCTTCTTGGTTTGGGAGCTCTCAAAATCCATAGGTGTACTTCCCTTCAATACATGCCGCCCATAGGCTTTGAGCGGCCTTATTTTATGGTACCCCCTGCCGAAAATCTAAACCTTACAATCCTGTTCTTCAGATTTGCACGGGCTAAATGCTCAGCCAGCGATCGCCCTCGGCTCGGCAAAAGCCCTCACGCTCCAGGTCGGCCAGAATGCCCGCGACAAGCTCGCGCTCGACCGGCCCGCGCCCAGCCGCCGCTTCCATATCGTTAACGCCCACCACGGCATCAGCAAGCGTAATCCCCGCCGGTTGGCCATCGCGCGCTGCCAGCAACATGCGCACGATATGCGCGCGCTTTTGGCGACGTGAGCCCTCAAACTTTGATTGACGGCTATAGCCCGCCGAGCGCCTGGACGGATTGGGCAACGTCTTTTTTAGATATGCGCCGTAATCCAGCAACGCGTAATACCACGCGCGCGGCGTGTCGGCATCATCGAGCGGCACGGCAAAGGGAGCGATCTCGTCGGTCGCCGCACCGGGGACCGCCGGACAGGCCGCCTGAATCAGCGGCACCAGCTCGCGGTCGGGAACAGCCGGTACATCGGGAAAGAAGTGATGCAGAAAGACCGTGCGCACGTTGGTCTCCAGATACACGCCTGGAAGGTCAAACGCAAACGACCGGATACCTTGCGCCGTTGCCGGGCCAATACCAGGCAGAGCGACCAAGTCACGCGTCTCACGCGGAAACTCACCGTCCCAGTCCTCCACAACGCGCTGAGCGGCCTTGTGGAGCGCCAGAGCGCGTCGGTTGTAGCCCATGCCCTGCCAAGCGTCCAAAACATCGGAAGGCGCGGCCTGGGCAAGCGCCTGCACTGTCGGAAAGCGATCGAGCCACGCCGGCATACGCGTCTCCACGCGTGGCACCTGTGTTTGCTGCAACATGACCTCGGAAAGCCAAATGATGTACGGATCGCGCGTGCGGCGCCACGGAAGGTCGCGATAACGCAGGACCCCTTCCGAACGAATCATCGAACGAAAGGGGTCCTGAATCATATCTATGCTCCTTATGCGGCGCTATTCCTCCCGGCATGTATACGCACAGGTGGCGTACTCGGGAAACGCTTCGCGGTCGGCGAACTTGGGATCGACGGCCGGGAACTGGCGGTGAGCGACGATGTCGCCGAGCGAAACGGAATCGAGGTAGTCGCGCATCAATGCTTGAGCTCCGGCCCACAGGGGATGATAGCAGCACGTGCCCATGCGCGCACAGTCACCATCGGGCGCGGTGCAATCATTCATAACCATAGGGCCTTGAACGGCCTCGACGACCTGGCGGATAGTGACGTCGTCCGGACTGACCTTGAGACGCATGCCACCGTGGACGCCACGCAGGCTCTCCACAATACCGGCCTGGACCAAACCGTGCTGAATCGAGCGGGCAAACGAATACGGAACATTGACCTCTTCGGCAGCGGTGCGAACAGAAAGCAAACGCTCCGGATCCTCGGCAAGCATCGCCAACATACGAAGGGCGTAATCAGTCTTCCTCGATATGTCCATTTTTCCCCTTTCAAGGAATACGAACAGCTCGAACGAGCTCCGAGGCCGAGCTTGTGTCGAGACGCTAAATGACCGCAGGACATCCAAATGGTAAATCGGATATCCACTGAGTGCCGCGCTTGGAGCGAAATGCATCAGATGCGGCCTACAGTGCAATTTAGTATAACCTAACCCCCTGTCTCGTTGAACAGGTGTTGCGCAACAAAGCTGTTGTTCAGACAAATATGCTTATTAGATTTTACTTGCGTTCCCGAAGGCGCGGGGATTCTGGGCGAAGATGCGCCAGGGCGATCGTTCTACCGAAACAAAGTGCATCAAACGCAAAAAGCCACGTCCGAAGACGTGGCTTTAATTGCGTTGGCGGGAAGTACGGGGCTCGAACCCGCGACCTCCGACGTGACAGGCCGGCGCTCTAACCAAACTGAGCTAACTCCCCAGGCAGGCGTTCGCGTTTGTTTCCGCTCGCGTGCGCTGCGGGGATTAGTATACACAGAAGTCTGTCCGGCGCGCAACAACTTTTTTGAAAAAATTTTTGGGGCCATCCGGGAGGGTCTCCGGGGCTGGGGGCGGGGGTTAAGTTTGCTGCTCTACAGTCCTGCGCAAGACGGAAAGCACATTAAGTGCTTTCCTTTGCGTGCGGAACTCGCGACAAACTTAACCCCCGCCCGCAGCCCCGGAGACCCTCCCTGCCGTCACTTTGTTCGAGTCGTTGTTGTTCCTCGCCGCTTCGCGGCTCGGCGGCCCCGTTCTCCGCGGCGGGGGTTGTCTAAGGATCTTGCTGAAGCTCTGCCTTTGGCTCAAATGAAAACGGGGGACGCATCTGCATCCCCCGTTTTTGTTGCGGTTAGTCCAAGTCAATAAACTTGGTACTTATGACATGGCCGTCTTTGACGAGCATTCTGGCCATGGTGGGGCCTCGGGTGCCTCTGGGGTAGCTGGCGCTGCCCGGGTTGAGGACTAGGCAGCGGCCCACTTGGGCTTCTTTGGTTACGTGGGTGTGGCCGTTGATGGCTACGTCTACGGATCCCACCGGAAGGTCTTCGCGGTAGTGGGCTACGGCGAATTTGAGGCCTTCGTAGGTAAAGAGCGCAAGACGGTCTACATCGGGGCCGTAGTCGCGGTAGTAATCGTTGTTGCCCAAGACGGCCCGCACGGGGGCGATGGTGCATAGGTGCTCGTAGTCCATCTCTGACGTGAGGTCGCCGGCGTGGATGATCAGGTCTGCGCCCTCAAGCTCATCCAAGAGCGCAGGCGATAAATAGCCGTGGGTGTCCGAGATGATGTCGATACGCTTGGCGCTTGCACTGTTCATGGGATCCCTTCCGCAAAAAACGATTCGGCAGATACATACAAAAAAGGCCCCACGGCTCCGCAGACGATGGGTCTACAGGGCTGCGGGGCCAGTGCGCTAGAGACTCAAGGCCTTCTTGAGCGGCACGACGCGGCGGCGCGAAACCGGCACGCGTTCGTCGACGCCCGTTATGCCCAGCTGGATGGCGCCCGAGGGCACCGTCTCGACGTCCGTAACGCACGCCAAGTTGACGATATAGCGGCGGTGAACACGGAAGAAGCCAAAGTCGCAGAGCTTGGCCTCAAACTGCGCCAGCGAGGTCGTCGACAAAAAGCGATCATCGACGGTATAGATGCAGGAGTAATCGTCCTTGGCCATGATAAAGCGGATGTCGTCCACGGGAATGAGCACCTTGCGGCCGCCCTTTTCCACCGGGATACGCTCGATGGTCACTTTGCTGTCCGTAACCGGCTTGGCGCGTTGCATGACCTTCTCGATCGCGCGATCCAAGCGAGCTTCCTCGACAGGCTTCATCAGATAATCGACGGCATCGACGTCGAATGCCTCGACCGCATGGTCGCTATACGCAGTCACAAACACGATCGCCGGCGGATTTTTGAGCTTATGCAGCGCCTCGGCAAGTTGCAGGCCCGAGGCACCGGGCATCGAGATATCGAGAAACACGACATCCACGCGACTTTCCATAAGCATCTCGATGGCGGAGCGGACGCTCGACGCCTCCGTGATCGTGCCGATCTTGCCCGTTTGCTCGAGCAGGAAGCGAAGCTCCGAGCGAGCCGGCGCCTCATCATCCACAATCATCGCACGCAGCATAGGGATAAAACCTTTCGTCAACTAACTACGCCGGGCATCCGTCGCATGACGTTGAGCCCGTAGCCTTTTATTTTACTCTTGAATGTCAAAGATGCTCTCTGACAAATCAAGATGAAGAAGCACTTTGGTGCCCTTGCCCAGCGCCGATTCGACACGCGTATAGGAGTGCGGCCCAAAAAAGCGATGGATGCGCTCCGAAATATTGTGCATGGCCACACCGGCGCCGCCACCCTGGGGAGAGCTGGCGTCGGGACGGGCAGAGCGCTCGTCAAACAGTCTGGCGGCGGTACCCTCATCCATGCCCACGCCATTATCGGCCACGGCAATCAAGATTGCATCCTCGCCGTCTTGGTGAACGGTCACGTCGATCCTCAGGGCGTCGTCATCGCCCATACCATGACGCACGGCGTTCTCGACAATCGGCTGGATCACGAACGCCGGCACCAGCGTATCTTCCACATCCTCGGACACATCGAACGTCGCAAGCACGCGGTCCTCGCCAAAGCGGGCCTTCTCAAAGGTAAGGTAGCGCTTGGTCTGTGCGACCTCGCGCGAGACCGGAATAAGCGATCCCGAGTTGTCGAGCGTGGCGCGATAGAACGATGAGAACTCACGAAGCAGTTCGCGGGCCCTCAGCGGGTCGGTGCGCGTAAACGATGCAATGGTGTTCAGCGTGTTGAACAGGAAGTGCGGGTTAATCTGCGCCTGCAGCGCACGCACCTCGGCGCGCGCTGTGAGTTCCTTTTGCACCTCGAGCTCGTGGATGGCGAGCTGCGTGGACAAAATCTCGGCAAAGCCCGAGGCAAGCGCGTACTGGGTACGGTCGACGGCGCGCGGGGTCTTGTAGTAGAACTTGAGCGTGCCGACGGTACGATCGCCCACCTTGATGGGGGCGATAATGCCGGCGGGGACTTGGTTGTGCGAGCCGTCCGAGCCCACGACATCCACCATACGGTTGAACGACTGCACGATGCCATGTTCGATAACGTAGCGTGTGGCAAGCGTGTGGATGGGAGAATCTGGCAGTAGTTTTTCCTCAAACTCGCCCGCGCAGGCAAGCACGTTGTCCTCGTCGGTGATGGCCACCGTCATGGCGCGCGTCTCGGGCAAAATGCGCTGGCACACCAAACGCGCCGACTCCTGTGTCAAACCGCCCTTAATGTCCTCGAGCATGGCCGAGGCCACCGAGAGCGTCTCCTCGGTGTACTGGGAGCGCACCGAATCGGGATTGAGCGTCAAAAAGATAAAGATGCACAGAAAGATGCACAGCAGCGCGCAGGCAATCACCGTGGCGATCGGCTCGATACCGGTCACCAGGGCAAAAATAAAGTACACCAGCACGCAAATGGCGCAGGCAACGGCAATGATGCGAAAGATTGATAATGAACTATCGCGCTGGGCGCGGCGGTCGATCATTCGGCCCCCTCCAGGATACTGATCAGTTGTGCGTCACGCCAAAGCCCGTCCATGATCTTGGGCCAAAAGCTCTGGAAACGCAGGTAGCTTGCAGCGTTTTGGCGTGCATAGGCCTTTGCCTCGTCGATACCATGGCGCCAGATGCGCAGGTAGCCCTCATGCTCGCGGGTAAACACGCTGCGGACCATAGCGGTCTTGCGCACGCGGTCGTCGAGCTCGCGCGAAATCCACGGGCCCGGGTAGGGCATGAGCGATGCCGCCGTAACGGGAATGAGCTCCTTTTGATGCGCGGCGAATGTCAACTTGGCCCGTTCGTAGTACCAACGGTATACATCCTGCATAAAGCGCGGTGAGCGCTTTTCGGACTCCGGAGGCAGATGGCGCACGGTCCACTCGTTATCGAACCACACGTCGTAGCCAAACATGCGCATGTTAAAGAGGTAATCCAAGTCCTCGCCGCGGGTGATAAACGGGTCAAAGGCCACACGCGTAAAGGCGCGGGCGTGCAGGGCCATCAGGCCGCCGCACACGTAGTTGGAGCGCGAGATGCGGGTGCCCGAGAGCGCCTTTTTCATCCAACGGTTGAACTCGATGCGCTTGGTCCACCAACGATGGCAGATGCCTGCCTTGTCCGTGGGAGCCAGCGGCGAGCCGTCGCGATCGTAGAAATAGCCGCTCTTGACCAAGATAGGCAAGCCCTGACGCGTCTGCTGCCCCAACGCATAGGTCGCGCGCTTCATAAAGTCGGCGTCGATGACAGTCTCATCGTCATCCAAAAAGATAACCGCGTCATGCCCCAGCACAGCGGCACAGGCCAGCCCCATGTTGCGGATGGCACCGTAGCCTCGCAGGCTCACGCACTCGCCCGAACCCTTGGGCGCGATCTGAGCAACCCGATCTGCGATGCGCGAGGCCTGGGTGTTGGTGACAACGGTGACCTTGAGCGTGGGATGCGCGTCGACAATCTCGTGCACGCGCAGCGACACATCGGCTGTGGCAGAAACGGGACAGACCACCAAAAGGATGATGCGCGGGATGTCGCGCACCTGCTCAAGCGAGGCCAGGCAGCGGTCGAGTTCGGGATTGTCGGCGTTGAGTCGTGTCGAATGGTCATAGGTGCCAGGGGCGTTTGCGCGAGCGTCATCGCCCGCCCAATACGTTGGAATCACGACCGTGGCGTTCATGCCTTACCCTCCCTGCAACACAAAAACGGGACGCCGCCAAACACAGGCGACGCCCCGCGACCTAGCTGACTCCATCATACCCACTTGGGCTAATCATTGTTCGAAAGTCAGAATGTTTATTGCGGATAACCCCAAAAGAGTATCGCGGCGGACGCAATTACCGGCAAGTTCCTATGCGGCCTGCTCTGCCGTCTGAGACATGCGGGACAGACGGACCAGCAGCACAAAGCCCACCACCAGCAGCACGCCAATGGAAAGGACGCCCAGCGACGGGTTGCCGGTCAGCGAGGTGACGACCGACACCAGGAAGGTGCCCATAACGCTTGCATAGCGGCCAAAGATATCAAAGAAGCCGTAGTACTCGTTGGACTTTTCCTTGGGAATAATGCGGCCAAAGTAGCTGCGGCTCAGCGCCTGCACGCCGCCTTGGAACAGGCCGACCAAAATGGCAAGCACCCAAAACTCAAAGGCGGTCTTGAGGAAGAACGCGGCAAAGAGCACGATGCCCATATAGGCGGCGACGGCCACCAAGATCATATTGAGCGTGCCCACGCGACCGGCAAGCTTGCCGTAGATGATGGCGGACGGGAAGGCCACAAACTGCGTAACGAGCAGAGCCAGCACCAGTTGGGTCGAGTCGATGCCCAAAGCCGATCCATAGCTGGTTGCCATGGAAATGACCGTGTGCACGCCGTCGATGTAGAAGAAGAACGCGATCATGTAGACCAGCACGGTCTTGTTGTGGGCGATCTCGCGCATGGTGTGTCCGACCTCGGAGAACACGCCGCCCACGATGTGGCCGATGGTGTCCTCGGGACCACGCTCGCGACCGTACTTCTGCTTATAGGTGCGAATGAGCGGCAGGGTAAAGATGAGCCACCAGGCGCCGGTGATGACAAACGACAGACGCGTTGCCAGCATGGTGGGGATACCAAGAGCGGAACCACCCATGATAAGCGCCAGGCAGATGATGAACGGCACGGTGGAACCGATGTAGCCCCAGGCATAGCCCGAGCTGGACACGGCGTCCATGCGCTCGTCGGTGGTAATGTCGGGCAGCATGGCGTCGTAGAACGTCATAGAAGAGTTAAGGCCGATGGTGCACAGCACGTACACGGTCAAAAATGCCATGGCGGACATTGGGATAGCCTGCGCCAGGCAAAGCACCAGGCCCGTGAGGAAGAAGCCCAAGAAGAACTTGATCTTGTTGCCGGCGTAATCGGCAAGCGCACCCAGAATGGGCATGAGCATGGCAATGACCAGCGAGGCAATCGTCTGCGCGTTGCCCCAAGCGACCACCAGGTCTGCCGAGGAAGCACCGGTATTGATGGCGTTAAAGTAGATGGGCACCACCGAGGTATTGAGCAGCACGAGGGCCGAGTTTCCCACATCGTACATGACCCAGTTACGCTCGAGCTTGGTGTATTTCATGGACAGGGACCCTTCGTATTCGCCCGATATGCAGTTAGTTCATCGTACCCCAATTGTCCAGAAGCGCCGGTAAGGATTCGGCAAAGGGGCACGCATGGGCCCTACTCCTCGCGGTCGAACTCCTCGTCGGCGCCGAGCACGCGACCGCTGTAATTGACATGGTTGGTCACGGCATCCATGTCACCGGTCTCGATAAAACGTGCGACCGTGCATTCGTAATCGAGCAGCGCGCGGTCAAAGACCTCGGGGAAGCTCTCGGTCGAGACTTCATCGGTAAAGGGGTTCTTCCATGCCAAGTGGCCCAGGTTGCCGGTACGCTCGGGCAGCTCGGTCGTCACGCGGTGCGCAAGGCCGTCGAGCAGCGAGTAGTCGTGCACCAAGCCCTCAACCAGCGAGATCGCGCGCGTCTTTACGGAGCCGGCCGGCTCAATCGCGCGGTAAAGTCGCTGCATATTGGCTACGGCAGCACCGTACTCCCCCACCGGGATATCGATGCCGTACACGCGTCCGGCAACATAGCTCATCAGCACACCGGCAACGCGATTGATGCGATCGGTGGTAACGATCTCGCCCGCCGGCGGATAATCCTCGACCGTTGCCCCATCGCGCTTGAGCTGCAGCATCAGTACATCCAGGTCGCTCTCGATCACGGCATGGACCTGACTGCTCGAATCCTCAAGCTCTGAATCGGACTCCACGATGCCAAACTGCTGCTCATAGACAAAGGGGTGAGCGTTGCGGTCGAGCACGTAATGAGACAGCAGGCCCAGCGCAAACGCACGGCCCAGGTTGGCATCGCGCGGCAGCAGGTGCGACACGCCATCGCGCAGACACGAGAACTGACGCGACATGCGCGACCGATGCATGACCTGCGCCAGCAGCGTGCAGTCGGAAACACGCGGTGTCAGAATGTGAAAGAAAAACGGGTCGGGGCCTTGGTTGCCCAAGATAAAGGCAATGCGCTCTTCATCGGACGTGATGACGCCCTGCGGAAGACGGTCGATGCTTTCCTCGCCAAACAGATGATGGGTGATAAGCGCGGGCATAATGATCCTTTCGATTTCATTCGATGCCACCCATTATGCCCACCGCGCGCCCATGCCAAACCTGCGATGGTAAACGACGGCACGCAAGCCTCTTACGCAAGCCCCAGGTGCGACTTGACCTCGGCGGCACGACGACGGGACACCGGCACCGTCGAGCTCACGCGGTCGAGCCTGAGCTCCATCAACCCCGTGGAGCCAATCTCAACATTGTGCACGTCTTCCAAATTGACCAGATAGCTGCGATGAACGCGAATAAAGCCCTCGGAGCCCAAGCGACGTTCGAGCGAAGAGATCGACTCATTGATCAGATATGTTCCCTCGGCGCAGACGGCGTTGCAAAAATCGGCACGCGCCTCAAAGTAGCAGACATCCGCCACGGGGATGAACACCTTTTTGCCCCCGCGATCCACCGTCAGGCGCAAGGGCTGGCGCGGAGCATGGACGACACGACGAACGCCCAGGGCGGCCTCGATCTTATCGAGCGCCTTTGACAGGCGGGCATCCTCGACCGGCTTGACGACGTAATCAATGGCATCGAGGTTATAGGCATCGGCCGCATACTCGGCAAATGCCGTCACAAACACCACGACCGGCGGCGTTTTTAGGTTCTGCAGCGTCTCGGCAAGCTCGATTCCCGAGCGGCCGGGCATCGTGATATCCAAAAACAGCACGTCGGGCTTGTTCGACAGAATCGACTCCACGGCCTCGGTGACATTGCCCGCCTCGGCAATCTGTCCCACACGTGCATCCTTTTCCAGCAGATAACGTAGCTCAGCCCTAATAGGAGGCTCGTCATCAACCACCAAGATGTTCCATCCCTCGGACATATGCGCTTCCCCTCTTTTTCTCTCTCAATCCAACCGCGCGCTACACCTTCATCGGCGCCGGCTCATGCGGCTCGCCGTTCAGCTCGACGATGACCTGCGTTCCCACGCCCTCCTGGGACTTCACGCGCATGCCAGAATCTTCTCCGTAAAAGAAATGGATGCGCTGAAGCACGTTGAAGAGCGCCAGGCCGCAGCCTCGCTTGATGGAGCCGTCGGCGGTAATGCTCTCGGGCTCCTCTCGGCGATGCTGCTCAAACAGGTGCGCGCAGACTTCTTCGCTCATACCGATGCCGTCATCTTCGACGATGATCTCCAGACCGTCATCGGTCTCAAAAGCCCTAACACGAATAGAAAGCGGCTCGGTCTCGCGCTGCGCATGCTTGATGCAGTTTTCGAGCAGCGGCTGCAAGATAAACGGCGGCACCATGCTGTCGCGCACCTCAAAGTCGATATCGACCGAGACGCGCAGACGGCCGTCGCCATACCGGGCCTGCATAAGGTTGATGTAACGAGTGCCCTGTTCCACCTCGTGCTCGAGCGTTGTGAGGGTATCGGAATCGGACAGTGTCTGACGGTAGTAATTGGAAAAGTCGATGAGCAGCGACCTGGCCTTGTCCGGCTCGGTACGCACGAGCGACACGATGGTGCTGATGGTGTTAAACAGAAAATGAGGATCGACCTGCGATTGCAAGGCGCGCAGCTCCACGCGAGCTGTAAGCTCGTCCTGGCGCTCGAGCTCAAAGCTCGCAAGCTGCGTGGAAATGAGGTCGGCAAAGCCCGAGGCAAGCGCCGTCTGGCGCATATCGATGCTGCTCAGACGGGGATAATACAGCTCGAGCGTGCCCACGCAATGCCCGCGCACGGTGAGCGGTGCGACGATACCGGCGCGCAGGCGCGGAAAGTAGCCACCCGTCTCAGTCGAGGCATCGCGCGAAAATACGCTTTGCTCACCGCTGTTGATCACGTTGAGCGTAGTCCGCAGCACAACCGGAGTGCCCGCGGGGCATTTTGCCGAGTCCTCGCCCCAGCTCGCCAGCACCTGCTTGCCGTCGGTAAAGCAGATGGCCGAGGCGATGGTCTCGGAAAGGATGATTTTGGAAGCGCCTAGGGCCGCTTCGGGCGTAAGGCCTCGCGACGTATAGGCGAATATTTTCGATGCGATGGCGAGTGTGCGGTCGGTAGCGCTCGACGTGAGGTCGTCGGGAACGACAAAGACGTACGAGAAGAAGAAGCACAGCATGACCAAGCCGGCAATGACGACAACGCCCGGGACGGGGTTGGGATTATCGGTCAAATCCCAGATAAGCAACAGGATAAGCGCCGGAACGACAACACCGAGCAGGATGGCCTGGACCACATGCTGGGCCGTACGAAAGACCTTGGTAGAGTTGTAGCTCTTGCCCAGAATCAGCCTGTTTAAATCCACCGTCATCCCCTTTTATCTACCGCACCCATAGCAATAAAGAGGGCCGCAAGCGACCCTCTCCATTGCATTATGCAATCAAAAACTGTGTTTTACATCAAGCCATCGACAAACGGTATCTTAGGCGCTGTATTTGTTAGCCTCACCAAAAGTGCCAGCCTCGACGATCCAGCCATCCTTCATGATGACGTCCATGTTGTCGGTGTTGAGCACGTGGATGTCGGCGGCGACGTCACCATTGACAACCAGCAGGTCGGCGCACTTGCCGGCCTCGATGGAACCGGTCTCGTCCTCGATGTGGCACATCTTGGCACCGTTGAGGGTGGCGCAGGTGATGGTCTCGACCGGAGTGAAGCCGATCTTGTCGACGAACTCGTACATCTCCTCGATGGAGCAGGTGCCGTACGGGGTGACGAAGGAGAAGGAGTCGGAGCCGATCGTCATGACGACGCCGCGCTTCTTGGCCTCGCGCAGGCAGTCGTAGTTGCGCTGCAGCTCCTTCTCGACCAGGGTGCCCTCGTACTTGTCGTGCAGCTCGGGGACGTAGACGGGCGGATAGGTGGCGTACCAGGTGGGCAGGAAGGCGATCGTCGGGGTGAAGAAGGTGCCCTGCTCGGCCATGAGGTCCATGGTGCGCTCATCGATATCGAAGCCGTGAATCAGCTGCTCGCAGCCAAAGCGAACGGAGTCGTAGGCGGCGGCGTGGTTGTTGTAGCAGTGACTCCACACGG
Organism: uncultured Collinsella sp.; assembly: GCA_900542175.1. GTDB lineage: Bacteria > Actinomycetota > Coriobacteriia > Coriobacteriales > Coriobacteriaceae > Collinsella. The sequence goes on along the minus strand of UQNC01000032.1, from coordinate 4,075 downwards.
GGATGCCGACCATCTTTGCCTCTTCGACCACGGCCTGGATCTCCTCGGAGCAATAGTGCTGGTCGCGACCGGAATCCCAACGCCAGATGCCGCCACCGGTAGCCCAGATCTTGATGGCATCGGGGTTCTCGCGCAGGCGACGACGGACGGCCTTGCGCAGATCCCAAGGACCATCGACCTGGTCGCCCCAGGGATGGGATTCCTTGTTGAGCTCCTGGGTGCAGTGGTGGGAGTCACCGTGGCCGGCAACGCGGCAGAAGCCAAGACCAGTGGCCAGAACGCGCGGGCCCTTGAAGACGCCCTTGTCGATGCAGTCGCGGATCTGGATACCAAAGCGGCCGATCTCACAGACGGTGGTGAGACCGTGGGTGAGGCAGTCGTAGGCCTGCTTGACGGCGACGGCCTGCTTCTCGAGGAGCGGCTGCATGACCCAGTCGGTGTCATCGTCGGTCAGGTTGCCCGAGAAGTGCAGGTGGGTGTCGATCAGGCCGGGAAGGACGGTCTTGCCGGCGGCGTCGATAACCTCAACGCCCTCGGGAAGGTCCTGCATGACACCGGCGTACTCGATCTTGCCATTGTCGTCGACGAGAACGAGGGAGTTCTCGACCGGCTCGGCACCGGTACCGTCGATGAGCTTGCCGCCAACGATTGCATACTTAGTGGACATGGTTCCTCCTTATGGATCCATATAGTGGGCGAGGCCGCGTTGGGTTAAGGCCTCACAAAACTACCCAAGTGGTGCCGGGTTCGGTGCGCGGGAGAGAGGGCCCCGCGCACCCGATCCGCCCCGGCTAGGCGTTATTTTTTGCGGGAATTGGTGAAGGCCATGAGGGCCAGGCCAACAGCCAGCCAGCCGATCACGATGCTCCACTCCACCATGTTGAGGGAGGCGGGAGAGAACGGGATCACGAGCAGGCCAATGATGGTGCCGCAGGCAACGATAGCGAGGCTGATGCCAAACTTGCCGCCGGGCACCTCGTAGGGACGAGGCAGGTCGGGCTCGGTGAAGCGCATGCGCAGGCAAGCGAGGGCGACCATGCCGCAGGAGAAGATGAAGGCGAGAGCCGACACGTTGGTCAGAGGGATGAGCATGTTCTTGCCCAGGAACGGACCGACGACGGTGATGACGCCCAGAACGACGCAGGCGAGCTTGGGAGCGCCGGACTTGGGATCGACCTCGGCGAACTTCTCGGGCAGCTGGCCCTTTCGGCCCATGGCGAGCATGATGCGGCTCGTGGCGCCGTAGAAGGAGTTCATCGGGCCCATGGGTCCAAGCGTGGCGATGACGAGCATGGCCAGGTACAGGAGCATGTTGATGCCCTTGAGGCAGGCAAGCGCGGGAACCGGGCTCTTAACAAACTCATGCCAGTCGAGGATGGTGCCGAACGAGTAGATGCAGACCATGTAGAAGCCGCCGGCGGCCAGCAGGGCCAGGGAGATGATCTTACCGAACTTGTTCCAGTTGAGGCCCTCGGCTGCTTCCTCAGCCTGCTGAGGAATGGTGTCGAAGCCGGCGTAGAAGAACGGGGTCAGAACCAGGACCGACACGATACCGGCGAACAGGCTGGTGCCCTCGGTAGCGGGCTTGCCGCCGCCAGCACCGGTGACCTGGGAGAACACGGGCATGGCGTTGTCCGGCGAACCGGTGAACAGCGAGACGCCCATGGCGAGCAGCATGCCGCAGAGCAGGGCCTTGGTCAAGAAGGCCTGCAGCCTGGCGGCCGAGCTGGCACCGCGGAAGTTGAGGAAGATGACGTAGGTTGCAAAGCCGAGCGCGATCAGCGTCGGGAACAGGTAAACGTCGGCGCCCAGGATGGTGTAGAGCTTGACGGCGCGCAGCCACTCAAGGCCTGGCAGGCTGCCGAACATCTCGGACACGAGAGTCGAGATGGCGATGGCCTCCCACGGGCACAGGATGCCGTTGCCCAGGGCCAGGAGCCAGCCGGTGATGTAGCTCATCGTACGGCCAAAGCTACGATCGACATACTCGACGATGCCGCCCGAAATGGGGATAGCAGCCGTGAGCTCACCGAAAACAGCTCCGACGGGCACGAGGAAGATTGCGCCCAAGAGGAATGCAATCATAGCGGGAACGGGACCGCCGCCCACGACCATCCAGTCGCCGACCTGCAGAACCCAACCGGTACCGATGATGGCACCGAAACCGATGGTGAAGAAGTTCCAGAGCGAAAGCGTTTTCTTCATGCCGCCGTTGTCCTCGACTGCAACTTCTGCGTTCTTGTCCGCCATTGTTCCCCTCCTTTCCTTTTTGACGCCCCCTGGCGTCACCCCTTGCGCGATCTGTTTTGCCGCGCGCTTTTATTTCGTGGCTTTAAGATACGGCCTTGGCACAGCAGCGCCGCTTGTGGCTCGACCGAAGGCAGAACTGCAAAACGAGCGGCGCCGTTTTTGGGACGAACGGCGGAAGACGTCATTCGTCTTGGACGCTTTCATCTTGTCTGCTTTCGAATACCTGTTGCCGTGACGCTTGGCGCGCGGCGCGGCAACGTTCATACCATTTGTCAGGCTTTTGGCGCACATACCCATGTGTCGCGCCTCTTTTTATGTAGGATAGACAAGTTACACATGAGGCAAGGTGATTCGAATGGCATATGGATACAATGACGGCGACCAACGGCCACAAAGCGTGCGCCTTGCCGGCCGCACCACGCCAACGCCCAGAAGCACCTCCGACAACGACAACCCGCAGCGCCCCCAAGAGCAGCTCGGGGCTTCTTCGCGGCAACAAAGCCGTACCGTGCAGCAGTCAGACCGCATGAGTACGAGCACACGCCAACGCCAGACCGACACATCGCAGCCACGCCGCTACGATCGCCGTAAGACCGACTACTACGTTAAGCGCTCCTTTTCGCGACCTCAACGCGATCGCGGCAATTCCGCCCCTCACCCCGCGTCGCATACCACAAGCCACGTGCTTCCGGCCCGCCGCCTACGCCTTGCGCTTTGCTCCATTGCCGCCTGCCTCGTCTTTGTGTTTTTGGGATCCTGTATCTCCCACGGATCAGCCGGTCTTGAGCCCACTGCCGAGGACAAGCTGCTTAAAGCTCCCGTCGCACCCGGCTACTCATTTGCTTTTTCGACCCCGCGCTCGCAGTGGAGTGCCGGCACCATGCCCCACATCTACCAAATTGACCCCGCATGGTCGGAGCTGCCCTATGCCGGTGGCACTATTCGCGAAAACGCTTGCGGTCCCACTTGCCTCACCATGGTCTATATCTTTAAGACCGGCCACGCCGATATGACACCGGTCGATATGTGCGCCCTTTCCGAGGCGGGCAACTATGCCCCCACCGGCGCCACCGAATGGTCATTTATGACGCGCGGCGCATGGCAGCTGGGCCTTAACGGAACGGAGCTCCATATCGATCGCAGCTCCATCACCCAGGCGCTGCGCTCGGGTGCGCCCATTATCGCATCGGTTCGTCCCGGCACCTTTACCAGCGTTGGACACTATATCGTGCTCTGGGGCATCGACGATGCCGATCAGGTGGGAGTCTACGACCCCAACTCGCAAAGCCGCAGCGCTCGCCGCTGGGGCGTCGTAGAAGTCCTCAACGAAATCGAAGCCATGTGGGCCTACTACTAGTCATTGGGCACTCATTGCACTCATTGGGGACAGACTTAAATGAGTAGCCCCAGGCTGCCAGGAACTGCCGACACGGAAAGCGCATCCCATTTTGGAGCTCAATAGCGGGATGCACTTTCCGTTAGCGGCCTGCTTGGGAAACTGAGAGCCACTTTTCGGCATATTTCCGGGATGCATTTTCCGTTTGAGGGCCTCAAGGGAAACTAGATCCCGTTTTGGACGTTCATCCTGGGATGCACTTTCCGCAGTTGATCGACAGTGGCCTTTAAGGACTGTCCCAAGCTGCCGGCAGGAAAGGAACGTCCCCAAGTGCCGGGTTTCCGCAATCATTGGGGACAAACTTAAATGAATAGTCGTTGAGGACGTTCTTGTTTGACTAGTCGTTTAAGAACGTCCCCAATGACTAGGTGAATAGCAAAAGCCCCGCAGTCGGAGCGGACTGCGGGGCTCATGAAGAGAGGCTAGTTT